>NZ_AQOH01000068.1 GCF_000364705.1 Pseudomonas fuscovaginae SE-1 | reverse complement strand
GGCCAGAGCCATGATGAGTTACACCACGTCCTGGGACACGATCGTCATCATCCACCGGAGCCGTGGGTGACGAGGCAGCCCCGGCTAACAGCAGACCGCGCAGTTGCTGGCGGCCCTGATCCTTGCGGATCAGTTCCCGAACGTATTCGCTGCTGGTGCTGTAGCCACGCTGGCTCACCTGATCATCGACAAAGGACTTCAGGACGTCCGGGAGGGAGATGTTCAGGGTACTCATGGCTTTGTCCGTTTTTGACAAAATTTGCCAAAGTATAAACCAGGGGGAGGGGTCAGTTTTACATTGGCGGTAACAGGAATTGGCACAACCCGCTCGATTCATTGAGATTGCCGAAGGCGTATTGGCGCACGAACACAGTCCGTTTGAACTTCTCGATCTGGACTCGCCTGGCACTGCACAGAGAGAGAATGATCGCTATCGAGTCAAGAAAATCGGTGGATGAAGTCATCCTGGAGCACTTCGATGCTCTTTAAGGCCGGCATCAGCCACCACCCACCGCCAGGATCGAGGAGTCAGGAAGCGTAGCGTTCAAATACATCACCGCCGAACGCATTCGAACCTTTACGATCCCCGCCGAGGAAAGAGGTTGCCTACCCAAAGGGGTCGAGTACCTCACAATCCCCTAACGCTTGGGTCGCCCTACCTTAATCATCTACGGGAGCTCGAATCCCAGGCCCTCAAGCACTAGCCGATCTTCAGCCTTCAATTTTTTCACTGCCCAAATCAGCACATGCTTAGGCCGCGAGCTCGCCACGTAGGCAAATCTCGCAGCTTCGGAAGTCCGGTCACGCAGCCAGTCCTTCCAGTGCGACTGATGCACGCCTGGTTTCTGCGACGATACAACCACGGTCACGTCGTGTGTTTCACCCTTGACCCCGTGAATCGTCTCGAAACGCAGGCAGTCACGTTGGGCGGCTACATCGGGTACCCCGGCCAACCTTTCGGAGATCAGCATCTTCCCCTGCCCAGAACGGGCTCGCAAATTAAGGCCTCTCAGCCCTTCTAAATGCTCACGCACCTCTACGGGTACGAATGTTTGATCTGGCAGCTTTCCAAGCGCAATTTTTGCTGCCCGGGCCCAGTCCGACCAAGTCTGATTACCATCACCTACGCCGTGTTCCACCAAAAACTGGATACCGTCGTGAAGGAATATACGCCACGCCAGTTTTGACTCAATATCCATAGGGCAGTAAGGGCCTGCTTTCGTAACCTGCAGTTGTAGCCGGGCCGCCAGCCACTTACCGAATGTTTCCAGGCATTGCGCCATGTCCGTCAACCTGCCTGCTTTGAGGTTTATGCAGGCCAGCGCCAGCAGCTCGATGCCCTCGAAAGCTCTACCAGTACGTAAGCGCTGGAGTGTTGTATGTCCGCGCGCGACGACCACCACCTTGTCATGTATCAGGCTCATTTCTCGAATAGCTGGAAGCAGCTCCGACGGGCAGTTCTGATACTCGACGACCCTTGGCTTTACTGAAGCAATACGAGGATTGCCCACCACACGGTCGGATTGAAGAATGTTGGAACACACATCTACGATGGCTTGGCCGCTTCGCCAATTCTCGTTGAGAACGTACTCCTCAAAGCCAAGCTCCTCCATGCGCCGACGCACGTTTGCAGGATTCGATTTCCTGAAACCATAAATTGACTGGTTAAGATCACCTACAAAATGGAATTTCACGCCTAGTAGGCTCAGCCTTTTGACGATCAGAAGCTGCTCCGCCGACAAGTCTTGGCACTCATCGACGATCACCAACGGGAATCGGCGTGCAATACGCGAGAAGTAATCTTTGAATTTTTCATCTTGCATCCCGACCAAAGCGAGAATATCGATGTCACCGTAGGTCGCAAAGCCAGCGGCCCAAAGCCGTTTTTTGGTCGCCAACAGTGCCTTCTGGTCAGCCTCGTCCTGTTGGGCGAGGTTGGCGTCGTTATCCCACTTCCGATCATTGGTCGAAAAGACGTAGCGTTTGGATCCTTTATCGTAGTTGTATCGACAGGCTGATACGGTGCGTCCACAGATTTTAATGCGCGTGTGGTAGATATCAGCTGACTTGTCGATGATCCGTATACGGAAGTCGCCGTCCCGGCCTTGAAAGCCCGTGATCTCGCTGGCGATACTCGATAGCAGGTGTGTGAGCACGAAACTATCGAAGGTGGAGATGTAGTGCGGCAAGCCCAATGGCTCGCGGAGGTACTTATAAACCCTGCTCTGGAGCTCTTCGGTAGCACTATTGAGAAAGGTGAGTAAAGCGATACCAGAAGGGTGATGCTTCCACTCCTGGATAATCCTGCATACCTTTGCGGCCACCACCTCTGTTTTGCCGCTACCGGGGCAGGCTCTTAAGTACACATGCTGATCCAACGGTGCATCAATGTATCTCTGCTGCTGGTCGGTGAACTCGATATCGGCTGCACCCATTTGGGCTGCCTTATCCTTTGCCGCCATCAGGCCACATCCTCTTCCAGACCGCACGCCCAGAGGATGGCCTGGCGGATGTACACCGGCACAACGAAGCCGGCCCCATTTGCCTCAAGTACATCTGCGAAGGCTTGGGCGTAAATGCCCTTGCCAATGTCATCGGAGTCAATACGATCCAGTAGTGCGCCGGCGTAGGGCGCCCGCTGGGCGGAGCTCATGGCAGCAAAATCGAGTTTCGCGTCTGCTTTAAGGCCTTTCACCACCGCTCCATTCTGGGCCTCCCAGAGCCCAGCAGCGACGATCAGCATGGTCTTTAGGTTGTTGCCTTCCATTGCGATATCGTACTCGAAGGTTTTGTACTTCCCTGCAAACAGCCGGGCGAACTCTGACAGGCCGATGTGCTTTTGCAACCCCAGCGCCGGGTTGTTGCCGACTATGCAGTTGTCCGCATGGGGCAGAAGTGGGACGCTCTTTTGACCACCCTCACCATCGTCCTCAATCACTGACTTTGGAGGATCGTTGTCGGTCAGTCCTGAGCACCTGACAGGAATGTTTTCACCTTGATGCTCGGCTTTGACGTCGCAGAACAGCTGCATGAAGTGATTGAAGTAGATTCCGCCCAGATTGATGACCGACACTCCGTAGTCGTCCAGGGAATTGCGCCCATCGCCGAAGGGCTGCAGTACGATCTTGGCGAGCGCCGGCAAGACCATCGCCTCCGCTATGCCCTCGACTAGGATCGTGCCTTTGGCGAACAGCAGGTTCGACTTCGTCGCATCAAGCCACCTGTCCACAAATTGTCGGCTCTGCGTGGGCAGGCCGCAGTTCCTGAGGGGCACTGCCTTGGGGCGGCCCAGGTTGGACAGGTGGATAACGTGGTCTACAGATACTGCTGCGGTGATCACAGTCGAGTGGGTGGTTATGATCACCTGCATTCCGCGAGCCTCAGCAGCCTTCTTAAGATGCCGAAGTAGCCGGAGCTGGAGTTGCGGATGAAGATGTGCCTCCGGCTCCTCGATCAACAGCAGGCGCAGGTACGTCTTCTCGCCCTGCCCTGCATCGGCTTCGAAGGTCAGCTCTGCCAGAATGGAAGCGATGTACAGCAGGTTGTTGTAGCCCAGGCTGTTTTCTTCCAATGCACGAAATTGTGCTGCGTCAGCCTTGCTCAAGTCTGGGAAGTACAGGAGCCTCAGACCTTCCACGATTCGCGAGAAGCTCACTTCCGAAAACTGGATCATTGTGCCCTGAGAGAGATGAGCACCCAGTGCAGCTTTTAGGCTGTCGCCAATTCGCTGGTTGGCGGCTTTGATAGCAAATTGGTCGCTCTCTGATAGCTGGCGATTGAAGTCCCCAACATGCTGCTCCAGTGGATGCAGTACACGAGCCTTTCTGGCGGCTTCTATGTCCTTGCGGCAGAGCGCTTTTAACAGGCGCGCGAGGCGAGACTGGCGCCCTTCTCTAAGCTTGGTTTCAGCGTCGCGTAACGGCGGTAGATAAACGCAGTGAACATAGTCCAATTTCTCGGTTTCAAACGCTTTGGTGTACTCGTGGCCACCGTAAGTATGGTGTTTGAACCTACCACGAGACTCCTGGTTTAGGGCCGTGAACGTGAGTTTTGCCTCGGGCTGGTTGCCGCACCAGGTGTCAAACGCAATGACATCATTCTTGTCGAGACCGGAGAAGGTCGCCTGAATTTTGATCTCCTCAGCCGCGACATCATCCTTGCCAAATCCCCTGTAGAAATCACGCTCACTGATAACCCGTTTGCCCGACTCGGAGTCATTGAAGAGCTGTCGTATCGCGCTGACAACGCCAGTCTTGCCGGCCCCGTTTTCGCCGACCAGAACGTTCAGGCCGTCATGGAGTTCGATAGAGAACGTCTCCCCAAAGCATTTGAAGCCCTGAACATCCAGCGTACGTAAATACATAAGCATCCCTTCTTCATACATTGCTAAATAGCCGGATTTGAGCCGCGCCATCTGTACTACCACAGCGACATCGAGCCAGGTGTGCTCGTTTGTGGTGCTTGGTCAGGAAAAGCACATCATCAGCGGTCGCCTCACCTCAGGTGCCATCAGCTTGGAAAGCTCTTCTATTACCCATGTCGCGCACGGCCACAGTGCCTGTACACCCAGCAGCACGGCGAAAACGAAAAACGCCCGCAGGAGGTAGTCATGTGCCAGCTTGATATGGCTCACCTTGGCGTTGTTGCCCGGGTAGTTTTCGATGACTTTGATAGCGATAGACTTGGCCAAGCTCGCGGCGGGTTGTTGCGTACTCCAGCAAAGCGAAATGTCGTCGACCCCCACCGTGTGAGCATTGCTCACGCGCAGTACGCAGAACGCGCTGTACCCCGCTCGAAGGACATACGCCACTGCAAGCGCAAACACCGCTAGCGACACGGCGCCAAGGGCCTTACTGGTCCTGTCGCTCCAAAGGGTCGGCAATAACGACACCAACACCGGGATGAGTGCAGTTACTGCCGCCAGGTAGACCCCAGCTTTCGTGTCGACACCTTTACGCCGCTCCTGTTCAGCGTCGTACATCCGGCGCGCCTCTTCCAACGCTATTTCGCTCTGTAGATCCCAATTGCCGTCGTTGACGGATGCCTTCCACCCATCGCGCATTTGGTCATTTGCCGCAACCTTTTCAGGCGTCGGTGGAACCAGGGTCGGCCAAAACAACTGCCTATCAAACCGGGCCATTTCGGATCATCTCCAGCTCATCAACGATCGCCGCGGCAATTGGGTATCCGGTTTGATTTTCGATCCAGGCCCACTGACCGTTTGGATTGATCTCCAAAAACCACAGCTTTTCATCTGGGTCGCACACCAGATCAATAGCGCCATATCGCAGGTTCAGACGGTGCACCAACTCTCGACATTGAGCAGCCACTTGATCGGGCAAGCCAATGGCCTCGTGTCGTAAGTCAGGGCGGCTACCCCGTCGCCAGTCAACTTCGGTTTCTTCGCTATCCTGAGACCAGATGGCGGTGGCGAACACCTGAGCGCCAACGACAGTGACTCGAACATCATATTTTTTTGGCACTTCAGCCTGAATGATCACCGGGGCAAGGCCTAGCGCAGGCGCATCTGCTTCGGTCAATGGCTGCAGCCGTGAGGTAAACATCACCTTCTCCAGCGCGCCCGGCAATACCGCTTGCCGTAGAGGCTTCCCAACAGCCCTTCCCTCTGCCGTCAGTAACTCGGCGGGCTTCAACTGGTTCGTGATGGTGGTATCCGGGATATTGAAACCGAGGTGCCGCGCAATCAGGAGCTGTCGCGGTTTATCTTCAGCCAGAAAGATTTGAGTAGGGTCACTGAACCAGCAACCCTCCAATCGGAAATAGAGGCTCTTCAGGACGCTGTTCCATTCCGCCTCAATGTAGGCACGTTCACCTGCATCCAGCACTGCCTCAGGTGCTTGTGGCGCGCCAGGCCTGCGAAAATAGGCAGCGGTAACGTCACGCCCCGTAATTCGTTTCCCCTCCAGCTCAATTGCCCAATCATCCATGGCACTCACGCCCAACGTGCTTCGGGACAGAGGGAGCAGTTCAGTGTTAAGCCTGAAATAAGGCAAGCCCCGCCGTTGGAGCTCTGCGACGACGAAGTCCATCGTTATATCGCGGCGATTAGTGACCAGCAGAAACATAGTGGAAAGCCTCAATCCAGGTAAAAACGCTCATCGAGGCCGAATTGCATATCTCCCGGATCATCGTGTTCGAGCTCTGCTGCGGTTTTGGTCATCAGCTCCAGCATGGCGTAGCTGTCACTCGGGTCATCCTCTTCGATCACCGTATCGGTCTTGGTCATCAGTTGGAGCAGATGAGAGGCCTGCCCCTTGGAAGTGAGATCGTCGTCACTTTCGGGCTTGGAGTACGTTTTTGTAAGCGTTTCGAGCGTCACGAACGAGTCGTCATCCTCCTCACTATTGACCTTCGTCTTAGTGAGAAGCTCGTCCAGCGCTCCACGAGCAATAACTGGCTGAGTACCATTAGGTGTCTCAACAACCCACATATCATGCTGAGTCGAGTAATAGCCTGGCAGATTGTCGGTACCTGTTCTCGGCACAGCGTTTCTTGCAAGCAGGGGTGAAACTGCCTTGTATGCGGGGATCGAGGCTGTAGGCATTACGCTGAAACTCCTGTATGGCGATGTGCCAACATATTACGGAGAACTGAGCGATTCGTCATGTTCGTACCTGCTGAGCACCTATAGGCCAGTGTGTTGCGTTCCTTCGCAGGCCCAATATTTCATAAAACCCTCCACGCCCCGCGCTTTATGTCATTGCGGCGCTTAGGATCGTGCGCAGGTCTTTCCACGGCAGTTGTGCTGCAGGCACCTCCGCTTCGCATCCGGCGAGGTGTTTAAATGCATTCCGCGCCTTGCCGAGAGGTACGCTCCCAATTTAACGGGGCATATGAGCTCATTGGATAGCGATGCCCACCGCTTGCTCAGCCTGATCGTGAAAGCCGAGCAGCTCGGGGAGTGTTCTCCCAAAGGGCTGAAGCTACCAAATTGATGCCCGCGCAACACGCCCAACACGCAAGGTTTCATTTACCATGCAGTTAGCCTAGGTTGGGCACGGGTGGCCCGACAACACCCAGATTCAGCTACCGTTCGTTTGGAAGCAAAACCACTTACCGCCCGCGAGACCTGTCAGATTCTGCGCGACATTGCCCTTGGAGTTCGCACCATGCGCCGCATTGACCATCAGCCGTGGGCTGAGATCTACTGTGGCCTGATGACTGTCGAAGTCGACGGCCGGGTGCTCACGTTCTACAACGATTGCGGCACGCTCGATTATTGCGACAGCTGCTACAGCCCGGAGGGCCGTGCCTATATTTTCGACTCGCTGCAGTCGTACAACTGCGACCCTGTAGATCTGGGAGCATGCACAGCTAGTAAAAATGCTCACCAGTGTTTAGTCAGCAGCTGCTCCACTCGTACAAGGTCGCGTCCGACCAGCGTTTCAGAAAAGATCTGAGCTGTTGGCTGGAGCTGCGGGTGACAAGTGCACAGCCAGTATCCGCAGCTTACCTAGCAATTCGTCAAAGGTGACGACCTCGACGTCCTTGCAGGCGTTGCGGAATATCTCGAAGCTGCGCCGGCGGCCTTCCTCGGTCGGCTTGGTGCCTGCAATGACAACGCACCTGGCGGTGTCAGGATTCAAGTCCCGCATCGTCGGATCCTGAAGATGGGACAGCCATGTGGAGCGCATCAACCCTTGCTGGTACAGTACTTGTGTAATCGCTCCACTGAGCTGCAGATGTGGGCCGTAGACGTCTAGATTGCGATACGGTCTGCTTTGCATGAGTGGGGTGGAAGGCTTTTTAATTTCCACGATGGCGAGCTCGCGTCCCTGAGCCAAAAGCAGGTCACCAATGTGAGCTCCAGACCCATTGACCATGGAGCCTCGGGCATGGAACTGAGTGTGCAAAAGCGTCACCGGGCGCGCGAATACCATGCCCAAAATGAACAGGTTGGACTCGAAGAACTGCTGCCAGTGTCCCTCGCTTAGGTTCTGATCGAGCATGATCTCGAACTTTTCGATCATCACGGTCAGTGTGACCCTCTCGATCTCCGCACGCAGCTCGAAAAGTTCGCGGGGAGCTTCCTTCGCCAGCATTTCAGCGCCGATTATCACCTCCCTGAGTTGGTGACGCCGAGCTTGCGCTGCCGCTTTTCCAATCGAGTTGCTGGCCCTACGAGCAGCCGTGCTCGCCAGAACAGGGCGGCTACCCTCAAATATCACGTTGGGAATCAGCGTCGGAAAGACCTGGCTCATCACCCAGTGCAACTGCGCAGACATTTCACTCTTTTTCCGGGCCCGGGTAATCCGCATGCACGTTCTTCGACATTCATCCACCCTAGCTTCACTGACGAAGACTGCTCCGTCAGTGATCGAGGTGTCGCTTTCATCCGATATGACCAGGGTTTTTATACCGGGCGCAAACCGCAAACCTCGCCATAACGGAGTGAGGTGTTTCACCAGCCCCAGCCCTTCATTGCAGGACTCAAACAATTTGCGAGGGAGGCTGATGTCGATGTAGAGCACAGCATCATCAGGAGTATCAGGAAGGTCGCGGGTCGACTGGTGGCTATACATGATGCAGCCTACGTTTCCGTGCTTATTGCTACGATAACGTTGGGTGTGCGGATTGGTGTAGACGGGATACATCGTAATCCAGCCGGGCTCGATCGTAGCCAGGTGATGCCATTGGTCTTCGGGCAGTGATTGCCACTTTTCCATGGAGACTTTTTGGAATACTTGGAGGTACAAATCAACGCAGAAGCCGCTATCCAACGGCCGGCGAATGACGATGAAGCCAGGCTCAAGCACATCCTCCCCATTCCAGCTGTCCTGCGAGGTTTGTTGAGTCCCTTCCATTGATTTCTCCATGCCAATTTTGTGGGTACCGGCCTGACTTACGCAAGGTGAGTTGGGCGGACGCTTAGAGCGCCAGTTAAAGCTGGCAGAGGATAGTCGATGAAAGTTCGATACTGGTAAGAAATGGCGAATCAACCAGACCCCGAGTCATGCATGTTGCACCGTGAGGTGCAGGGTGAAGCGTTGACAGGGGAAACCGATGGGCCAGCCATTGAGCCGCGTAATCAGGAATTCGGGATGCCGATGCTGTTAAGCGAAGCAGAAGGCCACACGGAGCATGGCGTTATACGCCAGTCATGCTCTGATCCCGCGCGGTCGGAGACCCTGTGCACGTCGGGAAGTCCTTTGCACAGAAACTGGGAGATCTTAGCGGTGCCCGGTGCGCCAGCACCGGGCGGAGCAGGAAAGGCCAAACGCCACAGGCCTCCCGCGCCCCGGACACAGAGCCGGATCAGTAGCGCGTCGATGGGACTTGAAGGTGTACGTGAAGCAGCCCGAAGGAACAAGGGCATGCAGTTCACGGCATTGCTGCACCACATCACACCACAGTTACTGGCGCAAAGCTTTTATGCCCTGCGCCGCGACGCTGCGGTCGGTGTGGACGGCATGTCGTGGCGAGACTATGAGGAAGGTCTTCTCCAGCGTGTAACTGAGTTGCACGGTAGGCTTCACAAAGGAGCTTTTCGGGCAACGCCATCGCAGCGGGTCTACATTCCCAAAGCCGATGGCAGGCAACGCCCGTTGGGTATTGCTTCCTTGGAGGACAAGATCGTACAGCAGGCGGTTGTTACCGTGCTGAGTGCGATCTATGAGGAAGACTTTCTTGGATTCTCGTATGGGTTTAGACCGGGCCGCAGTCAGCACGATGCGCTGGATGCGTTAACGGTCGCGCTGAAAAGCCAAAAGGTGAACTGGATACTTGATGCGGATATCACATCGTTCTTTGATGAGATCGACCATGAATGGATGCTGATGTTTCTAGGGCACCGGATTGCAGATCGACGCTTGCTCGGGCTTATCTGCAAATGGCTTCAAGCGGGTGTTATGGAGGATGGCCGTAGGGTGGCTGCAACCAAGGGGACGCCCCAAGGCGCAGTGATATCGCCGCTGCTGGCGAATATCTATCTTCACTACGTGCTGGATCTATGGACAAGGCAGTGGCGCGAGCGCCACGCCCGTGGCGATGTGATTGTCGTGCGCTACGCGGATGACAGTGTGGTGGGGTTCAGGACGGAAGTGCAGGCTCAGCAGTTTCTGGCGCAGTTGCAGGAACGGTTGGCCAGATTCGGTCTATCGCTCAACGCCTCGAAAACACGACTGATTGAGTTTGGTCGTTTTGCCGTGATGAATCGCAGGAAACGAGGTTTGAGAAAACCGGAGACTTTTGATTTCCTGGGATTCACCCACTGTTGTAGTGTCAGCCGACGCGGTGACTTCCAAGTACTACGACTGACTGTCAAAAAGCGTATGCGTGCGACGCTTCTTGCTATCCGTGAGGAGTTGAGTCGCCGGCGTCATGACCTTGTCCGGGTTCAAGGGCAATGGCTCAAACGTGTGGTGACCGGTTACTTCAATTACCACGCGGTACCGGGGAACCTGATACGTCTTGGCGGTTTTCGTTTGGCGGTGTGCCGTCTCTGGCGGCAAGCCCTTAAGCGACGCAGCCAGCGTAATCGGCTTCAATGGTCACGTTACGGACGCCTTGCCGATCTCTATATCCCGAGACCCAGAAATGCACATCCTTACCCTGAGGATCGCTTCGCGTCACATACCCGAGGCAGGAGCCGTATGCGGTAGTTCCGCACGTACGGATCTGTGCGGGGGGCGGCAGGTAACTGCCGTTCCTACCGCGACCGCTTCTCAAGCCATCGACACTAACCGTAATAAAGCCCTGCCCGCTCTAAGGCCAGCGCACCAACTCCAGCTCCTTAATCCGGATGGCCATGGCCGAATCCGAGACACCGAATTGCTGGGCCAGTGAAATCAGGTTCTGGTTGTTAAACCGGGTGCACCGCGCCAGCGCCAGCTCGCGCTCACCGGAGTCTTTCGACGCATAAAGCAGACGATCAGGATTGATGGGATCGAGGTGATATGCGATCACGTCGCTGAAGCGCAATTGCCCCTTGCAGTGGAACATGAACTCGAACCGCTCCCTCACCAGCTTCTGAGGCATGAGGAAGCAGGCCGCGAAGCGATCTGCTTGCCGCTCTGCTGGTGCACGTGGTGTTTGCAGCGGGCTGCCATCAAACGCGCGGTCGCGATGCATGACGGTGTCCTCATGCAGCATGAGGTGGCCGATTTCATGGGCCCCTGTGAAGAGCTGAACTTTGTCACCAAACTCAGTCGCGACTGCGATCTTGTTCGATTGACGGTCAATCAGGCCTGCGATGCGAGTACCGGTGTTATGCCGGTTGAACTGGCTGTCTCCCAGGGTGGGATATTCACGATAGTCGTAGCCGCAGACCATGGCAGCGATCCGGGGGCTGCGCATCATCATCGGCGGAATATCTTGATCCGGCCACAGGTACCGGCGATCACGGTAAATCTGCATGAGCAGGTCAGTCGCTGCTTTCTCGATATGGGCTTCGTTCATGACAAAACACCAGATGTAGGCTCTCAGGCGCAATTTAGCACAATATGTAGCGCCATAAATGTCTAGCCAACCCAATATATAGGTTTTGCCGATGAAGGGTTGAATGAACCTTCTATGTTGAAATCCAGCTGATCGCATTTTGCCACCAACACGGGTCGCCGAGCTTCGCATAGTGTGCGAGGATTCGGTCACGGCGATGGCCGTTGAGGGGCTAGACCGTGGTTGGATGCGCCGCAGTGGCGGTGGACGGATTACAGGAGGTTTACTGGAAACATGGCGTTGGATGTTGCGTTTAGCGTTGAGGCTGGAGATTTTGTCGATCCTGATCGAGCCTATGACCTGTTCTGGGCAGGTGTCATCACCAATAAACGAGCTTTCGTTTGCCCTGGAGCGGACTGCTCAGCACAGGTGACCTGTGCGAATCTGGATAAGGACGTGCAGAGCATGCGGGTGGTGCCACACTTCAAGGTCTACGGAGACCATAGTGAGGCATGCGGGATCGTGAACGGTAAGGGAATCGACTTGGAGGTTGAGCCTAACGGCCCTGACGGGCAGAAGCGCAGAACGGTCGATCAGTCCATTGTGGACGTGTTCAAGCTTGAGCGTCCTGACTCGTACTATGACGAACCTACCCAGGATCCCGCGGCCGATCTGCACGTAGCGAAAAAACGCGCTAAGAGCACCAGGCCTTACACCGCCAAGCTGGGTGAAACAGGGCTGGTTGGCCCCATCTACTCAGTCCGCTCGGTGGTCAGTCGGTACATTCGATATCTATCCGACAACACCTTGGAGTTTCGCCGCATCAACATTGCCGGGCAGGACGTGGCGTACGAAAGCATTTTCAAATGCATTTGGGAGCAGGATCTGAATGACCTCCCCGACCACCCTGTCATCTACTATGGGTGGGCCTACATCGACCGCACCCGAAAAAACGACGCATACCGGATCAAGTTCAAGAAATGCTTGATGCGCGGAGCAGAAAGCCTGACGACCTCAAGCTTCGTTTCGGACAAGCTCGTTGAGCGCTATAAGCTCAAGAACCTCATGGCGACCAGGCTTTCAAAGATCTCCCAGGAGCCCAAGCCGACCGCGTTCGTGTTTGTGTACGGGCAGCCCAAAGTCCGTACTTCAAATGGAACAAGCTATGCCAATTTCGAGTTGCAGAACTTGGACATGATTGACGTAAATTACGACTGCCCATTGCCTTCCAAGTACGACAAGTAGCGAGAGCCTCAGCCCGCTCCCGAGCACTTGATTGAAAGTGTTCGGGGCTGTGCTGCTAAGCCAGCCCCAACGCGCTCAAGACGTTACCTGCAAGGCGCGCCAGTCGTGGTGTTCAGGCTAGCCGCCCTTCCCGTCGGCGTGGTGATCCAGTCATACGCAGCAACTGTAGTGGTCAACAATTCCCGGACACAGAATTGAGTTTTTCTT
>NZ_AQOH01000067.1 GCF_000364705.1 Pseudomonas fuscovaginae SE-1 | reverse complement strand
CGGCTGCTTCGCAGCCGAACGGGGGCAAGCCCCCTCGCCACATGGAACCTTTCAGTCCTTGAGAAGGGCGAGGGCGGTGCAACGCGTACACCGCCCAAACCTCAGCTGTAGACCCGGCCCAGGAGCTGCCGATGGCTTTCGAACTGATCGAGCACGTCACGGGTGATCTGTTCCCGGGTGAAGCCCATCAGGTCGTACTCCTGGCTGCCGTTGTGCAGGTAGACCTCGGCGCGGTAGTAGCGGGTCCGCACTTCGCTCTCGGCGCCCTCGTGCGCCGATTCGCTGGGCGCCGCCAGGTAGCCGTCCAGGCTCACTTCATAGACGAAGGGATTGCCCTCCTCCATTTCCACGCGCAGGCCGATCAGGCTCCTGGACTTGCCCAGTTGCGTCTGCACCGTCAGGCCCAGGTTGCGCAGTTGCGCCGCCGCCTCTTCCAGTGCCGGTGTCACCTGCCTGTCCATGTAGCGCTGGACGATCGCCTGGGTCGGTTGCAGGTCGAGCTGGCTCAGGCGCTCGCTGAAACCGCGACGGCCACGGGCCGCCAGTTCGGCCTGCTCGCCCTCGATCTGCACGTCCTGGCGCATCGCCTTGTGCAGGCCGAACATGAAGAACACCAGCACCACCGAGAACGGCAGGCCGGCCAGCACCACCATGGTCTGCATGGCTTCGAAGTTGCCGGCGAACAACAGCCCGATGGTCACCAGGGTGATCACCACCGACCAGAAGATCCGCAGCCAGTGCGGGGCGTCCTCGTCGACCTGGCCACCCTTGCACGACAGGTTGGCCATCATCACCGCGCCGGAGTCCGCCGGAGTCAGGAACAGCACGAAACCGACGAAGATCGACACACCGATCACCACCTTGGCCGCCGGGTAGAAGTCCAGCAACTGGTAGATCGCCATCGAAGGCTGTTCCAGCGCGGTCTTGCCCAGTTCCGCGGCGCCGTGGTTCATCACCAGGTCCAACGCCGAGTTGCCGAAGATCGACAGCCAGGCCAGGGTGAAGCCCAGCGGGATCAGCAGCACGCCGGCGACCAGTTCACGCACGGTGCGGCCACGGGAAATACGCGCGATGAACATGCCCACGAATGGCGCCCAGGAAATCCACCACGCCCAGTAGAACAGGGTCCACAGGCCCAGCCAGCGGTCGGATTTCTCGGCGTTGTTTTCATAGACGTAGAGGTCGAAGGTCTTCAGCACCACGCCATTGAGGTAGTCACCGATGTTCTGCACGAAGCCGTTGAGCAGGTGCAGGGTCGGCCCGAACAGCAGCACGAAGATCAGCAGGCCGCTGAACAGCACGATGTTCAGGTTGGACAGGCGGCGAATGCCGTTCTCCACACCCGACACGGCGGCGATGGTCGCCACGGTGCTCATGACGATGATCACGATCAGCAGGTTGGTGTTGCTGTGCTGCATGCCGAACAGGTTTTCCAGGCCGGAAGACACCTGCATGGCGCCGATGCCCAGGTTGGTCACCAGGCCCAGCAGGGTGACGAACATGCCGAAGCCGTCCACCGCGTGCCCGGCCGCGCCCTTGACCCAACGCTCGCCCGCCAGCGGGTACAGCGCCGAGCGCAGGGCCAGCGGCTGGTTGTGCCGGTAGGCGAAGTACGCCACCGCCAGGCCGACCAGGGCATAGATCGCCCAGCCATGCAGGCCCCAGTGCAGGAACGTCAGTTGCAGCGCCTGGCGTGCGACCTCGTTGCTGCCGGGCGTGCCCTGCGGCGGGTTGAAGAAGTGGTCCAGCGGCTCGGAAGCACCGAAGTACAGCAGCGAGATGCCGATCCCCGAGGAGAACAGCATGCCCGCCCAGGCGCCATAGCTGAAGTCCGGAGTGTCCTGCCTGGAGCCCAGCTTCAACTTGCCGTAGGAAGAGAACGCCAACCCGATGACGAACACCAGGTAGGCGGCGATCACCACCATGTAGTACCAGCCAAAGCTGCGCGACAGCCACGCCTGGGCGACGCCGAGCATTTTGCCGGCCTCTTGCGGGGCGATGATGAGGATGGCGGTCAGCAGCAGTATCAACGCGGTCGAGGTGTAGAACACCCAACCGTTGACCCGCACCTTTTCGGCGGGAGTTTTTATAAGAGAGGCAGAACTCATTGCACAGATGCTCCAGGCAGTGCGAGAGAAAGACACAAGGCAACACGGCACCCGGCCAATCGGTTTGGTGGCAGCCGACCGGCGGGTGATATAAAGACACCCCGAAAAAATTCGAACTTGCGTGGATTGCGCCTGAACCGGTGCGCCAGGACCTTGTGCAAGACGTTGCCGTGCTGCCGGGTGCCTTTCGTGCCTGTTGGCCATGTCCGTCTTCGCCCGCGCAGAGTCTCTGCCCCGCAGGTTCGATGGTTTTTCGGAGGTCGTTTTTCCGTCAGCTACATGTAGGAAAAACCTGTAGGCAGCGACGATTTGTCGCAGATCTTATTCTTTGTTGATTGAACGTTCAATCAAAACAAAATAGACTGGCCCCCATGCCGGTAGCCGTGACACGTCTGCCGGAGGGCCTAAGGAGAGCTGCACGATGCCCAAGGTCGGTATGCAACCCATACGCCGCCAGCAATTGATCGAAGCCACCCTGATGGCGGTCGATCAGGTCGGAATGGGGGACGCCAGCATTGCGCTGATTGCCCGTCTGGCCGGTGTCTCGAATGGCATCATCAGTCATTACTTTCAGGACAAGAACGGCCTGATCGCTGCCACGATGCAGCACCTGATGAATGTCCTGAGCGAGAACGTCGCCACGCGCCGCCAGGCGCTGGCAGATGGCAGCCCGCGGGCGCATCTGCAGGTGATCATCGAAGGCAACTTCGACGCCAGCCAGGTCAATGGCCCGGCAATGAAAACCTGGTTGGCCTTCTGGGCCGCCAGCATGCATCACCCGTCGTTGCACAGGTTGCAGCGGATCAACGATCTGCGCCTGTACTCCAACCTGTGCTACCAGTTCCGCCGTGTCCTGCCGGTTTCCACGGCACGCAGCGCGGCAAGGGGACTGGCAGCGTTGATCGACGGTTTGTGGTTGCGCGGCGCGTTGTCGGGAGACGCTTTCGACACCGCGCAGGCGCAACGGATCGCTTACGAATACATGGATTTGCAACTGGCGAAGCAGGAGAGCTAGAGCACAGAGAACCGCTCGGCCCCTGAACGACTGTCGACCGACGTTGTCACGATCTTGTGGCGCGCACGACGGTCAACGTCAACCACTCATGCACTTGCGAGGACACTATGGCCCGTTTCGAACTGCAAAAACTCTACATTGACGGCGGCTACACCGACGCGGGCAGCGATGCCACGTTCGATGCCATCAACCCGGCTAACGGTGAAGTTCTCGCCCAAGTGCAGCGTGCGACGAAGGAAGACGTCGAGCGCGCCGTGGTCAGCGCCGAAAAGGGCCAGAAGATCTGGGCCGCCATGACCGCCATGGAGCGTTCGCGCATCCTGCGTCGCGCCGTGGAAATCCTGCGTGAGCGCAACGACGAACTGGCCATGCTGGAAACCCTGGACACCGGCAAGGCCTACTCCGAAACCCGCTATGTCGACATCGTCACCGGTGCCGACGTGCTGGAATACTACGCAGGCCTGGTGCCGGCGATCGAAGGCGAGCAGATCCCCCTGCGCACCACCTCGTTCGTCTACACCCGCCGCGAGCCGCTGGGCGTGGTCGCCGGTATCGGCGCGTGGAACTACCCGATCCAGATCGCCCTGTGGAAATCCGCACCGGCCCTGGCCGCCGGCAACGCGATGATCTTCAAGCCGAGCGAAGTCACCTCGCTGACCACCCTGAAGCTGGCCGAGATCTACACTGAAGCCGGCCTGCCTGCCGGTGTGTTCAACGTCCTGACCGGCAGCGGCCGTGAAGTCGGCACCTGGCTGACCGAGCACCCGCGCATCGAGAAAGTCTCCTTCACCGGCGGCACCGACACCGGCAAGAAAGTCATGGCCAGCGCCTCCAGCTCGTCGCTCAAGGACGTGACCATGGAACTGGGCGGCAAGTCGCCACTGATCATCTTCGACGACGCCGACCTGGATCGCGCCGCCGACACCGCGATGATGGCCAACTTCTACAGCTCCGGCCAGGTCTGCACCAATGGCACCCGCGTATTCGTGCCGAGCCACCTGAAAGCCGCCTTCGAAGCCAAGATCGTCGAGCGCGTGGCGCGCATTCGCGTCGGCAATCCGGAGGACGAGAACACCAACTTCGGTCCGTTGGTCAGCTTCGCCCACATGGAAAGCGTGCTGGGCTACATCGCCAAGGGCAAGGAAGAAGGTGCCCGCCTGCTGTGCGGCGGTGAACGCCTGGGTGGCGAGTTCGCCAACGGTGCCTATGTCGCGCCGACCGTGTTCACCGACTGCACCGACGACATGACCATCGTCCGCGAGGAAATCTTCGGCCCGGTGATGAGCATCCTCACCTACGAGACCGAGGAAGAAGTGATCCGTCGCGCCAACGACACCGACTTCGGCCTGGCCGCCGGTCTGGTGACCCGCGACCTGAACCGCGCGCACCGCGTGATTCACCAGCTCGAAGCCGGTATCTGCTGGATCAACGCCTGGGGCGAATCCGACGCGAAGATGCCGGTCGGCGGTTACAAGCAGTCGGGTGTCGGCCGTGAGAACGGCATCAGCTCGCTGAACAACTTCACTCGCATCAAATCGGTTCAGGTCGAGCTGGGCGACTACGTCTCGGTGTTCTAACACGCCGCGCCCCCTGAGTTGGCCCTCGTGGCGAGGGGGCTTACCCCCGTTGGGCTGCCAGGCAGCCCCAACTCCAGGCACCGCGTCCATCCAGACAAACCCCGGTCGCAGACCTTGCGGCTACTGCGCAGCCGAGCGGGAGCAAGCTCCCTCGCCACAATCGAGTGGCAGCCCGGCTGACGCGACCTGACCCACTTCAAAGAGAGGGAGTGCATTTCATGTCCCAAGAATACGACTACATCATCGTCGGCGCCGGTTCGGCCGGTAACACCCTGGCCACCCGCCTGACCGAAGACACAGGCGTCACCGTCCTGCTGCTCGAGGCCGGTGGCCCCGACTACCGCTTCGACTTCCGCACCCAGATGCCCGCCGCCCTGGCCTTCCCGCTGCAGGGCCGGCGCTACAACTGGGCCTACGAGACCGACCCGGAGCCGCACATGGACGGCCGCCGCATGGAATGTGGCCGCGGCAAGGGCCTGGGCGGTTCCTCGCTGATCAACGGCATGTGCTACATCCGCGGCAACGCCATGGATTACGACGGCTGGGCCAAGCTGCCCGGCCTGGAAGACTGGAGCTACCTGGACTGCCTGCCGTATTTCCGCAAGGCGGAAACCCGTGACATCGGCCCCAACGACTACCACGGCGGCGAAGGCCCGGTGCGGGTCACCACGCCCAAGGCCGGCAACAACCCGCTGTTCCACGCCATGGTCGAGGCCGGCGTGCAGGCCGGCTACCCACGCACCGAAGACCTCAACGGCTACCAGCAGGAAGGCTTCGGTCCGATGGACCGTACCGTGACGCCCAACGGCCGTCGCTCCAGCACCGCCCGCGGCTACCTGGACATCGCCAAGAAACGTTCGACCCTGACCATCGTCACCCACGCCCTCGCCGACAAGGTGCTGTTCGACGGCAAGCGCGCCATCGGCGTGCGTTACCTGGTGGGCTCGGCCGAAGAGCGCGTCGAGGCCCGTGCCCGCAAGGAAGTCATCGTCTGCAGTGGCGCGATCGCTTCGCCGCAACTGCTGCAACGTTCCGGCGTCGGCCCGCGCAAGCTGCTGGAAAGCCTGGATATCCCGGTGGTGCATGACCTGCCGGGCGTCGGCGAGAACCTGCAGGACCACCTCGAGCTGTACCTGCAGTACGCCTGCACCCAGCCGGTGTCGCTGTACCCATCGCTGCTGTGGTGGAACCAGCCGGCCATCGGTGCCGAATGGCTGTTCAACGGTACCGGTATCGGCGCCAGCAACCAGTTCGAGGCCGGCGGTTTCATTCGCACCCGCGAAGAATTCGAGTGGCCGAACATCCAGTATCACTTCCTGCCGGTGGCCATCAACTACAACGGCAGCAACGGCGTGAAGGAACACGGTTTCCAGGCGCACATGGGCTCGATGCGCTCGCCGAGCCGTGGCCGCGTGCAGCTCAAGTCCAAGGACCCGCGCCAGCACCCGAGCATCCTGTTCAACTACATGGCCACCGAACAGGACTGGCAGGAGTTCCGCGACGGTATCCGCCTGACCCGCGAGATCATGGCCCAGCCAGCGCTGGACGCCTATCGTGGTCGTGAGATCAGCCCGGGGATCGAGGTGCAGACCGACGAGGAACTGGACAAGTTCATCCGCGAGCACGCCGAGACCGCGTTCCACCCGTCCTGCTCGTGCAAGATGGGCACCGACGAGATGGCGGTGGTCGACGGCCAGGGCCGCGTGCATGGCATGCAGGGCCTACGGGTGGTCGACGCGTCGATCATGCCGATCATCACCACCGGCAACCTGAACGCGCCGACGATCATGATCGCCGAGAAGATCGCCGACAAGATCCGTGGCCGCCAGCCGCTGCCGCGCAGCACGGCGCCTTACTACGTGGCAGGCGAGGCACCGGTGCGTGGCAAGCCGTTGCGTGAAGTGAGCCATCCAGCGAAGTAGGCAACACCGCACGCTCATGATCGTTCCCACGCTCTGCGTGGGAATGCCTCCCTGGACGCTCGGCGTCCGCTCTTGTGACGCAGCGCGTCACGGGCTGGGTTCCCACGCGGAGCGTGGGAACGATCATGCCTCTGTCATCAGGTATCCCCCCGGCATTTTGTTTCACCGACTGGATTGCGCGCGCCTGACGCCGCACTATGACGGCATTGGCGCGATGCGCCCCTCACCGACATGTCCAGGGAGGCTTCCTCATGTTCGACTTCCATCCCCAGCTCAAGCAGCACTTCGCTGCCTTGCGCACGGGTGCCGAATTCTTTTCGCTACGCTACGTCCGCCAGACCGGCCAATACCTGTCGGTGCGCAAGAATGTCCCGGAGCCCCCCAGTCTGAGCCGTGACGAAGGGGCGATGCTGACCGTGCGGGTCAACGGCGTCGAAGCCTATGCCGCCACCAACGACCTGTCCCGCCAGGGCCTGCAGGCCGCGCTGCAACGGGCCGAGGAACAGGCCCGGCTGATCGGCGCCCACGCCTTGCTCGACCTGCGCCAGCAGGCCGTTTCCAGCGAGCGTGGCGACTATTGCTCGCCGCAACTCGCACAAGCCTTCCCGTCGCTGAACGACTGCTACGACCTGCTCGCCGCCGAATCCAGCGCCGTGCCCAGGGACGAACGCCTGGTGAACTGGGAGGTCAGCCTCGGCGTCAGCCATGTCGAGCAGATCTACCTCAACAGCGCCGGCGCCGAGCTGCGCCAGGCCCAGCGCTTCGTCTTCCCCGGCCTGAGCGTCACCGCCTTCGACGGCATGGACAGCCAGACCCGCACCCTCGGCCGGGAAAACTTCGGCCAGCAGGGCGGTGCCGAAGTGCTCGGCCGCTCGGGCCTGATCGGTGCCGGTGCGCGGGTCGCCGACCAGGCCCTGCAACTGCTGCTGGCGCCCAATACCCCGTCCGGTCCGCGCGACCTGCTGCTGATGCCGGACCAGATGATCCTGCAGATCCACGAATCCATCGGCCACCCGCTGGAGCTGGACCGGATCCTCGGCGACGAACGCAACTACGCCGGTACCAGCTTCGTCCAGGCCAGCGACTTCGGCCACCTGCAATACGGCTCCCGGCTGCTCAACGTGACCTTCGACCCGGAGATCCCCGAGCAGTTGGCCAGTTATGCCCATGACGACGACGGCAGCGCCGCCCGCAAGCAGTTCCTGATCCGCGAAGGCCTGCTGCTGCGGCCGCTGGGCGGGGCGCTGTCGCAATTTCGCGCCGGCCTCGACGGGGTCGCCAACAGCCGCGCCTGCAGCTGGAACCGGCCGCCGATCGACCGCATGGCCAACCTCAACATCGAGCCGGGCGACCGCTCTTTCGAGCAACTGATCGGCGGTATCGAAAACGGCATCCTGATGTCGACCAACCGCTCGTGGTCCATCGATGACGCGCGCAACAAGTTCCAGTTCGGCTGCGAATGGGGCCAGCTTATCGAGAATGGCGAGCTCAAGGGCGTGGTCAAGAATCCCAATTACCGGGGTATTTCCGCGCAGTTCTGGCGCAACCTCAGCGCGGTCGGCGACGCCGGCACCTTCAAGGTCCTTGGCACGCCGAACTGCGGCAAGGGCGAGCCCAACCAGGTGATTCGCGTCGGCCACGCCTCGCCGGCCTGCGTATTCAGCCAAGTCGATGTCTTCGGAGGAGATGCCTGATGGATCACACTCATTTCCAGGGGCTGGTGGAGTGGTTGCAGGCGAACCTGCGGGCCACGGAACAATTCACCCTCGGCTACGCCGCCGAGTCGTCCGGGTTCATTCGTTTCAACCACGGCCGGGTGCGCCAGGCCGGCCAGGTCCAGCAGGCCAGCCTGAGTCTCAAGCTGATCGACACGGGACGTCACGCGGACCTGCAGATCACCCTGTGCGGTGAACCGCCGCAGGATCGCCAGCGTCTCGCCGACGGCCTGCAGCAATTGCGCGAAACCCTGCCGTTGCTGCCTGCCGATCCCTATCTGTTGCTCAATCACACCGCCTGGCAAAGCCGCAGCGTGCAGCAGCAGCCGTTGCCCGAAAGTGCCCAGGTACTGGAAGAGATCAGCACCGCCGCAGCCGACCTGGACCTGGTCGGCTTCTATGCCGCCGGCCCGATCAGTCGCGGCTTCGCCAGTTCGGATGGGGCCTTCGGCTGGCACCAGGCCAACAGTTTCAACTTCGACTGGAGCCTGTTCCACGAAAACGGCCAGGCGGTGAAGGCCAGCTACGCCGGTGACCGCTGGGACAGCGAAAGCTTCGCCCGCCGCTTCCAACAGGCCCGCGAACAGTTGGCGTTTCTTGGCCGACCGCTGCGCACCCTGACGCCCGGCCAATACCGTGCCTACCTGGCACCGGCAGCGCTCGAAGAAGTGATGGGCATGCTCTGCTGGGGAGGTTTCTCGGCCCAGGCCATCGCCAGCAAGTACAGCCCGTTGCAGAAGCTGTATGCCGGCGAGGCAGCGTTCCATCCGATGGTGTCGCTCAATGAGCAGGTCAGCGGCTCGCTGAGCCCGGCCTTCTCCAGCGAGGGCTACCCACGCAGCGACCTGTCGCTGGTGGCCAGGGGGGAGGCCAACGAGCGCATGGTCAGTTCGCGCAGCGCCGCCGAGTATGGCCTGACCGCCAACGGCGCGGACAGCGGCGAGTATCCCAGCGCACTGGAGATGCGCGGCGGCCGGTTGGCGCAGTCGGATATTCTCAGGGAACTGGGCACCGGCCTGTACATCGGCAATCTATGGTACCTGAACTATTCGGACCAGCCGGCGGCGCGCATGACCGGCATGACCCGTTTCGCCACTTTCTGGGTGGAGAACGGCGAGATCCAGGCCCCGGTCAGCACCATGCGCTTCGATGACAGCGTCTACAGCCTGCTGGGCAGCGAGTTGCTGGCCCTGACCGAAGAGCGCGAGTTGCTGCTGTCGACCAGCACCTACGACCAGCGGCAGACCGCCTCCAACCTGCTGCCCGGCGCACTGATCGGCAAGCTGACCCTCACGCTCTGAAACCTGTGGGAGCGGGCTTGCCCGCGAAGGGGGCCTGGAGGCTGTAAAAAGCTTCGCGGGCAAGCCCGCTCCCACAAGGCCTCTGCAAGCCCCTTGCCTCCCTGGCGGAAACACCCGCAGACCTATCCATTCAGACGGTTGTCCCGCCCGCACGGGCGCGCTATACATATCCCTTCATCCGACACGGTATTAAAAAGCCAGCACCCTCCTTCGTCCCCCGATCATAGAACCATCAGGCTTCACCCCCGATTTCGTTACTCAATGCCGCGTCTCTTTCCCCTTTAGAAAGTGTTTTGCTGGAGTTTGATATGAATCACGGAAGCTTCGTCATCAACAACCTGTTCAAGCATTTCAATATCCACGTCGAGCGCATCGGCGACGATCCACACCGCAATACCGTGCTCATGGTCAACGGCGCGCTGTCCACCACCTCCTCCTTCACCCGCACCAGCAAATGCCTGGCCGAACATTTCAACGTCCTGCTGTTCGACCTGCCCTTCGCCGGCCGCTCGCAGATCCACAATCCCGATCCGGGCCTGGTGACCAAGGACGATGAGGTGCGGATACTCCTGGCGCTGATCGAGTGCTTCAAGGTCAACCACCTGGTGTCGGCTTCCTGGGGTGGCATCTCCAGCCTGCTGGCCCTGGCGCGAAACCCGCCGACCATCGAGAGTTCGGTGATCATGGCCCTGGCGCCCGACCTCAACCCGCCGATGCTGGCCTACGTGCGGCGGGTGCATGAGCTGATTCAGGTCGACGACAAATCCGCCATCGGCCACCTGCTCAACGACACCGTCGGCCACTTCCTCCCGCCCCGCCTCAAGAACACCAATCACCAGCATCTCGCCAACATGGCCAGCACCGAATACCGCCAGGCACGTTTCCATATCGACCAGGTCCTGCAACTCGGTGATGGCAACTACCTGAAATCACTCTCCAACATCCGCACCCCGGTGCACTTCCTCAACGGCGCCAAGGACATCTACACCCCCGCCGAAGGCGCCCGGCAATTCCAGCGACACATTCCCCATTGCAGCTTTTCGGTGGCCGAAGACACCGGTCACCTGCTCGACCTGGAGTCGCGGGTGGCGGCCGACAACGTACACAGGGCCCTGCTCGGCTTCCTGTTGAAGAAGGAGCAAACAGCACACCGATACAACGCTCAAGTACAAACCGATCAGGCATAATCAGGTCCATAGCCTGCTAACGAAGAGCCGTTCCATGCCCGACCGTGCCCCGCTGGACGCAACGACCGCTCGCTGGCTGCCCTGGGTGGTAGCCATTGCCTTCTTCATGCAGTCCCTCGACGGGACGATCCTCAACACCGCTCTCCCCGCCATGGCCCGCGACCTGGCGGAGAACCCGCTGCGCATGCAGGGCGTGGTGATCGCCTACATGCTCACGGTGGCATTGCTGATACCGGCCTCGGGCTGGATTTCAGATCGTTTCGGTACCCGGCGAGTGTTCTTCAACGCCATCCTGCTGTTCAGCATCGGTTCACTGCTGTGCGCGCTGTCGAGTTCGCTGAACATGCTGGTCGGCGCTCGGGTGATCCAGGGCCTGGGTGGCTCGCTGATGCTGCCGGTCGGCCGGCTGGTGGTGCTGCGCGCCTACCCGCGTTCGGAGTTGGTGCGGATCATGGGCTTCATCACCATCCCCGGCCTGCTCGGCCCGCTGATCGGCCCGACCATGGGCGGCTGGATGGTGCAGTTCCTGACCTGGCACTGGATCTTCCTGATCAACCTGCCGGTAGGGCTGATCGGTTGCTATGCGGTATGGAAGTTCATTCCCGACCTGCGCGGCAGCGAACGCACCCGTTTCGACAGCCTCGGCTTCGTGCTGTTCGGCGCGGCGATGCTGCTGATCACCATCGCCATGGAAGGCCTGGGCGAACTGCAACTGCCGCACCTGCGGGTGATGTTGCTGCTGTTCGCCGGCCTGGCGTGCCTGGCGGCCTACTGGCTGCGGGCCGGGCATGTCGACAACCCGTTGTTCGCGCCGTCGCTGTTCAAGACCCGGACCTTCGCCGTGGGTATCCTCGGCAACCTGTTCGCCCGCCTGGGCAGTGGCGCCCTGCCGTTCCTGGTGCCGTTGCTGCTGCAGGTGGCGCTGGGCTATTCGCCGTCCGAGGCCGGCATGAGCATGTTGCCGCTGGCGGGCGCGGCGATGTTCGCCAAGTCGATCGCCCGGCCGCTGATCGAACGCCTGGGCTACCGCATCGTGCTCACCGGCAACACCCTGGCGCTGGGCGTGATGCTCGCGGCCCTGGGCCTGGTCACCGAGCACACGCCCTACCCGTTGCTGCTGGTGATGCTGGCGATCGCCGGGGCGATCAACTCGCTGCAGTTCACCGCGATGAACACCGTGACCCTGATCGATCTCGACGACAAGTCGGCCAGCAGCGGCAACAGCCTGCTGTCGGTGGTGGCGCAACTGTCGCTGAGCCTTGGCGTGGCCTGTGCTGGGGCACTGCTCGGCGGCTTCACGGCGGCGATCGGCAACGATGGGGTGGAAACGGTGCTGGGGGCGTTCCAACTGACCTTCCTCACGGTGGGTATCATGGCGATGCTCGCCGCGGCGATCTTCCTGCAACTGTCACCGCAGGACGGGCGCCGGGCGCGCGTGGTGCAGGAGCAGCACATCGAGCATTGAGCCAGGGCTTGGCAGCCCATGGTGATCGTTCCCACGCTCCGCGTGGGAACGCAGCCGTGAGGCTCTATGTCGCAGGAACAGACACTGAGCGTCCGCAAGGACACTCCCACGCCGAGCGCGGAAACGATCGGTATCGCTATCGCCAGCCAGCCGGCTCCTACGGGGTTTGGGTTCTGGTTGAGGTGAATGCAGCGATATCTGGCTACTTTTCGTCCAGAAATTACGGATTGACGGGGCGGGGCTGGTACACTGCGCGACATTTTGTTTTGCAGGCCTGCCCCGTGACCACCATCGCCACCGCTTTCAACTCGTTGCCCCTGTCCGCCGCCATGCTGGCTAACCTGGAGTCCCTCGGTTATGCCCAGATGACGCCGATCCAGGCGCAGAGCCTGCCGGTGATACTCAAGGGCATGGACCTGATCGCCCAGGCCAAGACCGGCAGCGGCAAGACCGCCGCCTTCGGCATCGGCCTGCTGAACCCGATCAATCCGCGCTTCTTCGGCTGCCAGGCGCTGGTGATCTGCCCGACCCGCGAGCTGGCCGACCAGGTCGCCAAGGAAATTCGCCGCCTGGCCCGCGCCGAAGACAACATCAAGGTGCTGACCCTGTGCGGCGGCGTGCCCTTCGGCCCGCAGATCGCTTCGCTGGAACACGGTGCGCACATCATCGTCGGCACCCCGGGGCGGATCCAGCAGCACCTGGACAAGGGCACGCTGGTCCTGCGCGGCCTCAACACCCTGGTGCTCGACGAAGCCGACCGCATGCTCGACATGGGCTTTTACGACGCCATCGAGGCGATCATCGCCCAGACCCCGGAGCGCCGGCAGACCCTGCTGTTCTCCGCCACCTACCCGGCCGGTATCAAGCAACTGGCCGCCAAGTTCATGCGCGACCCGCAGCAGGTCAAGGTGGAGACGCTCCACACCGACAACCAGATCGAACAACGCTTCTTCGAAGTCGACCCGCAGCAACGCCTGGATGCCGTGGTGAAGGTGCTCAACCACTACCGTCCGCAATCGTGCGTGGCCTTCTGTTTCACCAAGCAGCAGGTGCAGGAAACCGTCGACCTGCTCAGCGCCAAGGGCATCTCCGCCGTCGGTCTGCATGGCGACCTGGAGCAGCGCGACCGCGACCAGGTCCTGGCGATGTTCGCCAACCGCAGCACCTCGGTGCTGGTTGCCACCGACGTGGCTGCGCGCGGCCTGGATATCGACGCCCTGGACATGGTGATCAACGTCGAGCTGGCCCGCGACGCTGAGATTCATATCCACCGTGTCGGGCGCACCGGCCGGGCCGGCGAGAAGGGTATCGCGGTCAGCCTGGTGGCCCCGTCCGAGGCCCATCGCGCACGGGCGATCGAGGAGTTGCAGAAGGCTCCCCTGCTCTGGGAACAGCTCGACAGCCTCAAGACCAAGGGCGGTGGCCCGCTGCTGCCGGCCATGAGCACCCTGTGCATCGCCGCCGGGCGCAAGGACAAGGTGCGACCGGGCGACATCCTCGGCGCCCTGACCGGCGATGCCGGGATTCCCGGCACCCAGGTCGGCAAGATCGCCATCTTCGATTTCCAGGCTTATGTGGCCGTGGAGCGCGGTATCGCCAAGCAGGCCCTGCAACGCCTGAACAGCGGCAAGATCAAGGGCCGATCGCTGCGCGTGCGGATTCTCTGATCCGCGTCCCACCCAATCCATCCCACCAGCCAGAAATCGAGTGAGGACAGCGTTGTGCGCTCTACCGAAGTTGTGATCATCGGCGCCGGTGCCGCCGGCCTGATGTGCGCCCTTACCGCCGCCGCCCGTGGGCGTCAGGTGCTGCTGCTCGACCACGCCAACAAGGCCGGGAAGAAGATCCTGATGTCCGGCGGCGGGCGCTGCAACTTCACCAACCTGTATACCGAGCCGGGCAATTTCCTCTCGCAGAACCCGCACTTCTGCAAGTCGGCGCTGGCGCGCTACACCCAGTGGGACTTCATCGCGATGGTGGCCAAGCATGGCGTGCCCTATCACGAGAAGAAGCTCGGCCAGCTGTTCTGCGACAACAAGTCCAGCGACATCCTCGGCATGCTCCTCGAGGAATGCGACCAGGCCGGCGTCAGCCTGCACCTGGACACCTCGATCCAGCAGATCGAGAAGCTGGAAGACGGCTACCTGCTGCAGACCAGCCTCGACCCGATCACCTGCCAGTCGCTGGTGATCGCCACTGGCGGGCTGTCGATCCCGACCCTCGGCGCCACCGGTTTCGGTTATCAGGTCGCCAAACAGTTCGGCCACCAGGTGTTACCGACCCGCGCGGGGCTGGTGCCGTTCACCATTACCGATCAACTCAAGGCACTGTGCACGGAACTGTCGGGGACCTCGGTCGATTGCCTGGTGAGCTGCAACGACCAGGGCTTCCGGGAAAATATCCTGTTCACCCACCGTGGCCTCAGCGGCCCGGCGATCCTGCAGGTTTCCTCGTTCTGGCACCCTGGCGACACGGTACACATCAACCTGCTGCCGGATCACGATGCCCTGCAATGGCTGCAACGGCAGCAGGCCGAACGGCCCAACAGTGAGTTGAAGACCCTGCTCGGTGAAGTCTTCACCCGGAAGATGGCCAACCTGCTGGCCGAACACTGGTTCGTATCCAAACCGATGAAGCAGTACACCCCGGTCGAGCTGGCCGAGGTGGCGAACAGGCTCGGCGACTGGCAGGTGATTCCGGCGGGCACCGAAGGCTACCGCACCGCCGAGGTCACCCTGGGCGGAGTCGACACCCGCGAGGTTTCGTCCAAGACCATGGAGTCGCTGAAGAGCCCGGGACTGTATTTCATCGGCGAGGTGCTGGATGTCAGCGGTCACCTGGGCGGGTTCAACTTCCAGTGGGCCTGGGCTTCGGGGTACGCAGCGGCACAGTTTGTCTGAAGCCTCCCTGTTCGGATCGGGGTAGCACGGGCTACCCGGGAACCGCGCGACCGCCACGCGCTCAATAGACACGCCCGGAACAGATTTTGCTTTGCTTCCATGTGGCGCCATTGCAACGCCACCCGTCTATACCCAAATACAGATCAACCGCTTGGCAGGCTCTCACACCTTCATGGCATCGACCTCGTTCAACCACTCACTGCGTCGCCTCTGGGCCCTGGATAAATTCAGCTATAGCGTTCGGGTCTTCATCGCCCTGAGCGGCATCATGACCCTGTGCTGGTTCCAGAACGAGATGAAACTGCTGATCCCGCTGTTCCTCGGGGTCATCGCCTGCGCCCTGGCTGAAACCGACGACAGTTGGCAGGGCCGCCTCAATGCCCTGGCGGTAACCCTGGTGTGTTTCAGCGTGGCCGCCTTCTCGGTCGAGCTGCTGTTCCCCTACCCCTGGGTATTCGTGGTGGCCATGGCCCTGGCGGCCTTCGGCCTGACCATGCTCGGGGCTCTGGGCGAACGCTACGGGGCGATCGCTTCGGCAACCCTGATCCTTTCGGTCTACACCATGATCGGCGTGGATCAGCGGGGTGGCGAGGTCAGCAACTTCTGGCATGAACCCCTGTTGCTGGTCGCTGGCGCCGCCTGGTACGGCGTGCTCTCGGTGCTGTGGCAGGCGATGTTCTCCAACCAGCCGGTGCAGCAGAGCCTGGCCAGGCTGTTTCGCGAGCTGGGCTACTACCTCAAGCTCAAGTCATCGCTGTTCGAACCGATCCGCCAGTTGGACGTGGAAGCCCGGCGCCTGGAGCTGGCCCAGCAGAACGGCCGGGTGGTCGCGGCACTGAACACCGCCAAGGAAATCATCCTGCACCGGGTCGGCAACGGCCGGCCGGGTTCGAAGGTCAGCCGCTACCTGAAACTGTATTTCCTCGCCCAGGATATTCACGAGCGCGCCAGCTCCTCGCACTACCCGTACAACGCCCTGGCCGAAGCCTTTTTCCACAGCGACGTGCTGTTCCGCTGCCAGCGCCTGCTGCGCCAGCAGGGCAAGGCCTGCCGGGAACTGGCGACCTCGATCCAGTTGCGCCAGCCGTTCGTCTATGACGCCAGCTTCGCCGAAGCCCTGGCGGACCTGCATGCGTCGATGGAGCACCTGCGCATCCAGAGCAACCCGGCCTGGCGCGGCCTGCTGCGCTCGCTGCGGGCCCTGGCCGCCAACCTCAGTACCCTTGACCGCCTGCTCGGTGCCGCAAGCAACCCCGACAGTCTGGCCGATGCCAGCGACAGCAGCCTGCTGGACCGCTCACCGCGCAACTTCAAGGACGTGCTGACGCGCCTGCGCACCCAACTGACGCCGACCTCGCTGCTGTTCCGCCATGCCTTGCGCCTGCCCCTGGCCTTGAGCGTCGGCTACGGCATGGTGCACCTGGTGCACCCGTCCCAGGGCTACTGGATCATCCTCACCACGCTGTTCGTCTGCCAGCCGAACTACGGCGCCACCCGGCGCAAGCTCGGCCAGCGGATCATCGGCACCGCCTTCGGCCTGACAGCGGCCTGGGCCCTGTTCGACCTGTTCCCCAGCCCGCTGATCCAGGCGTTCTTCACCATCGCCGCCGGCCTGGTGTTCTTCATCAACCGCACCACCCGCTACACCCTGGCGACCGCCGCCATGACCCTGATGGTGCTGTTCTGCTTCAACCAGGTGGGCGACGGCTACGGGCTGTTCCTGCCACGCCTGCTCGATACCCTGCTGGGCAGCCTGATCGCCGGCCTGGCGGTGTTCCTGTTCCTGCCCGACTGGCAGGGACGGCGCCTGAACAAGGTGCTGGCCAATACCCTGAGCTGCAACAGCCTGTACCTGCGCCAGGTGATGCAACAATATGGCCAGGGCAAGAGTGATGACCTGGCCTACCGCCTGGCCCGCCGCAACGCCCACAACGCCGACGCGGCGCTATCGACCACGTTGGCGAACATGCTGATGGAGCCGGGGCATTTCCGTAAGGAGGCCGACGTCGGCTTCCGCTTCCTGGTGCTGTCGCACACCCTGCTCAGCTACCTCTCGGGGCTCGGCGCACACCGCGAGAACCAGTTGCCGGCAGAAGCCCGCGAGCACCTGATCGATGGTGCTGGCGCGACACTGGCCAACAGTATCGAACAGATCGCCATCGGCCTGGCGAACAAGACCCCCATCGACGTCCAGAGCGATGCCGAGGAAGCCCTGGCGAACGAGCTGGAGCAGATGCCGGACGAAATCGACGAGATCCAGCGCCTGGTGCAGACCCAGCTGGCGCTGATCTGCCGCCAGTTGGGGCCGCTGCGCACACTGGCCGCGCACCTGATCAAGGGCCCGGAAGAACAACCCCCGGTGTAGGGCCGCCAGAAGCTTCGCGGGCAAGCCGCGCGCCTACAGGATATTTGTCGTCCACGCATCTTATGTACGGCACAAACCTGCGGGCGCGTGACTTGCCCGCGAAGTCCTTGATCTGACTGCCTGACTCCCGGCGGCCAGCCAACCCTCACATGCCGTGCAACTGGAGCAGCCGCTGATAGCTGCCGTCCGCCTTCATCGCGGCGATCTCGCGATCGAATCCGGCCACGATCCGGGCGTGCTCCGGGTTCTGCAGGCTGACCAGGATGTGCAGCCCGTTCTCGCTGAGCGGCTTGGGCAGGAACTCCACCGCATCGCGCACTTCCGGCGCCTCGCGGCCGAGGTAGTAGCGCGCCACGTATTCATCCTCCAGCGTCAGCTTCACCCGCTCCGCCGCCAGCATGCGCAGGGCCAGGGCGAAGTTGTGCACAGGGACTTTCTGTAGCCGCCGGTCCGATTCGAACTCGGCGGAATAGGCATAGTCACGCACCACCGCAATCGGATAGTCATGCAGCTGTTGCAGGTTGTCATAGGTGATCGACGCCCCCTTGTGCCGGAGGAACATCACCCGGTTCATCAGGTACTCGCTCGAGAAATGCCCCAGCAGGGTCCTGTCCTCGCTGTACCAGGCATTGATCAGAACGTCATAACGACCTTCGCCGACACCCTTGAGCGCACGCGCCCAGGGCACCTGTTCGAACTCGCTGGCATAACCGGCCCGGGCCAGGGCCGTGCTGACGATGTCGGTCGCCAGGCCACCATTGAGCAGGCCGACATCGGAGAACGGCGGCCAGGCATCGGCCACCAGCCGCAGCTTTTCCGCGGCCGCATCCTGTGCGAGCAACAACAACCCAAGCAAGGCAAAAGCTCGATGCAGTCGCGACATGCCAAAGATCCTTAGCGGGCTGGGCGGCCCTGCAGAATGAGGCGAAGCAGAGAGGCCGGGAGAGCGCCACCGGAGCTTTCCCTGTTCCTAACAGTAGCTCATTAGCATCAGGGCAGATTACACAAAGATGCCGAAACCGGGCAACGCGCCCGGGCCGCCACAGTGTTCGTCCGGTTGGCGACGGGGCACAAGCCGCTTAGTATCGATAGCGGATATTCGAATCAGAGCGGGTGACAATGAGCATCGACTGGATCTGCAAGCATCACAGCGACCTGGGCAAGGAACAGTTGTACGCCATTCTGCGACTGCGCACCGAAGTCTTCGTGGTCGAACAGAAATGCCCCTATCAGGAAGTCGATGGCCGCGACCTGCGGGACGACACCCATCACCTGATGGGCTGGCGCGATGACCGGCTGGTGGCCTATCTACGCCTGCTCGACCCACTGTCGCAGGGCGGCAACGTGGCGATCGGGCGGGTGGTCATCGCTCCCGAAGCCCGCGGAACCGGGCTGGGACACGAACTGATGCGCGAAGCACTGAGACAGACCGAGAAACGGTGGTCGGGGCTGGAGATCTACCTGTCGGCCCAGGCGCACCTGCAGGACTACTACGGCCGCCATGGCTTTGTCGTCGTGGGCAATACCTATCTGGAGGACGGCATCCCGCATGTGGGCATGCGCAAGGTCTGAGACCGTTCAGGGATAACCCAGCACCTGCTTGATCGACGCCAGGTTGCCCTCGATCCAGCGCTTGTCGATCGCGCCCCAGTCACGAATCCGGTAACTGCCGGCGTGGTTGCGGGCGCCCTCCTGCTGCTGGAATTCGCAATGAATATCCAGGTCGGCCAACGCGACGATGGTGTCCTGGGCCGTGCGCCGGGGCATGCCGGTCACTTCGGTCAGCGCCGGGACGCTGTTGGCCGCTCCGCTGTCGATCAGCCAGGCCACGTACAGGCGGCGATAGAAACTGCTCTTGGTCTTGCTGATGTCCATCGGAAAGTCCTTGTCGATCGATCACTCGGCCACGGCGGCCTTGCCTTGCAGATCCCGCCAGGTCAGGTAGACCCGCAGGTCGAACTCCAGTTGGTGATAGCCCGGCTGCATATACTCGCACAACTGGTAGAACGCCTTGTTGTGCTCACTTTCCTTGAGGTGCGCCAGCTCATGCACCACGATCATGCGGAGAAATTCCGGCGCCGCCTCGCGAAACAGCGAAGCGATGCGGATTTCCTTCTTGGCCTTGAGCCTGCCCCCCTGCACGCGCGAAATCGCGGTGTGCAGGCCGAGGGCGCGATGGGTCAGATCGAGGCGGTTATCGAACAGCACCTTGTCGATGGCCGGCGCGTTGCGCAAATGTTCCTGCTTCAACTCCAGCACATAGCCGTACAGCGCCTTGTCGCTCTGCACCGCGTGCCGGCCGGGATAACGCTGGCCCAGGTAATCGCCCAGCCGATCCTGGGCAATCATCTGGCGCACCTGCTCCTGCAAGGACGGCGGATAGGCCTGGAGGTACTTCAACACGGTCATGGAGGGCCATCGCCTGCAGCGGGAAAGGCCGCCAGTTTAGCGAAATCAGTTCGACAGTGCGCTCCAGTCGAAGATCGTGCCGAACGCCGTGGCATCCCGGGCGACCAGCGGACGGGCAACCAGGAAGCCCTGCACGAACGGGCAGCCGTTGGTCCGCAGCCACTGGGCCTGCTCCAATGTTTCGACGCCTTCGGCGATCACCAGCAGGCCGAATTGCTGGCACAGCTCGATCACGCTGCGCGCCAGGGCGGCATCCCGTGGCGAATCGAGAATCCGGGCGATCAGATGGCGGTCGAGCTTGAGGGTATCCAGCTCCAGATCGCGCAGGTGATTCAGCGAGCAGTGACCGGAACCGAAATCATCCAGCGCCACCCGCACGCCCTGCCCACGGATCCGCCGCAGTTGCTTGCGCGAAGCCTCGAAATCCTGCATCAGCGCCGACTCGGTGACTTCCACCTCCAGTTGGCTGGGTAGCAGGTCATGGCGCTCGATCACCTCCTGCAACTCATCGATCAGGTTCGGCATGCAGAACTGCGTAGCGCTCAGGCTCACGCTCAACACCAGCTCATCGGCGAACACGCCATTCCAGTCGTGACGCTGACTGGCCGCCTGGCGGTAGATCCAGCTGCCCAACCGGCTGATCAGCCGCACTTCCTCCAGCAGTGGCAGGAACAACCCCGGAGGGACATCGCCGACGCTGGGATGATGCCAGCGCAGCAACGCCTCGAAACCGCGCAGATGGCCGTCTTCCAGGGACACCTGGGGCTGATAGACCATCTTGAACTCACGGCTCTCGATAGCCGAACGGACGCTTTCCTCAAGCATCAGCCGCGAACGGGCACGGCCGTTCATTTCATGGTCGTAGTAGCGATACTGCTGGCGTCCGGCGCGCTTGGCCTCGTACATGGCAATGTCCGCCGCCCGTAACAGGCCCTCCAGGTCGGCACCGCAGTCAGGGTAGATGGCGATACCGATGCTGACCCCCAGGGTCATCTCCATGCCGTCGATCTGCTGACGGATCGACACGCGCTCGATCAGCTTCTCCGCGACCTTCGCCGCCTGCTCCGGGCGCTCCAGTTCCAGCAGGGCGGTGAATTCGTCTCCCCCCATGCGCGCAAGAATGTCGAAGGGTTTCAGGCAGGCTTTCAACTGCTCGGAAACCCAGCGCAGCACGCGGTCGCCAGCATCGTGACCGAGGGAGTCGTTGACCCGCTTGAAGCCGTCGAGGTCCAGGTACATCAATACCATCGACTTGTGGGTCGGATCGCTGCGCAGCAGGGTATTTTCCGCCGTCTGGTAGAAGCCCCGGCGATTGAGCAGGCCGGTCAGCGGATCGGTCACCGCCTGGAACTCCAGTTGCTGGTGCAGGTGGCGCACCACCGACATGTCGAGCACGGTCACTACCATGGCCTTCTGGTCGCTGGGCAATGGCGCGAAGGACATCGCCACCGGCAGCGAATCACCGATACTGGTGCACAACAGCGCGTCATGCAGGCGGTAGATCTCACCCTTGCAGTAGTTCTCGTAGAACGGCGAGGTCGGCCATTCGGCGAAATGCGGTGTCTGCATGAAGTGCAGGAACGGCATGCCGACCAGCATCTCCAGTGGCGCCCCGAGCAAACGCGAAATCGCCGGGTTGGCGAAGCGGATGCTGCCATCGTCGTTGACCACCAGAATGCCTTCGGCGGCGTTTTCCAGCACCGAGGCATTGAAGGCCCGGGCGGCTTCGAGATCGCGGGTCAGGCGCTGCAAGGTTCGCCGATTGCGCTGTTGTTCGAGCAGCGCCTGGATCTTGGGCTTGAGAATGTCCGGGTTGAACGGTTTGAACAGGTAGTCCACCGCGCCGCTGGCATAACCCTTGATCACGGCGTCCTGGGACTGTTCGTTCGCCGTGAGGAATATGATCGGGGTCAGCCGGGTACGCTGGCTGCCACGCATCAGTCGGGCGACTTCGAAGCCGTCCATGCCGGGCATCTGCACATCCAGCAGCACCAGGTCGATTTCATGTTCAAGCAGTAGTGTCAGCGCTTCGATACCGGACGCCGCCGTGACCACCTGCCAGTCCTGCCGTTCCAGCAGGGCCCGCATGCTGATCAGGTTTTCAGGATAGTCGTCGACCACCAAAAGGACAGAACTGCTATCACCAGCCTTGAGTTGAGCGCAATCCATGCTGCATCTCTATAGGTTCAGGGGACTCCACCCATGTCAGACGGAACCGGACGTTATTACCAAAAACAACTCTAGTCCGAGTTTGCACAAAGCGTAGTGATCACTACGCCATCATTTAACCCGGCCTCGTCTCTCCGACTAACGGTCGATAGAAGCAATAGGCCATCTTTCGTAATAGCACCCTGCCAATCCGACTAGCGGTCGTTCAGCCAAACCGCCGTCAATCGGGAGTCGCGCATTTCGTCGACGAATTGACGTCAGCCGTTCGCCGTTCCGGCATTAACAAACTATCTTTCAACCTTTATAAAGAGCGCGCAAAAGCGCGGGCCAAAGCGGTTTATCCGAAATTTCCGGGCGAGCTTGCGGCTGCGCGAGTCCCACGTTTTCCACGGAACACACGATCATGATCGACCTCACGACCTGGAACCTCAGCGTCCCCGTCGGTACTCCGCCGGCAACCATCGACACCCCCAAACTGGTGCAAGGCTTCAAGGACCAGTATTTCCATTCCGATACCGGCACCCTGTTCTTCTGGTCACCGGTGACCGGTTCCAAGACCGAGAACGCCATCTACCCGCGCAGCGAACTGCGCGAAACCTATCCCGACGGCCGCCTGCGCAACTGGCTGTACAGCGAGGCCAACAATTACCTGCGCGCGACCCTGGCGGTGAACCAGGTGCCGTCCTCGGGCAAGATCGTCATCGGCCAGATCCATGCCTTCAACAGCACTCAGCCGATGCTCAAGGTCGAGTACCAGTACAAGGACAGCCGCAAGACCGGGATCATCGTGGTAAAGATCCGCAACCACCCGGACGACAAGGAGAGCCGGGTCATCCAGATCGCCGACAATGTGCCGCTGAACAAGAGTTTCACCTACGTGATCCACCTCAGCCGGGGCGGTTACCTCAGCGTGCACGCCGCCGACGCGGCGTGGAACACCCAGGTCAGCAGCAGTTGGCGCGACAAGCCCTTGTACTTCAAGGCGGGGGTCTATGTGCAGGACAACACCGGGTATACCAGCGAAGGCGGGATGGTGACCTTCTACAAACTCGATATCGATCACGAGAAAGGCTGACGGCCCCGAATACAGGGCGGGGCTTGCGGGAGATGACCTGCCGATCAGGGGTGGAACAGGGACGACTTGCGATAACTGGCGATGGGGTCGATCTGCTCGATCTCATCGAACTTCACGCTTCGGTACAGGCCACTTTCGGCACAGTAGACGAGCACTCGTGCACTCCAGTCGATACTGCAGAGTTCACCGCGCTCACAGGCCGGCTGTACGCCCGGAACACGCCGGGTCACGTTGATTTTCTGGCGGGTCTTGAAGTACTTCAGACGGTTTGGATCGCTTTCTTCCTCTTCGCTCATGGTCATTGGCCTCAATGGCTGAATGAACCGTCAGCGTGGCGCATGGGCGCCCTGGCACACCACTGTCATAATTGACAGTCCGCTATATCGTTTCTTCATAGCGCCAAGTGCGTTCGCGTCTAGCGAAACCTGGGCGGCGCCCATGAAAAAACCCGTCTCGCGACGGGTTCCTTCAGAGCGGTCGGTCTTAGTTGACCTTGGCGTTCAGTTCGCCTTTCAGGTAGCGCTGGAACATGCCTTCCAGGGAGATCGGCTTGATCTTCGAGGCGTTACCGGCGGTGCCAAAGGCCTCGTAACGGGCGATGCACACGTCACGCATCGCAACCACGGTGGCACCGAGGAACTTGCGTGGGTCGAACTCGCTCGGGTTGGTGGCCATCAGGCGACGCATCGCACCGGTGGACGCCAGACGCAGGTCGGTGTCGATGTTGACCTTGCGCACGCCGTGTTTGATGCCCTCGACGATTTCCTCGACTGGCACGCCGTAGGTTTCCTTGATGTCGCCGCCGTACTGGTTGATGATCGCCAACCACTCCTGCGGTACCGAGGAGGAACCGTGCATCACCAGGTGGGTGTTGGGGATGCGCTTGTGGATTTCCTTGATGCGGTCGATCGCCAGCACGTCGCCGGTCGGCGGCTTGGTGAACTTGTAGGCGCCGTGGCTGGTGCCGATGGCGATGGCCAGGGCGTCGACCTGGGTTTTCTTGACGAAATCGGCGGCCTCTTCCGGATCGGTCAGCATCTGGCTGTGATCCAGCACGCCTTCGGCGCCGATACCGTCTTCTTCACCGGCCATGCCGGTTTCCAGCGAACCCAGGCAGCCCAATTCGCCTTCCACGGAAACGCCGCAGGCGTGGGCCATGGCCACGGTCTGCTGGGTCACACGGACGTTGTACTCGTAGTCGGTCGGGGTCTTGCCGTCTTCGCCGAGGGAGCCGTCCATCATCACCGAACTGAAGCCCAGTTGGATCGAGCGCTGGCAGACGTCAGGGCTGGTACCGTGGTCCTGGTGCATGCACACCGGAATGTGCGGGAACTCCTCGATGGCCGCCAGGATCAGGTGGCGCAGGAACGGCGCGCCAGCGTATTTGCGGGCACCGGCCGAAGCCTGGACGATCACCGGGGAGTCAGTCTTGTCAGCGGCTTCCATGATGGCGCGCATCTGCTCAAGGTTGTTGACGTTGAAAGCCGGAACGCCGTAGCCGTATTCGGCTGCGTGGTCCAGCATCTGGCGCATGCTGATAAGTGCCATTGTGTATCTCTCTCCCGGACGAGGGTCGTTAATCGTGCAAGCCTGCCGTAGCGGCGGCCGCTATTCAAGTCATTGCGGATCAGGGCGCCTTGCAGGCACGACCGATCAGATCATTGGTGGCGACCCAGTAGACCAGGCCTTCCTCACCTTTTTTGTGAAACGCCAACATGTTGTCGCTGTACAGCACACCGCTGTCGACGGCGCCGACTTCCGGCTTGAGGCGATAGACCTGGTCGCCGCCGCCGAGGCGTACGTCGACCTCCTGCTGGCTGCTGTCGGTGTAACGCCAGAGCACTTCGGTCTGGCTGTCGCAAACCCAGCGGGTCCAGTTGTCGGTCGCCGGTTTCGACGACAGATTGAAGGCGGTGCAACCGCCGAGCAGTGCCAATGAAGCCAGGGCGATAAAGCCTTTCATGCCGGTTCCTCGACTGGCGACCCAGGCCGCCAGTGCTGCATGTGATGAATCAGACCCGTCAGGGGCAACCCTGTTCCCGAGCCGGGGACGGGGTGTCGTATTTCTCCAGGCCCTCGGGGCCCAGGCGCTTGTTCAACAGCGGCGCGGTTTCCGCCTGCCAGTCGGCCTGGTGGCAACCCTTGCCGGCCGGTTCGGAGGCAGGCCCCGCCGGCTCGAGCGCAGCCTGGCCGGCACATCCGGCCAGCGCGGCGGCGGCAAACCACAGCGCGAGCGGCTTGACCATATGAAGACTCCCTTTCAACGGTCGGCCCCAGCTCAGGCCCTGGCGCGGCTTTCCAGCACTTCCACGGCCGGCAGCACCTTGCCTTCGACGAACTCGAGGAAAGCGCCACCACCGGTAGAAATGTAGGAGATATCCGCGGCAACGCCGTACTTGTCGATGGCAGCCAGGGTGTCGCCACCACCGGCGATGGAGAACGCGGCGCTCTCGGCGATGGCCTGGGCCAGCACCTTGGTGCCGTTACCGAACTGGTCGAACTCGAACACACCGACCGGGCCGTTCCAAAGGATGGTCTGCGACGACTTCAGCAGCTCGGCGAACTGGGCGGCGGTCTGCGGGCCGATGTCGAGGATCATGTCATCGGCGGCCACGTCGGCGATCAGCTTGACGGTAGCCGCTGCGCTCTCGGCGAACTCCTTGGCAACCACCACGTCCACTGGCAGTGGGACGCTGACCTTGGCGGCGATGGCACGGGCGGTGTCCAGCAGGTCGGGCTCGTACAGCGACTTGCCGACCGGGTGGCCGGCAGCGGCCAGAAAGGTGTTGGCGATGCCGCCACCGACGATCAACTGGTCGCAGATCTGGCTCAGGCTGTTGAGTACGTCGAGCTTGGTCGACACCTTGGAGCCGGCGACGATCGCCGCCATTGGCTTGGCCGGCGCGCCCAGCGCCTTGCCCAGTGCGTCCAGTTCGGCAGCCAGCAGCGGGCCCGCCGCGGCGACCTTGGCGAACCTGGCCACGCCATGGGTGGAACCCTCGGCACGGTGCGCGGTGCCGAAGGCGTCCATCACGAATACGTCGCACAGGGCGGCGTACTTCTGCGCCAGCTCATCGGCGTTCTTTTTCTCGCCCTTGTTGAAGCGCACGTTCTCGAACAGCACGAGGTCACCGGCCTTGACGTCGACGCCATCCAGGTAGTCGGCCACCAGCGGCACTTCGCGGCCCAGCGCCTTGCTCAGGTAGTCGGCCACCGGTTTCAGGCTGTTCTCGGCCGAGAACTCGCCCTCGGTCGGACGGCCCAGGTGCGAGCAGATCATGACTGCCGCGCCTTTTTCCAAGGCCAGCTTGATGGTCGGCAGCGAAGCCAGGATACGCGCATCGCTGGTGACAACACCGTCCTTGACGGGGACGTTGAGGTCTTCGCGGATCAGTACGCGCTTACCTTGCAGATCGAGGTCGGTCATCTTCAACACGGTCATGGGTCGCAATCTCTGGTTTACGGTTTTTGGTGGACAACGTTCAGGTAATGCCCTGCAACGTCGATCATTCGGTTGGCAAAACCCCATTCGTTGTCGAACCAGGCCAGCACGTTGACCAGCCTCGGGCCGGCAACGCGGGTCTGACTCGCATCGACAATCGCCGAATGAGGGTCATGGTTGAAATCGCAGCTGGCGTGGGGCAGCTCGGTATAGGCCAGCAGGCCCTTGAGCGGACCGCGGGTGGCGGCTTCGCGCAGGATCCGGTTGACCTCCACGGCATCGGTGTCGCTGACGGTCTGCATCGTGATGTCGAGACAGGACACGTTCACGGTCGGCACCCGTACCGCTTTGGCCTGGATTCGGCCGGCAAGTTCCGGCAGCAGTCGCTCGATACCACGCGCCAGGCCGGTGGACACCGGAATGATCGACTGGAAGGCCGAGCGCGTACGCCGCAGGTCCTCGGCGTGGTAGGCGTCGATCAGCGGCTGGTCGTTCATCGCCGAGTGGATGGTGGTGATCGACACGTGTTCCAGGCCGATCGCCTGATCCAGCAGGCGCAGCAAAGGCACGCTGCAATTGGTGGTGCAGGAGGCGTTGGACACCAGCAGTTCGTCGCCGGTCAGGCAATCCTGGTTGACCCCATAGACGATGGTGGCGTCAACCGCGGCCTCGCTGGCCATCGGCTGGGAGAACAGCACCCGTGGCGCGCCGGCCGCGAGAAAGCGCTGGCCGTCTTCGCGGGTGTGGTAGGCGCCGGAGCACTCCAGCACCAGGTCGACGTCGAGGGCAGCCCAATCGATGTCTTCCGGGTTGGCGCTGCGCAGGACCTTCACGCAGCGGCCATTGATATGCAGACAATCGTCCTCGACCCGCACTTCGCCGGGGAAGCGGCCGTGAGTGGAGTCGAAACGTGTCAGGTATTCAACGCTGGCCATGTCGGCCAGATCGTTGAGGGCGACGATTTCCAGCCCGGCCCGGTCGCCCCGCTCGAACAGCGCACGCAGGACACAACGACCGATACGGCCATAGCCGTTGAGGGCAACTCTGTAGGGACGCGGTTGAGGCATGGGGATCTCGCCGGAGCTTGAACATCAAGAACCCATGCCGGGGCATGGGTTCTGTGAAAACGGGACTGTCTGTGAACCTGCTAGATGGGCGGTGCCTGGGCTGCCGCCTTCGCGGGCAAGCCCCGCTCCTACAATAGGCGGTCGCACATGGAACCCATGTACGACAAACAGCCTGTAGGAGCAGGGCTTGCCCGCGAAGAGACCGGCCCGGACACCCGGCCTGTCACCGGCCTCAGTCTTCCAGCAGTTCCTCGGCCTGACCCAGGATGTTTTCCAGGGTGAAGCCGAACTCTTCGAACAGCGCTGCCGCCGGCGCCGACTCACCATAAGTGGTCATGCCGATGACGCGGCCTTCCAGGCCCACGTACTTGTACCAGTAGTCGGCATGTGCCGCCTCGATGGCGATACGCGCGCCGACTTCCAGCGGCAGGACCGCCTGCTTGTAGCTGGCGTCCTGGGCATCGAACAGGCTGGTGCATGGCATGGACACCACGCGGACCTTGCGGCCCTGCTCGGTCAGCTTGTCGAATGCCTGTACCGCCAGGCCGACTTCCGAACCGGTGGCGATCAGGATCAGCTCGGGCTCGCCAGCGCAATCCTTGAGGACGTAGCCACCACGGCTGATGTTGTCGATCTGCACGGCATCACGTACCTGGTGCTGCAGGTTCTGGCGGGAGAAGATCAGCGCCGAAGGGCCGTCCTTGCGCTCGATCGCGTGCTTCCAGGCCACGGCGGATTCCACCGCGTCGGCAGGACGCCAGGTATCGAGGTTCGGCGTGGTCCGCAGGCTCGCCAGTTGCTCGATCGGCTGGTGGGTCGGACCGTCTTCGCCCAGACCGATGGAGTCGTGGGTGTAGACATGGATCACGCGCTGCTTCATCAGGGCCGACATGCGCACAGCGTTGCGGGCGTATTCCATGAACATCAGGAAGGTCGCGCCGTACGGCACCAGACCGCCGTGCAGGGCCACGCCATTCATGATTGCGGTCATGCCGAATTCGCGTACGCCGTAATACATGTAGTTGCCACTGGCATCTTCAGCGCTGACGCCCTTGCAACCTTTCCACAGGGTGAGGTTGGAGCCGGCGAGGTCGGCCGAGCCACCGAGGAACTCGGGCAGCAGCGGGCCGAAGGCGTTCAGGGTGTTCTGGCTGGCCTTGCGGCTGGCGATGGTTTCGCCCTTGGCCGCGACTTCGGCGATGTAGGCCGAGGCTTTTTCCGAGAAGTCGGCCGGCAGTTCGCCGCTCAGGCGACGCGCCAGCTCCTTGGCTTCGGTCGGGAAAGCGGCGCAATAGGCGGCGAAACGCTGGTCCCACTCGGCCTCGACGGCACGACCGGCTTCCTTGGCGTCCCACTCGGCATAGATGTCGGCCGGGATTTCGAACGGGCCGTGGTTCCACTTCAGCGCCGCGCGGGTCAGGGCGATTTCCGCGTCACCCAGCGGGGCGCCGTGGCAATCTTCCTTGCCCTGCTTGTTCGGCGAACCGAAGCCGATGGTGGTCTTGCAGCAGATCAGGGTCGGCTGCTCGCTCTTGCGGGCGGTCTCGATGGCGGTCTTGATCTCTTCCGGATCGTGACCGTCGACGTTGCGGATCACCTGCCAGTTGTAGGATTCGAAACGCTTCGGCGTGTCGTCGGTGAACCAGCCTTCGACTTCGCCGTCGATGGAGATGCCGTTGTCGTCGTAGAAGGCGATCAGCTTGCCCAGGCCCAGGGTGCCGGCCAGGGAGGCGACTTCGTGGGAAATGCCTTCCATCATGCAACCGTCACCCAGGAACACATAGGTGTGATGGTCGACGATGTTGTGGCCGGGACGGTTGAACTGTGCCCCCAGGACCTTTTCCGCCAGGGCGAAACCGACGGCGTTCGCCAGGCCCTGGCCGAGCGGACCGGTGGTGGTTTCCACGCCTGGGGTGTAGCCGAACTCCGGGTGGCCCGGGGTACGGCTGTGCAACTGACGGAAGTTCTTCAGGTCGTCGATCGACAGGTCGTAGCCGGTCAGGTGCAGCAGCGAATAGATCAGCATCGAGCCGTGGCCGTTGGACAGGACGAACCGGTCGCGATCGGCGAAGGACGGGTTGCTCGGGTTGTGTTTCAGGTAGTCACGCCACAGTACTTCGGCAATATCCGCCATACCCATGGGGGCACCGGGATGGCCGCTGTTGGCTTTTTGCACGGCATCCATGCTGAGGGCACGAATGGCGTTGGCACGCTCACGACGGCTGGGCATCGCTGATCTCCTGGGATTTGATATTGAAACGAAACGGAAAAAAGGCGTGTATTTTCCCTCAGGGAGAGCCTTCGGGGCAATGACAGATAGTCGTTCGACCGCGTTTTTCCCGCCGATAATTGCGCATCGTGCTGATGAATCCTTTCCGCGCATCGTCTGTAGAGCAACGGGAAAACGCGAAAGTGCCATTTATCATTCAATATCAAAAGTTTTTGATATTGAACTTGCGGGGTGCCGTGACGCTGACTAGACTGCTGGCCTTATGAACCTACCTGCGCCCGCCCTGCTTCATGATCGCTGCGACGAGCTGTCCGCCCTGTGCAAGGCCGGCGGTGATCCGTTGCGGCTCAACGTATTGCGGGCACTGGCCAACGACTCGTTCGGCGTGCTGGAGCTGGCGCAGATCTTTGCCATCGGTCAGTCGGGCATGAGCCACCACCTCAAGGTGCTGGCCCAGGCCGGGCTGGTGGCGACCCGCCGGGAAGGTAATGCGATCTTCTATCGGCGCGCCCTGCCCCACACCGAATTGCCGGGTGGCCGGCTGCACGCCGCGCTGCTGGACGAAGTCGACGCCCTGCAACTGCCGGTCGAGGTGCAGGCCCGCATCACCCAGGTGCACGGCCAACGGGCCGCCGCCAGCCAGGATTTCTTCGCCAAGGTCGCGGAAAAGTTCCGCGCCCAGCAGGATCTGATCGCCGGCCTGGCGCAATACCGCGAAAGCGTCCTGGCGCTGCTCGACAAGCTCAACTTCGCGCCGGCCGCCACCGCCCTGGAAATCGGCCCCGGCGACGGAGGCTTCCTGCCCGAGCTGGCGCGCCGTTTCCAGCAGGTCACGGCGCTCGACAACAGCCCGGCCATGCTCGAGCTGGCCCGCCAACTGTGCGAACGCGAGGCGTTGACTAATGTCAGCCTGCAACTGGCCGATGCATTGCAGAACAACAGTATCCAGGCCGATTGCGTGGTCCTGAACATGGTCCTGCACCATTTCGCCGCGCCGGCCGAAGCCTTGAAGCAGATGACCGGGTTGCTGCGACCCGGCGGCAGCCTGCTGATAACCGAGTTATGCAGCCACAACCAGAGCTGGGCCAGGGAGGCCTGCGGTGATCTCTGGCTGGGGTTCGAACAGGAAGACCTGGCCCGTTGGGCCATCGCTGCGGGGCTCGTCCCCGGGGACAGCCTCTATGTAGGCTTACGTAATGGTTTCCAGATTCAGGTTCGCCACTTTCAGGGACCGACTGGCGCCACTCAACATCGGTAAACTCAGGAAAACCATCGATATGAGCGAATATTCCGTTTTCACCTCCGAGTCCGTGTCTGAAGGGCATCCGGACAAAATTGCCGACCAGATTTCCGATGCGGTGCTGGATGCCATCATTGCCCAGGACAAGTTTGCCCGCGTCGCGTGCGAAACTCTGGTGAAAACCGGCGTGGCGATCATCGCTGGCGAAGTGACCACTTCGGCCTGGGTCGACCTGGAAGACATCGTCCGCAACGTGATCCTCGACATCGGCTACAACAGTTCCGACGTCGGTTTCGATGGCGCCACCTGCGGTGTGATGAACATCATCGGCAAGCAGTCGGTGGACATCGCCCAGGGTGTTGACCGCAGCAAGCCGGAAGACCAGGGTGCCGGCGACCAGGGCCTGATGTTCGGCTATGCCAGCAACGAAACCCCGGAGCTGATGCCCGCCCCGATCGCCTACTCGCACCAACTGGTCCAGCGCCAGGCCGAAGCCCGCAAGTCCGGCCTGCTGCCGTGGCTGCGTCCGGACGCCAAGTCGCAGGTGACCTGCCGCTACGAAGGCGGCAAGGTGGTGGGTGTCGACGCCATCGTCCTGTCGACCCAGCACAACCCTGACGTGTCCTACAACGACCTGCGCGAAGGCGTGATGGAACTGATCGTCAAGCACGTCATCCCGGCCAACCTGCTGACCAAGGACACCCAGTTCCACATCAACCCGACCGGCAACTTCATCATCGGTGGCCCGGTGGGCGACTGCGGCCTGACCGGGCGCAAGATCATCGTCGACAGCTACGGCGGCATGGCCCGTCACGGCGGCGGCGCCTTCTCCGGCAAGGACCCGTCCAAGGTCGACCGCTCCGCCGCCTACGCCGGTCGCTATGTGGCCAAGAACATCGTCGCCGCCGGCTTGGCCGACCGTTGCGAAATCCAGGTTTCCTACGCCATCGGCGTGGCCCAGCCGACCTCGATCTCGCTGAACACCTTCGGCACCGGCAAGATCAGCGACGAGAAGATCATCCAGCTGGTCCGCCAGATCTTCGACCTGCGCCCATACGCGATCACCACCATGCTCGACCTGCTGCACCCGATGTACCAGGACACCGCGGCCTACGGCCACTTCGGTCGTACCCCGGAACTGAAGACCGTCGGCGACGACACCTTCACCACCTTCACCTGGGAAAAAACCGACCGCATCGACGCCCTGCGAGCCGCTGCCGGCCTGTAATTTGTCGGTTGCGTCACAAAAGCCCTTCATGGTTTGCCATGAAGGGCTTTTTCATGACCACCGGTCATTCCCTGTACAAACCTGTTTCCCTATATTTCGCCCTCTCGAACCCTGTTTCTCCCTTGGATATTGCACGGCGCCTGTTCGAGAACCTTCCTGATGCGTCGGCAATCGAACATTGAGGTTTGCCATGCGTACTTCCGCTTTCGCGCCCACCGCGGTTCTGCTCGGCCTGTTCACCCTTCCAGCCCAGGCCGCCGACCTGAGTGCACTTACCAACCTGGCGACACAGCTGGGCGGTGGCTCCACGACACAGACCACCGGCAACACCGCCGACGCCGGCAGTTGCAATCCCAAGCAGGTGCAGGATCTGCAGAAACAGATCTATGCCGCCAAGGTCAAGGGGGACACCGTCAAGGCCAACGGTCTGCAGATGGCCGTGGACCATATCACCGCCAGTTGCAGCGGCGTGGCCAGTTCCCAGCAGCCCATCACCAATACCGCGGCGCCCCAGGATCCCAAGGCGCAGGCGATCGATGCCGGTATCAAGGCGTTGGGCGGCCTGTTCAAGTAAGCCGACACATGTCGTAAGAAAGCCCCGCCACGGCGGGGCTTTTTAATGCCGGGAGCTGATCTAGGCTGTGTTTTTGAGTCGAGCAAGGATGCTGCGACATGGGTTTGCTCCCGGGTTTTGCCCTTTTCATCTGCTGTTTCGCAGCCCTGGCCGCGCCCTGCCCGGAGTGGTCGACAGAACGCGCCCTGCGCGAAATCAAGGCGCTGGAGCAGCAGATCGCCGAGTGGGACGAGCGCTACCACCAACAGGGCGTCTCGCCGGTCGCCGACGAACTCTACGATCAGTCCCGCCAGACCCTGCAAGGCTGGCGCGGCTGCTTCGCCGCCAACGGGAGCCAGCCGGACAACCCGTTGCTCAAGGCACGCGGGCCGACACCCCATCCGATTGCCCATACCGGGCTGGACAAGCTGCCGGACGAACAGGCGGTCCGGGACTGGATCAGCACCCGCAAGGACCTCTGGATCCAGCCCAAGGTCGACGGTGTGGCCGTAACGCTCAGCTACCGGCGCGGTCGCCTGCAGCAGGTCATCAGCCGTGGCGACGGACTCAGGGGCCAGGACTGGACCGATCGGGCCCGCAGGATCGCAGCCATTCCCGCCCGACTGCCGCAGCCGCTCGACCTGGTGCTGCAGGGCGAGTTGTACTGGCGCCAGAACCACCACGTGCAGGCCGAGCACGGTGGCCTGAACGCCCGCGGCAAGGTTGCCGGCCTGATGGCCCGGCACCGCCTGCGACCCGATGAGGCCAGAGGCATTGGCCTGTTCGTCTGGGACTGGCCCGATGGCCCACCGAACCAGCTCGAACGCCTGCAGGGGCTGAGCGCCCTGGGTTTCAGGGATAGCACCCTCTACAGCCGGCCGATCGAGGGGTTCGCCCAGGCGCGCGACTGGCGCGAGCACTGGTTCCGCCATCCCCTACCCTTTGTCAGCGACGGCGTGGTCCTGCGCCAGAGCCGGCGACCCGCCGCCCACCTCTGGCAGCCCCGGGCACCGTACTGGAGCGTCGCCTGGAAATACCCCCACGGCCAGGCCCTGGCCCATGTGCGCAAGGTCAGCTTCAAGATCGGCCGCACCGGCCGGATCACGCCGATGCTCGAGCTGATCCCGGTACGCCTGGATGACCGGCAGATCAAGCGGGTCAGCGCAGGCTCGCTGCAACGCTGGCGGGAACTGGATATCCGTCCCGGAGATCAGGTGGCGATCAGCCTGGCCGGCCTGACCATTCCGCGCCTGGACGAAGTGGTCTGGCGCAGCGTCGAACGCGAACCACTCGACGTCCCCCACCCGGACAACTTCCACGAGTCGAGTTGCTGGCGCTACGGTCCGGGCTGCGAAAGCCAGTTTCTCGCCCGACTGACCTGGCTGAGCGGCAAGCAGGGCCTGGAACTGCCAGGACTGGGCCCCGGCACGTGGGAAAAGCTGGCTCGCGCAGGTCATCTTGAACAACTGCTCGATTGGCTGACCCTCGATGCCCGCGAGCTTGCTAACATTGCCGGCCTGGGTCCCCTCGGTGCCCGGCAGTTGCTCGATAACATCCAACTGGCCCGACAACGGCCATTCGAGCGCTGGCTGAAGGCCCTGGGCGTACCCGCCAGCACCGGTACCAGGCTGGACGGCAACTGGCAGGCACTGGCCGGTCGAAACGTCGGGGACTGGCAGGCTGAACCCGGGGTCGGCCCCGAACGGGCCGCACGCCTGGGGGCTTTCTTTCGGGACCCGCAGGTAGTGGCCCTGGCTGAATCATTACGTGTCGCCGGGGTCGATGGGTTCTGAGGAAAAAGCTACAACCCGAATCGGGATTTTCGTACAACCGAGTCGGCTTTTATTTGTTCATTGTCACTTTCAATATTTTTCAGCACGGAGCCTTTCATGAAACTTCCCTCTTCACTGGTGCCTTTCACCCTGTGCACAGTCATGGCCGCCCCGCTCCTGGCCGCCGAGGAACAACCCGAACTGACCGGCTGCGCCGCCAAGCGACAGGCCATCAGCAACCAGATCGAGAGCGCCAGGGCCCAGGGCAACAGCGAGCAACAGGCCGCTCTGGAGAAGGCGCTGGAGGAAGTCAGCACCCATTGCACCGACGCCTCGCTGAAAAAGGAGCGCGAGAACAAGGTGCTCGATGCCAGGCACGAGGTCAGCCGCCGTCAGGCCGACCTCGACAAGGCGATGAAAAAGGGCGACCCGGAGAAGATCAACAAGCGCAAGGACAAGCTCGCCGAGTCCCGCAAGGAGTTGCAGGACGCCCTGGACGAGTTGGACAAGTAGACCGGCCCGCCCCACTCAGTCAGTGATCGCGAAACTCCTTGTGGCAGGCATCGCAGGCATCCTCGACCCGCTCCACCGCCGGCCTGAGCAGGCTGGCCTGGTAGGGTTGGACCTTGCTGGCCACCAGCAACTCGCCGGTGGCACTCTCCAGCGAGCGCGCCAGTTCCTGGAAACGCGCCTGCTTTTGCCAGACATCGGCCTTCGCGCTGGTATGCTCCGTTTCCTTGACCTGCGGGAAGTGTTTCCAAGGCTCATGGGACAGGCTGTCCAGCTTGATCGCGCCCTCGGCGAAACGCGGGCCGTCGAAAGGAATTCGGCCTCGAAGCATGCCACCCAGGTCTTCGCTGGTCTTGAGCATCTGCTTGAAAATGGCCTTGCGCTGGCCCAGTGGCGAGTTCGGATCGATACCGCCACAGGCGGCAAGACTCAGGCCAGCCAGCAATACAACGAAAATTTTCTTGATAGTCATGATGGCATCAGGTCACGGGAGACGGCGGCCAGTATCCTCGCCTGAAGATCAAAGACCAATAGGCCACGCCACCAATAACCTCACTAAACGAATGGATTACCTGAACAATGACTGAACAGGTAGTCACTCAAGGAATACGCCGGTTCATGAATACCACCTATAAACGCCTGGGCTGGGGCCTGCTCGCCCTGGCCCTGCTCGCTGGCTGCAATGGCAAGGACAACCAGCCCCATGCGCCGGTGACCACCTACGTCAAGGCCGACTGGAAAGCCCTGCCGAACGTTTCCGACGCCGACCTGCAGGCCGGCTTCGCCTCGTGGCGCAGCGCCTGTGCCCGGCTGAAGAACGACGCCACCTGGGCGGCCACCTGTGCCGCCGCGGCCAATGTGCCCAGCGACCCCGCAGCCATTCGTGGTTTCCTTCAGCAGAACCTCGAGGTCTATGGACTGCGCTCGGCACAAAACAGTGCCGACGGACTGATCACCGGCTATTACGAACCCGTCTACTCCGGCAGCCTGACCCGCACGGACAAGGCCACGGTGCCGGTCTACGGGGTACCGGACGACCTGATCATCGTCCAGTTGGACAGCGTCTACCCGGAGCTCAAGGGCAAACGCCTGCGCGGGCGACTGGAAGGCAGGGTGGTCAAGCCCTATGACGACGCCGCGCTGATCGCCACCCAGGGCGTCAAGGCTCCGGTGCTGGCCTGGCTGACCGACCCGATGGACCTGCAGTTCCTGCAGATCCAGGGCTCGGGACGCATCCGCCTGGATGACGGCCGGCAACTGCGGATCGGCTACGCCGACCAGAACGGCCACCCCTACAGGGCCATCGGTCGCTGGCTGGTGGAACAGGGCGAGCTGAAGAAGGAAGACGTCACCATGGGCACCATCAGTGCCTGGGCCAAGGCGCATCCGACACGCATTCCGCAACTGCTGGCCAGCAACCCCAGCTATGTGTTCTTCGCCCGCAACCCGGACAGCAACGAAGGCCCGCGCGGCTCGCTGAATGTACCGCTGACCGCCGGCTACAGCGTCGCGGTGGATCGCAAGGTGATTCCGCTGGGCAGTTTGCTGTGGCTGTCGACGACCCGCCCGGACGGCACGCCGCTGGTCCGGCCGGTGGCCGCGCAGGACACCGGCGGGGCGATTGCCGGCGAGGTCCGGGCCGACCTGTTCTGGGGCACCGGCGAGGCCGCCGGGCAGTTGGCGGGGGACATGAAGCAGAAGGGCAATATCTGGATGCTCTGGCCCAAGGGCATGGCGTTGCCCCAGGTGCCGGATGTCGGTAGCTGATTGCGATGCAGGCCGTGGGGACCTATTCGCGGGCACGCCCGCGAAAAAGCCTTCGCCAGGCCTCAGATGGAAACGAAGAAGAAACTCGCGATCAAGGCCATCCCCACTGCCCATACCACCGAGCGTAGTACTGCCCAGTCAGCTAGGTAGCAGATGATGTACAGCAGCCGGCTGGTGATGAACAGCACCGCCAGCACGTTGATCGTCACCAGCGAGGCATGACCGACCAGATGCGCGATGATCACTGCCGCGGCAAAGGCCGGAGTCACTTCGAAACTGTTCAGTTGCGCCGCGTGCGCGCGCCGGGCGAAGCCTTCGAGGGTTTCCAGGAAAGCCCGCGGGTCGTGGTTCTGCCGCGGCCCGAACTTACCACCACTGAACTTGGCGATCCCGGTACACAGGTAAGGCAGGAAGATTGCGATCAACACACACCAGAGGGCTGGAGTCATGACAAAGTCCTTGTTCTTGGAGTTGGATGAACATGTCGACCGGCATGCCGGCACGCCGGTTTCGCGCAAGCCGGTGCAGTCGGCCACGGCGCACACAACACTAGCGCATCTGATGGCTCACGGGGCAAATACGTTCACACTCTGACAAACCTGCCGCCACACGAATGCGTTGCTCACTCACCGGAACCGGTCGGTCACTTTTCAAGCATCATGCGAATCCCTCGGCGCCCCGCTCTCACTGCGGATCTGCGCATGACTGATCAGGGCGAAGATGCAACTGCCACCAATGATATTGCCGGCCAGCGTAGGGCCGGCGAAGTGCAGCCAGAACTCACGCCATGACAGTTCCCCGGCGAATACCAGGTAAGAGACCTCGGCCGAGCCGGCCACGATATGGGTGAAATCGCCCAACGCCATGAGGTAGGTGATCAGGATGATGATCCACATCTTCGCGCTCTCCATGGACGGGATCATCCAGACCATGGTGGCGATCATCCAGCCGGACACGATGCCCTTGGCGAACATCTGCGCCGGCTCATGCTCCATGACCTTGCGGCCGATCTCGAGGAAGGCCAGGTCGGTCTTGCTGTCGAAGATCGGCAGGTGCAGCATCACGTAGGCCACCAGCAGCGTGCCGCAGAGGTTGCCCGCCAGCACCACGCCCCACAGCCGCAGCAGGCGGCCGACGTTGCTCAGGGTCGGCTGGCTCATCAGCGGCAGCACCGCCGTCAGGGTGTTTTCGGTGAACAACTGCTGGCGTGCGAGGATCACCGCGAGAAAGCCCGCACAGTAGCCGAAACTGGCGATCACCCTGAATGCCTCGCCCTCCGGCAGCCGGGAGTTGAGCAGGCCCATCGCCATCAGCGACAGGCCCATGGTCAGGCCGGCGGCCAGCGCCGACCAGCCGAGCGCGGCGACGCTGCGCTCCAGCTCCTGGTCGCCCTGCAGGCGGATGATTTCATGCAGCACCGCCGCCCGGGGCGGCTGGTTGCGTGTGACGTCCTGCCGCTCTTCGGGCGACAGGTCCGGGGTCTTGCCGTCATCTGGTGTATTCATCGAGCGCCTGAACCCTGAGGTGTGCCTGAGAGTGGGACACCACGGGTTCGCGGCTGTTCAGTGGTGCCGGCGATCAGTTCGGGCTGATTTCGTCTTCCTTGAACTGGTCCTTGACGTACTTGATCTCGGTCCGCCCGTGGGGCGCCGGCAGGCCATCTTCACCCAGGTTGACGAAAACCATCTTCTCCACGGTCAGGATGCTCTTGCGGGTGATCTTGTTGCGCACTTCGCAGGTCAGGGTGATCGAGGTGCGGCCGAATTCGGTGGCGGTGATACCCAACTCGATGATGTCACCCTGGCGCGAGGCACTGACGAAGTTGATCTCGGAGATGTACTTGGTCACCACCCGCTGGTTGCCCAGCTGGACGATGGCGTAGATCGCCGCCTCCTCGTCGATCCAGCGCAGCAGGCTGCCGCCGAACAGCGTGCCGTTGGGGTTGAGGTCCTCGGGTTTGACCCATTTGCGGGTGTGGAAATTCATGCGCGCTCCTGACCGTCTTGCCATTGATGCCGACCATGATGGCAGACCGTACGGTCAAGCTCCATGAACACTCGACTATGGTCGCCATGGGCATTCTTCATCGAACCGACGGAAACCCTTGGGAAGTCCACCACAGGCCGCTATACTCAGCGCCGATCAAAACGGTCATCTTTCCCTGATACCGTTTTCCCGCCACCTGTCCGAGGGGCGCTGCAGCAGGTTCGACCTGTCAGGCTCGGATGGGGCGTTCTCCGGTCGCGATGATGCGTCCGGATACTAAACGCACAACGGCGCCCATTCGCACACTACGAATGGAGGCTCTTCATGAGCGCTGTCAACACGCCTGCAGATTTCACCGACTACAAGGTCGCCGACATGTCCCTGGCTGCCTGGGGCCGTCGCGAAATCATCATCGCCGAGTCGGAAATGCCGGCCCTGATGGGTCTGCGCCGCAAGTATCTGGCCGAGCAACCGCTCAAGGGCGCCAAGATCCTGGGCTGCATCCACATGACCATCCAGACCGCCGTGCTGATCGAGACCCTGGTTGCCCTGGGTGCCGAAGTCCGCTGGTCGTCCTGCAACATCTTCTCCACCCAGGACCAGGCCGCTGCCGCCATCGCCGCTGCCGGCATCCCGGTCTTCGCCTGGAAAGGTGAAACCGAGCAGGAGTACGAGTGGTGCCTGGAGCAGACCATCCTCAAGGATGGCGCGCCATGGGACACCAACATGGTCCTCGACGACGGTGGTGACCTGACCGAACTGCTGCACAAGAAATACCCGCAGGTTCTGGAGAAAGTCCACGGCGTCACCGAAGAAACCACCACCGGTGTACACCGCCTGCTGGACATGCTGGCCAAGGGCGAGCTGAAGATCCCGGCCATCAACGTCAACGACTCGGTCACCAAGAGCAAGAACGACAACAAGTACGGCTGCCGTCACAGCCTGAACGACGCGATCAAGCGTGGTACCGACCACCTGCTGTCCGGCAAGCAGGCCCTGGTGATCGGCTACGGCGACGTGGGCAAGGGTTCGGCCCAGTCCCTGCGCCAGGAAGGCATGATCGTCAAGGTCACCGAAGTCGACCCGATCTGCGCCATGCAGGCCTGCATGGACGGTTTCGAAGTGGTCTCGCCGTTCATCGGCGGTATCAACGACGGCACCGAAGCCAGCATCGACAAGGCCCTGCTGGGCAAGATCGACCTGATCGTCACCACCACCGGTAACGTCAACGTCTGCGATGCGAACATGCTCAAGGCCCTGAAGAAGCGCGCCGTGGTCTGCAACATCGGCCACTTCGACAACGAGATCGACACCGCCTTCATGCGCAAGAACTGGGCATGGGAAGAGGTGAAGCCACAGGTGCACAAGATCCACCGCACCGGCCCTGGAGCTTTCGACCCACAGAACGACGACTACCTGATCCTGCTGGCAGAAGGCCGCCTGGTGAACCTGGGCAACGCCACCGGTCACCCGAGCCGCATCATGGACGGTTCGTTCGCCAACCAGGTACTGGCGCAGATCTTCCTGTTCGGCCAGAAGTACGCCGACCTGTCGCCCGCGCAGAAAGCCGAGCGCCTGACCGTTGAAGTACTGCCGAAGAAGCTCGACGAGGAAGTGGCCCTGGAAATGGTCCGCGGCTTCGGCGGCGTGGTCACCCAACTGACCAAGACCCAGGCCGACTACATCGGCGTGAGCGTCGAAGGTCCGTTCAAGCCGCACGCCTACCGCTACTGATCGGCCTGGTTGCCTGCTCTCCCGGCGAGAGCAGGCTGTTGTGGGAGCTGGCTTGCCGGCGATGGCGGCGCCTCGGTACGGTTGCACAACCGAGGCCCCCGCATCGTGGGCAAGCGGCTCCCACACTGGTATTCTGAGCTTCCACAGGTATTACCATGTCCCAAGATCGTCGCTACAGCTTCGAGTTCTTCCCGACCAAGACCGATGCTGGGCATGAAAAGCTGCTCGCCACTGCCCGCCAGTTGGCCAGCCACAACCCCGACTTCTTCTCCTGCACCTACGGTGCCGGCGGCTCGACCCGCGACCGCACGCTCAACACCGTGTTGCAACTCGAGAACGAAGTGAAGATTCCTTCCGCTCCCCACCTGTCCTGCGTGGGCGACAGCAAGAACGACCTGCGCGGCCTGCTGAGCCAATACAAGGACGCCGGTATCCAGCGTATCGTTGCCCTGCGCGGCGACCTGCCCTCCGGCATGGGCATGGCCAGCGGCGAGCTGCGCCACGCCAACGACCTGGTCAGCTTCATCCGTGAAGAGACCGGCAGCCATTTCCACATCGAAGTCGCCGCCTACCCGGAAATGCACCCGCAGGCGCGCAATTTCGAAGACGACATCCGGCACTTCGTGCACAAGGCCAACGCCGGTGCCGACAGCGCGATCACCCAGTACTTCTTCAACGCCGACAGCTACTTCTACTTCGTCGACCGCGTACGGGCAATGGGCGTGAACATCCCGATCGTGCCGGGCATCATGCCGATCACCAACTACAGCAAGCTGGCACGCTTCTCCGACGCCTGCGGCGCGGAAATCCCACGCTGGATCCGCAAGCAGCTGGAAGCCTACGGCGATGACAGTCAGAGCATCCAGGCCTTCGGCGAGCAGGTGATCACCGAGATGTGCGAACGCCTGCTGCAAGGCGGTGCCCCGGGGCTGCATTTCTATACCCTGAACCTGGCCGAACCGAGCCTCGCGGTGTGGAACAACCTCAAGCTGCCGCGCTGATTCGGCGACAACCCAGCAGAGGCCTTGGAGAACCCAAGGCCTTTTTTACTGCCCAAGCACTTCATGGAAGACCACAATCCAATGTCCAGCGTCCCGTCAACCGCCACCCCTCAACTGGTCTACCTGGTATTCGGGGCCCATACCTACCACCAGGAAGCAATCTTCAGTATCTGCAGCGCCCTGGCAGGCCTCAGGGAAACACCAGACGAGGCGCTCGACATCCAGGTGTTCACGGATGATCCCCAGCCTTATCGGCAACTGCCGGTCCATGTTCACCTTCTGGATGCCGCCACTCGTACGCAGTGGAGCGCACCTCACGGCTACCATTTCCGAACCAAGCACGTCCTGCTGCGCACAGTGCTGGAGCAACATGAAAAGGCCCTGTTGATCGACACGGACACTTTTTTCCACGTTTCACCGCTGGAGCTGTTTCGCCGGGTTCAGCCAGGCGTAGTGCTATGCAACGCCTTCGGCCTGCACTATGGAGCCAACAAGGACTCGATCCTGTATAAGGCATTGGCACCGCAGCTTCTGGAAAGACAGCTCGCCGACGACCAGATGCCCTTGCTCAACTCAGGTGTCATCGGTCTGATGCGCAGCGATGCCGAAGTGCTGGATCGGTCGATCCAACTGATGGACGAACTGTTCCCACTGGCCAACGGCGCCTATACGCTCGAAGAGTTCTGCCTGTCGGTGGCGGCCTACAGGAACCGTGAAGTACGTGAGTGCCCCGACCTGATCCACCATTACTGGAGTCGCAAGCAGTTGTTCCGGGCGAAAACCCAGGCGTGGCTGAAAAAACATGGGGACGCACCGACCAGCCAGGCCGCCCTCGATGACACAGCCAAGGTAACAGCAACCCTGCCACGCCCTCCCGCCTTGCAGCGCATGCTTTACAAGCTGGTCACACTGGCACTGCCAGGAAATCAACGCCAGTTCATGCGCGAGATTCTCTACGGCTGCTACCGGCACACCAACGAGTTCGACCAGGCCTGCTCGCCGGTCTGGTGGGACAAAGCGCGTGAAAACGCCCAGAGCCGCCAAAAGGAAGACCTGGACGCTCATCAGTTGGAGCGCTGGTTCAATCAGCCGATCATCCGTCTGGTACTGGGAAAACGACGCGACACTATCTACCAGCACCTGATCCGGACCACCTGACAATACTCCCGGAGCAGAGCTGTCACGGGCCTCTGGCTATTTGTCGCCTCTCCAGCGTACTCTCTGGCAATGCCCGTCATTGCCCAGCTTCTGACAGCCATTCTCCTGACTTGCCTGAGCCTGACGGCCCGCGGCGAGCGACTGCGTATCGTCACCGAACCCTGGGCGCCCTATGTCTTCGAGGAGAATGGCCAGACCAAGGGACTGGACTACGAGACCACGGCGATCGTCTTCCAGCGCCTGGGGATCGAGGTGGAATGGCAGTTCCTGCCCTGGAAACGCTGCCTGGCGATGCTCGAACAGGGCAAGGCCGACGGTGTTCTGGACATCTTTCACAGCAGTCAGCGCGACGACAAGCTGCTCTATCCCGCAGAAGCCCTCTCCGAAGTGGAATTCGTGCTCTTCTACGCCAAGGCCCACCCCCACCCGTTCGACAGCCTGGATGACCTGCGCGGGCTGACCGTGGGCGTCTCCCCTGGTTACCAGTACAGCCCGCAATTCAATGAATCGCGCCTGTTCCGACGCGAACCGGCTCCCAGCCAGGAATCCAACTTCGGCAAGCTCGCGCTGGGGCGCATCGACCTGCTGATCACCGACCGCCGCGTCGGCCAGCATGTGCTCAACGAGTTGAATCTGCAGGAGCGGATCGTCCAGTACCCGACCGTGATCAGCCGTAACCGGCAATACCTGGCCCTGCGCCGCAATACCGGCATGGACCTGCTGATGCAGCGATTCAACGCCGAACTCAAGCGGTTCAAGCGCGAACCGGCCTATGCCGAACTCAACGTCCGCTATGCCGGCTCGCCCGACAGCGGAAAAAAGCAGTGAACCGTTGAGCAGCAGGAAAGCGGCACAGACCGATTGCTCTGTTATACTCCGGTGTTCCCGCCAGGCTTACGCCCGGACGCTCGACCTTGCATCAGGTATTCCGACACAGTGACCTGCGCCGCCCAAGAGCCAGCGCGCGCCGTGCGTAGAGCCTCAAGATCCAGCATTACCGGACGGGATTGCGTCCTCCAGGACCGAACAGGAAAACGCCGCACACGCTGCCGGCCGCTTTCGTTCAGCTCCCAGATGCCATTCGCGCCAGGCAAGATTCCCATCGGGCTTTGCCCTAACTGAACAGGATTACTCATGTCCTTTGCTTCCCTCGGTCTCTCCGAGGCTTTGGTCGGCGCCATCGAGGCTGCCGGCTATACCGAGCCTACTCCGGTGCAACAGCGGGCCATTCCCGCCGTGTTGCAAGGTCGCGACCTGATGGTCGCGGCACAGACAGGTACTGGTAAAACCGGCGGCTTCGCCCTCCCGATTCTGGAGCGGTTGTTCCCCAACGGTCACCCGGACAAATCCCAGCGTCACGGCCCGCGCCAACCGCGCGTTCTGGTCCTGACCCCGACCCGCGAACTGGCCGCCCAGGTGCACGACAGCTTCAAGCTCTATGCCCGCGACCTGAAATTCGTCAGTGCCTGCATTTTCGGCGGTGTCGGCATGAACCCGCAGATCCAGGCCATGGCCCGTGGCGTCGACGTGCTCGTCGCTTGCCCGGGGCGCCTGCTGGACCTGGCCGGGCAAGGCAGTGTCGACCTGTCCCACGTGGAAATCCTCGTGCTGGACGAAGCCGACCGCATGCTCGACATGGGCTTCGTCCATGACGTGAAGAAGGTCCTCGCGCGGCTGCCGGCCAAGCGGCAGAACCTGCTGTTCTCGGCGACCTTCTCCAAGGACATCACCGACCTGGCCAGCAAGCTGCTGCACAACCCGGAACGCATCGAGGTGACGCCGCCGAACACCACGGTCGAGCGTATCGAACAGCGTGTGTTCCGCCTGGCCGCCAGCCACAAGCGCGCCCTGCTGGCCCACCTGATCACCACCGGCGCCTGGGAACAGGTGCTGGTGTTCACCCGCACCAAGCACGGCGCCAACCGCCTGGCCGAGTACCTGGACAAGCACGGCCTGACCGCCGCGGCGATCCACGGCAACAAGAGCCAGAACGCCCGCACCAAGGCCCTGGCCGACTTCAAGGCCGGCGAGATCCGCATCCTGGTCGCCACCGATATCGCCGCCCGCGGCCTGGATATCGACCAATTGCCACATGTGGTCAACTTCGAACTGCCGAACGTCGATGAAGACTACGTGCACCGCATCGGTCGTACCGGCCGCGCCGGTCGTTCGGGCGAGGCGATTTCCCTGGTCGCCCCGGACGAAGAGAAGTTGCTGAAAAGCATCGAGCGCATGACCAGGCAGAAGATCGCCGACGGCGACCTGATGGGCTTCGACGCCAGCGCCGTGGAAGCGGAAAAGCCGGAAGCGCGCGAGCGTCCGGAAGGCCGCAACCCGCGCAACGCCCGGGCTCCGCGTGGCGACGGCGGCGGCAGTGGCCGCAAGGACAAGGGCAAGGACAAGGGGGGCAAGGAGAAGTCGGCGAACAGTGGTCGCGGCGAGCGTCCGGCCCGCGAGCACAAACCTCGCGAGCAGCAGCCCCAGCAGCGCCAAATCCCGCGCCCGGCGCCGGATCGTGACCCGGAAGAGTTCCTCGATGATGACGTGGACAACTTCGGTAACCGTGTCGACTACGTACCCCAGGCCGCCAAGCCACAGGGCCGTGGGCGTCGTCCTGGCGGCGGCGGACAAGGCGCAGCCCGTGGCGGTGCCCCCCAGGGCCAGGGCCGGCAGAATGGCCAGCGCGGCAGCAACGGCGCAGGTGCTGGCACGGGCACCCAGAAGCGCAATGGCCGCAATGGCGCATCGCGCGATGGTCAGCCGCGTCGCGACGACTCGCGCAACCGTCGTCCGGCCCGTGACGATCAGGCGTTCCGCCAGGAACCGGCGGTGAAAAGCCCACGTGAGAACCAGCCGAAAATCATGCACAAGGAGTCGAAAATCGATCGCTCCCTGACGCCTGAACAGTTGGACCAGTTGCCGAACCGCCCACGCGGTGAAAAACCGGCGTTGCTGACCCGCAACCGCTGATGTTTCCCAGGCAATGAAAAACGCCCCCGGCTCGCGAGAACCGGGGGCGTTTTTCATTGTGGCCCGCTTCTCCGGCAGGAAGGAGTAGGGTTTGCCCGCGAAGCCATGCCCATCGGCCCCTTCGCGAGCAAGCTCTGCTCATGCCGGGAAGGTGTTACTTGGCCTGTACGCCTTCGAAGGAGATGTCCAGGTCCAGGGTCTGGGAAGACGGGCCCGGCCCCTTGATGCCGAAATCGTTCAGGTTGAGGGTGGTGGTACCGTTGAAGCCGGCACGGTAGCCGCCCCATGGGTCCTTGCCTTCACCGTTGAAGGTGGCCTTGAAGGTCACCGGCTTGGTCACGCCGTGCAGGGTCAGGTCACCGGTCACGTCAGCCGTCTTCTCGCCAGTGGATTTGACACTGGTGGAGACGAACTTGGCTTCCGGATACTTGGCAACGTCCAGGAAGTCCTTGCTGGCGATGTGCTTGTCACGCTCGGCGTGGTTGGAGAACAGGCTGGCGGTCTTCAGTTCGACCTCGATCTTGCTCGCTTCAGGCGCCTTGGCGTCGAAGCTGAACTTGCCGCTCCAGTCCTTGAAGGTACCGTGTACGAAGCTGTAGCCCAGGTGGCTGATCTTCCAGTCGATGAAGGCGTGCTGGCCTTCCTTGTCGATCACGTAGTCAGCGGCCATCGCCTGACCGGCAGTGAACAGTGCAGTACCGATTGCCAGGGCGGCGAGAGTCTTTTTCAACATACTTCTATTCCTTTTGAGTCGAGGTTGAACATCAGGCTTTGCGACCCAGCATGCGGGTCAGCGTCGCATCACGATCGATAAAGTGGTGTTTCAGCGCGGCCAGGCCATGGAGAACGGCAAAGATAACCACGGTCCAGGCCAGGTACAGGTGCACCGTGCCAGCCACATCCGCCTGGTCGGGGATGCTGGAAATCCAGGCCGGCACGTCGAACAGATTGAACACCGGAATCCCGACACCTTCTGCGGTGGAAATCAGGTACCCGGAGAACATCAGGGCGAAAAGGCCCAGATAGAGGAACGCATGGCCGAACTTCGCCCCCAGTCGGGTCAGGCGGCCATGATTGGACGGTGCCGGCGGCGGCGGGCTGACGAAGCGCCAGACCAGCCGTACGACCATCACCGCGAACAGGGTCAAGCCGATACTTTTATGCAGATCCGGAGCGGCCTTGCGGTACTCGCTGTAGTAGTCGAGACCGACCATCCACAAGCCCAGCGCAAAAAGACCGAAGACCACCAGAGCCACGCCCCAGTGCAGGAACATGCTGACTGCACCGTAGCGGGAAGAGGAATTACGTAGCTGCATGGTCGAAGACATCCTGTAAGTACTGCGCCCAAGACTAATGGTTTACCTATCGAATTAAAGCGAAAAATTTCGCTTTGAAATATCGAGAAATACGATCATAAGTCTGAAACGAGCGGGTTAAGAAAATATTAAGGTCGCCGCCTATCCGGAACACGCCAGGACGCGACTTTATTCGGCGTGCCGGAAGATCATCGCGGCAAATGCTGCGTGCCACGCCGACCGGGCGTTTCATCCGCTACGTTGTGCCTGGATGCCTTGCACGGGTTGTCCCATTGCCCGGCATTGCATAGGCTTGCGCGATTGTTGGCCCGCGCCTGTCGCGAGGCGCCCGTGGGAGATTGGAAATGAGCCTGAACAACCGGTGGATGCAACGCGACCTCGCGGTGCTGTGGCATCCCTGCACCCAGATGAAAGATCACGAGCAACTGCCGATGATCCCCATCAAGCGCGGCGAAGGCGTGTGGCTGGAGGATTTCGATGGCAGGCGCTACCTCGATGCCGTCAGTTCCTGGTGGGTCAACGTGTTCGGCCACTGCAACCCGCGCATCAGCCAGCGCATCAAGGACCAGGTCGACCAGCTTGAGCACGTGATCCTTGCCGGTTTCAGCCACCAGCCGGTGATCGAGCTGTCCGAGCGTCTGGTGAAGCTGACGCCCGAGGGGCTGACCCGGTGCTTCTACGCCGACAACGGCTCGTCCTGCATCGAAGTCGCGCTGAAGATGAGCTTTCACTACTGGCTCAACCGTGGCCAGCCGCAGAAAAAGCGTTACATCACCCTGACCAACAGCTACCACGGCGAAACCGTGGCGGCGATGTCGGTGGGCGACGTGCCGCTGTTCACCGAAACCTACAAGGCGCTGCTGCTGGACACCCTCAAGGTACCAAGCCCGGACTGCTACCTGCGTCCGCAAGGCATGAGCTGGGAAGAGCATTCGCGTAATATGTTCCAGGTGATGGAACAGACCCTGGCGGACAACCACCAGAGCGTCGCCGCGGTGATCGTCGAACCGCTGATCCAGGGCGCTGGCGGCATGCGCATGTACCATCCGGTCTACCTCAAGCTGCTGCGCGAGGCCTGCGACCGCTACGGCGTGCACCTGATCCACGATGAAATCGCCGTGGGCTTCGGCCGCACCGGCACGATGTTCGCCTGCGAGCAGGCCGGTATCCGTCCGGACTTCCTCTGCCTGTCCAAGGCGCTCACCGGTGGCTACCTGCCCCTGGCGGCGTGCCTGACCACCGACGAGGTCTACGACGCGTTCTACGACGACTACCCGACCCTGCGCGCGTTCCTCCACTCCCACAGCTACACCGGCAACCCGCTGGCCTGTGCGGCGGCGCTGGCGACCCTGGATATCTTCGAGCAGGACAACGTCATCGAGAACAACCGGGCCCTGGCCCGGCGGATGGCCAGTTCCACCGCCCACCTGGTCGATCACCCGAACGTCGCCGAAGTCCGCCAGACCGGCATGGCCCTGGCGATCGAGATGGTCCAGGACAAGGCCAGCAAGACCGCCTACCCCTGGCAGGAACGCCGTGGCCTCAAGGTGTTCCAGCATGCCCTGGAACGCGGCGCCCTGCTCCGCCCGCTGGGCAACGTGGTGTACTTCCTGCCGCCCTACGTGATCACCCCGGAGCAGATCGACTTCCTCGCCGAAGTGGCCAGCGAGGGGATCGATATCGCCACCCGCAGCACGATCAGCGTGGCGGTGCCGGAGAATTTCCACCCGGATTTCCGTGATCCGGGCTAGGATGCCGGCCCAGGCTACACATCATTCCGATATTCAGAGATCCACCATGAGACTGTCCCGCTTCTTCATCGACGCCCCGCTGAGCCTCGGCGAACACGCACTGCCGGAAGCCCAGGCCCACTACATCGGCCGCGTGCTGCGCATGGCCGAGGGCGACGCGCTGCAGGTGTTCGACGGCTCGGGCAACGAATTCCTCGGCAGCCTGCTGGAAGTCGGCAAGAAGCACGTACGCGTGCAACTGACCGAAAGCTTCGCCGGCCAGCCGGACTCGCCGCTGCACATCCACCTCGGCCAGGGACTGTCCCGTGGCGAACGGATGGACTGGGCGATCCAGAAAGCCACCGAACTGGGCGTGAGCGAAATCACCCCGATCGTCAGCGAACGCTGCGAAGTCCGGCTCAAGGACGAGCGGGCCGACAAGCGCCTGGCCCACTGGCGGCAGATCGCGATCAGTGCCTGCGAACAGTGCGGCCGCTCCACCCTGCCGGTGATTCATCCGCCGCTGACGCTGGGCGAATGGCTGAAGCAGACCCAGGCCGACCTGAAGCTGGTGCTGCACCCGGTGGCCGAACCGCTGACCAGCCACCCCAGGCCGGCCAGCCTGGCGTTCCTGATCGGTCCGGAGGGCGGCCTGTCCGACTCCGAAGTCGAACAGGCGGCCAAGGCCGGCTACCTGCCAGCCCGCCTCGGTCCGCGCGTGCTGCGCACCGAGACCGCGCCGGTCGTGGCCCTGGCGGTGGCCCAACAGCTGTGGGGCGACTTCTGATCCTTTGCCGGGGTCTCAGATCACGTACCAGAAGATCGCCACGAAGTGCAGCGCGCTGCCGGCGATCACGAACAGGTGCCAGATCCCGTGGGAGTGCCGCAGGCGGTGGTCCAGGGCAAAGAAGATGATGCCCAGGGTGTACAACGCGCCACCCGTGGCCAGCCAGATGAAACCGGCCATGCCCAGTGCCGCCAGCAACGGCTTGATCGCCACCAGCACGATCCAGCCCATCACCGCATAGATCACGATCGACAGGATCCGCGCCTCCGAGCGCGGCTTGATCTCCTGCAGCATGCCGATCACCGCCAGGCCCCAGACGATGCCGAACAGCGTCCAGCCCCAAGGCCCGCGCAAGGTCACCAGGCAGAACGGCGTGTAGCTGCCGGCGATCAGCAGGTAGATCGACAGATGATCGACCTTCTGCATGATCACCTTCGCCCGCCCGCGCACGCTGTGGTACACGGTCGAAACACTGTAGAGGGTCATCAGCGTGACCCCGTAGATCGCCACGCTGACAATCTTCCACGGGCTGCCATCGAGGCTTGCCATCACCAGCAGCCAGATCGCGCCGATGCTCGCCAGTACCGCCCCGACCAGATGGGTCCAGGCGTTGAGTCGTTCCCCGTGATACATGTACCGCCCACCTCCTATGCTTCAGGACACTTCATCAGGTTCGGTACCGGAGGGTCATGCCTGGCCCAGGCGCCCGATACCCTGTACAGCCGCTTCCTACCCTGAAAGAGGAAACAGGCTTCCGGATTTCGCTCCATAGATTAAAAAAAAAATACCGGGTGATACAGAAAATGGGAGTCCCGAATCATCAGCCCACGGAAGCCCACCATGACCCGCACCCTCCAGGCCTGGAACCGAGAAAAGCTGATCGAGCACTCGCTGTCCTGGATACACCGCCTCGACCGCGCCCAGGTCATCGAGATCGATTGCGCCCTGGACTATGCAACACGCCGGGGCAAATCGCCGCTGGACATGACCCCGCGTGACTTCCCCCTGCCGACGGTACATGAACTGCTGCAACGGGCCGTCCTGGAGACCGAGCACGGCTTCGGAGTATTCCTGATCACCGGCTTTCCCGTGGCCGACAAGACCCCCGAACAGGCCCGCCTGCTCGCCTGGGGCATCGGCCTGCACCTGGGCGTACCGCTGGTACAGAATCATGCAGGCGAGTTACTGGTTGATGTCCGTGACCGCCAGCAGCCGCATCAGGCGACCCATCGCAATCACATCACCAGCCGGTCCATGGAGTTCCACACCGATGCCTGCGACCTGACCACCCTGCTCTGCCTGCGTCAGGCGGCCCGCGGCGGGCTGTTCCGCCTGGCCAGCCTGCGGGCCGTGCACGACCGCCTGATGCGCGAGAACCCGGCGTTGTGCCAGGCGCTCTACCAGCCTCTGGCGTTCTACGACCCGACTCACGACAGCGCCAGCGAGCGGCGCTTCTTCCTCTGCCCGGTGTTCGCCCTGGAGCATGGCGTGTTCGCCAGCCGCTTCTATCGCCAGCGCAACCTCGATTGCGAGCGCCTGCCGGGGGCGCCGCGCCTGAGCAACATGGCCCGTGCCGCACTGAACGCGGTGCATGACACCGCCTGCCTGCCGGACATGTGCCTGGAACTGGAACTGCTGCCCGGCGACCTGCAGTTTCTCAACAACCACCTGGTCTGCCACGCCCGCACCAGCTTTACCGACAGCAGCCAGCCCGGCCGCCAGCGCCACCTGCTGCGCCAGTGGCATGCCACCGCCTGCAGCCGGGCACTGCCTGAGAGCTTTCTGCCGGCCTACGGCAACGTCAGGGCCAAGGCCCTGCGCGGCGGCTACCAGGGGTGTCCGGTCGATGAGCCGCTGCGAGCCTTCCAACAGCGGCTCGCGGCCCGCAACGGCCTGTCCGGTTGAGTGACGACGACAAAAAGCCCCAGCCAACTCGCCGGGACTTGGGCACAATCGGAGCATTCGAAAATGAGCCCGTCCCATGTTGATCGATGAAGAACTGACCCTGAAAAAGCTGCAAGTGTTCCTGGCCTTCATGCGCACCGGCAACCTGGCCCGGGCGGCGGCCGAGCTGCAGACCAGCAACGTCAGCGTGCACCGCGCCATCCATTCCCTGGAAAACGCCCTGCGCTGCCCGCTGTTCAAGCACGAGGGACGTAACCTGACGCCGCTGGAGAGCGCCTATGTGCTGGAGGAGCGGGCACAGAAACTGATCCAGGACGTGGTCGAAAGCGTGCGCATGACCCGCGAGGCCGCCGGTTTCTCCGCCGAGCGCTTCAAGCTCGGCTCGCTTTATTCGCTGACGGTGAAGACCGTGCCGCAGCTGATCATGGGCCTGAAGATCCGCCGCAGCGAGCTGAACATCGACCTGATCCTCGGCTCGAACATCGACCTGCTGTACAAGCTCAGGAACATGGAAGTGGATGCGATCCTGGTGTCGCTGGACGAAACCACCCATGATCCGGACTGCGGGCACCTGCCGCTGTTCTCCGACGATATCTTTCTCGCCACGCCCGCCGACTCGCCGTTCGCCCAGCAGGCCGAGGTCGACCTGGCGGACCTGCGCGACATGACCTTCATCACCCTGACCCAGGGCTTCGCCACCCATCGCGACGGCAACCGGGTGTTCGAACAGGCGGGTTTCGAGCCCAAGGTGGCGATGCAGGTCAACGACATCTTCACCCTGCTGAGCATGGTCAGTTCCGGCGTCGGCTACGCCCTGCTGCCCGGGCGGATCGCCGCGGTGTACGAGAACCGGGTGAAGCTGATTCCACTGCAGGCGCGCTACCACCTGCAGCAGCACATCGGCGTGGTGTTCCTCAAGGCCAAGGAACGCGACCCCAACCTGCTGGCGCTCCTGGCCGAGTGCCGGATGTACGCCAACCACCGCCCCTGAGCTCGCCACTGCATTTCTGTAGGAGCGCCGCCCGGCCGTCTCCTACAGAAGGGTCAACCCACCAGGCCACGCACGATGAAGAACAGCACCGATGGCCCAAGCAGGCAGCCCAGCCCGGTGTGGAAGGTCGCCGTCAACGCACCGTAGGGCACCAGCCGCCGGTCCGTGGCGGCCAGGCCGGCCGTGACACCACTGACCGTACCGGCCAGTCCACCGAACACCATCGCCGAGCGCGGGTTGTCCAGGCCCATCCAGCGCGCGGCCACCGGCGTGCCGACCATCACGATGATCGCCTTGATCAGCCCCGTGGCGATCGACAAGGCGATCACATCGGAACTGGCACCGATCGCCGCGCCGGTCACCGGGCCGACGATATAGGTCACCGCCCCGGCACCGATGGTGGTCATGCTCACCGCATCGCGATAACCGAAGGCCCAGGCCATGCCCGCACCGACAATGAACGGCAGCACGGTACCGAGCAACAGGGAAACCGCGCCAATCAGTCCGGCCTTCCTCGCCTCGGTGGCCTGTACCTCGAAGGCGGTCGCGACGATCGCGAAGTCACGCAGCATGGCGCCGCCCATCAGGCCGATACCGGAAAACAGCGCCATGTCGGCCAGGCCCTTCTGCCCACCGGTCAACGTGCCGCCGATCCAGGCCAGTACCAGGCCGATCACGATGGCGATCGCCGAACCATGGATGCGGCCCAGAGTCAGGTGCCGGGAGAGCAGCACCGACAGCCACATCACCACTCCGACCAGCGCGAACGCGGTGATCAGCCCATTGTGCTCCAATGCCTTCTCGACGATAGCCCACATGTCAGCGACCTCCCGCGACATGGGCATCCGCCACCGACGGCTCGGCCGGCAACGGCTCGCCCTTGTTGGTCCGGCTGATCAGGGCGATGGTGCAGCCACACAGCAGCACCGAACCGACGGCCGCCAGCACCGCCACCGGGCCACCGTGCAGCGCGGTGACCACGTTCTGGTTGGCCGCCATGGCGACCACCACCGGGATGTACATGGCGCCCCAGAAGCCGACGCCCATTTCGCACTCCTTGCTCATGCCGCCGTGCCTGTGCATCCACAACCGGGCGCAGATCAACAGGATCATGGCGATCCCGACCCCGCCGACATTGGACTTGACCCCCAGCAACACGCCGAGCATGTCTCCCAGAACCACCCCGGCCAAGGTACAGGCCGCCAGCAGTGCCACACCGTAAATAATCATTGTTGTTATCCTCGCATCGCATTGTCGAAGTTGTTGTTTTTGTCCTTCGAAGCAGCAGCCGGTCTCTATCGGTGGCGGCGTCCCTCCTCATCCAGCAGTGCCTTGAGACTGTCCAGCCGGGCACCGTCGAAGGCGATCACGCTGCCCTGTTCGAATACCCGTCGCGCCAGGCCGGTCAACACCGAGCCCGGTGGCAGTTCGATCTGCAGGCGCACACCGCGCTCGTAGGCGCTTTGCACGGTGCCGCGCCAATCGACGAGCCGGCACATGTTGAAGGCCAGGTCATCGCGAATCTGTTCGGCAGTCCGCAGCAGCCGGGCACTGCTGCCGCTCAAGTAGCCCAGGCGCGGCGCCCGCATCGGAACATCGGCGAATGCGGCCGCCAACGCCTGTGCCGGCTCCTCCAGCAACGGACAGTGGGACGGCACACTGACCGCCAGGCGCCGGGCCACACCGCCCTGTTTCATCGCGGCGCCAACCGCGGCCATCGCGCCATCGCTGCCGGCGATCACGCATTGGTTGTCGGCATTGATGTTCGCCAGGTAGACCGGCGTCTGTGGGCCATGGACCTGGGCCAATAACTTATCCACAGCCGCCAGTTCCAGACCGATCAACGCGGTCATGCCATAGCCCTGTGGATAAGCCGTTTGCATCAGTTGCCCGCGCAGGCTGACCAGGCGCAGGGCATCGCTGAACTCCAGTACCCCGGCCAGCACCGCCGCCGGGTAGGCGCCGATCGACAGGCCGGCGACATAAGCCGGTGACGAGGTGTCCTCCAGCAGCAGCCGGGCACCGGCCACGCCGGCGATCAGCAGGCAGAGCTGAACCGCGCGGGTCGAGGCCAGCGCCTGTTCCGTGTCCAGCAGCGCCAGGTCCTCTCCCAGCACCTCGCCGGCTTCGACCAGGCATTGGCGAACCACCGTCGCATCGGGCAGGCGCCGCAGCATGCCGGGCTGTTGCGCGCCCTGGCCGGGAAACGCCAGCAGGCTGCTCACGCTGCCTGCTCCGGCCGGTTCCAGGGATCGGCCACCAGCCGTGCGCCCGAGTCCGCCTTGAGCAGCACCCGTTGCGCCTGGCCCGCCCATTCAGCCAGCGCCACCGCACCCAGCGGGGTCTGCAATTGCAGGTCGACACGGCAGAACGGGTTGTCGAGCTGTTGCAGCAAAGCGGCAGCCTCGCGCCGCGACAGCACGTGGGGCGTGCGCAGGATCAGGTCCAGGTCGCTCTGCGCATGCAGGGTCGGCAGACCGGTCGCCAATTCGAAACCGGCACTGCCGCTGACGCCCCAGGCCAATCCCAAGGCATCGAGCAACGGCCGCAACTGGCGTAGCGCCCGCAACGCCGGCCAATCCCGCGTGGCCAGCGGACTGTCGACCAGTGCCTCCGGGCAGACCCGGCGCTCGACCCGTGCCCGCGGCAGCAACGTGGCAAAACGCTGCTCACGCAACGCCCCGCGTACGCCCACCGGCAGTTGCTCCGCGCTCGCCGGCGCCCGCCGCAGCACCACCGGCTGCCCCTGGTCCAGGGCCTCGGCCACCCAAGCCGGCGCCTGCGCCGGCAGTTGCTCCGGGCTCAGCCCCCAGAGCAGGTCGTGGGGAAGATAGGTATCGCTACGCATCGTCACTCACCACTGCTCGCGCAGCAGTTGCCGGACCCGGCTGGACGCAGCGCGGTTTTGCGCCCCCAGCCGTCCGCCCAGGTCCGTGCCGCGCTGCGTCGCGTCGCCGATGGCGGCGGCCAGGCAGTCCTGCACGCTCGCCAGATCCTCCGCTGTCGGCTGCTCGATCCGCTGCACATCAAGGACCTTCCAGAGCAGACCCAGGCTGGCATAGCTGTCGATGTCATAGGCCATCGGCGGTACGCTGGCGGCCAGGCTTTCCAGCTCCTCGACACTGCGCAGGGTCACCCGCGCCGCCGACGCCTTGCCCATGGCATGCACCATCACCCCCGGATCGCGCAGGGCGATCAGCCGGTTGGCCTGGTAGCCGTGGGCGAGAAACGCCCCGGACATCGCCTTGCCCACCAGCAACCCGATCACCGCATGCCCCGCCAGGCGGGCGCGGGCATAGCTGTCGGCGGCCGCGGCCAGGGCCAGGTGGATGCCCAGGGCTTCCTCGCGACGCCCATAGGCCTGGCTCGGCACATCGACGATGGCGATCAGTGCACGCTTGCGTGTGCTGGCAGCATCGGCGTCGATGACCTGATCCACCGCCCTGGCCAGGTTCCAACCTTCCAGCAGGCCGACTTCGCCGCTGCGGGCACGGGCAAAACGGTTGGCCGCATCGGGTACCACCGCCAGCAGCCGGGCCGGCTGGTCACCCAGGCGGATATCGGCGACCCTCAACGAAGCCGGCAGGCCGGCGATCTCGGCGGCGTCGCCAGCCAGGGCCTGGAACCAATGCAAACCGCGCAGTGACGGGGCGCTCATGGACGATCTCCTTGGAAAAGACGGCGAACGGTGGCGGGGTCGATCTGCGGTGCGGCATCCAGCGCGGCCAGCCGTTGCAGGTACCAGTCCGCCTGCCGGCTACGCTGGACCTCGGGCAGGCCGGCCTCCAGCAGGGCAGCGACCTGTTGCCGGATCGAGGCCACGTCATCACTCACATAACGATCCACCAGGCCACTGGCGAAACGCTGCTCGCCACCGGTCAGGCTCCAGATGAAGGGCCGGTCACGGGAGTCGTATTCCTCCAGCCCCGCCTCCTGTTCGATCACCTGCGGCCCATTGAGGCCCAGACGGGCCTCCCGGGTCACCACCAGGTAGCTGCACAGCGCCGCCGCGATGGACATGCCACCAAAGCAGCCGACACTGCCGGCCACCACGCCGATCACCGGCTGGTAGCGGCGCAGATCGACGATCGCCGCGTGGATATCGGCAATGGCCGCCAAACCCAGGTTGGCTTCCTGAAGGCGCACGCCACCGGTTTCAAGCAGCAGCACGGCACGGGTCGGGATGCCCTTGCGGTTGTCCTCGGCAGCCAGTTCCAGGGCGCCGGCGATCTTCGCGCCCCCCACCTCACCGAGGCTGCCACCCTGGAAGGCGCCCTCGATGGCGGCGATCACCACCGGCAGGCCATCGACACTGCCCTTGGCGATCACCACGCCGTCATCGGCCTGGGGCACCACCCCCTGGCGTTCGAGCCAGGGCGACATGACCCGGGCAAAGGGGTCGAGCAGCTCGCGGAAACTGCCGCTGTCGAGCAACGCCCGCGCCCGCTGCCGGGCACCGAGTTCGACGAAACTGTGCTTGTTCAACAGATGTGCGCTGTCAGTCATGGCCGATCTCCTCGAAGCCTTGTTCCAGGCGCAGGCGGACCACGCCCGGAGTGGCGCCGAAGTCGTGGATATCGATCGCCAGCGCCGGTGGCAGACGGCCGTCGAACAGGCGATCGAACAGGTGCTGCCAGCGGATGGCGCTGCCATTGACCGAAGTGGTCACCTGAATCGACAAGGTGCCGGGGCGACCGGGTTCGAGCAGCACTTCCAGGTCGCCGGAGCCGACGCAACCCACCAGGGCACGACCCTTGGGCGGTTGCCCGGCGGGGAATTCGAAGGACAGTTTTTCCATCACAAGGCTTCCTGTTCGAGACGATCGATCAGCAGGCAGGCCGCGAGCAGGTCCGCCGCGCCGCCGGGTGACGCATTCATCGCCAAAAGCTGTTGATCCAGTTCATGCAGGCGGCGCCGGCCGGCCAGGCTGGCACTGCCGCCGGCTTCCAGCACCGCGCGGGCACCCTGCTGCATGGCCTGCAGGCCCGGCAGGCCGGCGCGGTAGAGCACGCAGGTGTCGGCCAGGCAGGTCATGATCGCCAGCAACGCATCCAGCCGGGCGTTCTGCTCTCCGTGACCGGCCTGGCGGCTGCGCCGCAGTTGTGGCAGGCCGAGCCGGGTGACAACCGGGAAACCGAGCTGCGCCTCTTCCCGCGCGCCTCGGGCCCCATAACGCCGGGCCACTTGTTGTCCGTGGCTGTTTCCCTGCGGCGCATGCCGATCTTCCAGCAAGGCCAGGCGCGCGGCCCGCAGTGTCAGGCTCTCGGCGCAATGGGTGGCAGGCTCCAGAGCCGCGGCAGCCACCAGCAGACCCAGGGCCCAGATCGCCCCACGGTGGGTATTGACCCCGCCAGTGGTCTTGAGCATTGCCTGCTCGCCTTCGCGGCCGATACGTCCAAGGGCTTCGCGCAACGGCAAGTCGATTGCGGTAACTGAATGTGGCGAACGGGCTTGTTGTGGCGAGCGGGCTTGCCCGCGTTCGGCGGCGCAGCCGTCGTAAACCCTGGCGTCCAGATCAACCTGACACTCCGTGATCTCAGGTTTCAGGGTCGCTTCGCAACCCGACGCGGGCAAGCCCGCTCGCCACAAGGTTTGCTCTCGGCTGGATATCGCCGCATCGGCCATTTCCTTGAACATCGGCCACAAGGACAGTGCCGAGGCATGCATCAGGCCCAGGTGCAGGTCGCTGTGCGCACCGCTGCCACGCCGGTCCACCAGGGCCGGCTTGGGCGACAGGTCGGCCTCGTCGATCAGCGCTTCCACCGCGAAGTCCGCCAGGCGCTCGGACAATGAAAGGGATTGGGGCTGCAGATTGAAGGCGTGCATTTACCAGCTCCTGAACCGTGCGGGCGGGTTGTAGAGGCCACCGGACCACTCCACCAGGTCGGCCACGCTCTTGGCCGCGAGCAGTTCACGGCTGGCGTCGGTGCGGCGGATGCCCAGGTCCTCGGGCAGGGCGATAAGCCCTTCGCGCCGCAGCCGTGCCGTGTCCTCGGGCTTGTGTCGCAGGCCGATGGCGGTGACCCCGGCCACGGCGGCGATCATCGCCTGACGCTCCTCCAGGGAGCGGGCCTTGTACAGGTAGGCGATGCCCTCCTCGGTCAACAGGTGAGTGACATCGTCGCCATAGATCATGATCGGTGCCAGCGGCATGCCGCTTTTGCGTGCCACCTCGACGGCATCGAGGGTTTCGACGAAAGTCGGCTTACCGCCTTCCTGGAAGGTCTCGACCATCTGCACCACCAGTTTCTTGCCGCGTTCGAGCAGGGCCTCGGGGGCATCGCCGCTGTCCAGACGCATATCGAGCCAGGCCGGGGTACCATGCCGCCGGCCACGGGGATCGTGGCCCATGTTCGGTGCTCCGCCGAAGCCGGCCAGGCGACCACGGGTGACCGTGGAGGAATGACCGTCGCCATCGACCTGCAGGGTCGCGCCGATGAACAGGTCCACCGCGTACTGCCCGGCCAGTTGGCAAACCATCCGGTTCGAGCGCAGCGAACCGTCGCGCCCGGTGAAAAACACGTCCGGCCGGGCGGCGATGTAGTTCTCCATGCCCAGTTCGGTACCGAAGCAATGAACACTGTCGACCCAGCCGCTTTCGATCGCCGGAATCAGCGTCGGATGCGGGTTGAGCGTCCAGTTGCGGCAGATCTTGCCCTTCAGGCCCAGGGACTCGCCATAGGTCGGCAGGATCAGTTCGATGGCGGCGGTGTTGAAGCCGATCCCGTGGTTGAGCGACTGCACGTTGTGTTTTTCGTAGATCCCGCGAATCGCCATCATCGCCATCAGCACATGCACCGGCTTGATATGCCGCGGGTCGCGGGTGAAGAGTGGTTCGATGTAGAACGGCCGGTCGGCCACCACGACGAAATCGACCCAGGACGCGGGAATGTCCACCCGTGGCAACTCACTGACATCGTCGACCAACTGATTGACCTGGACGATCACGATGCCGTCGCTGAACGCCGCCGGCTCGATCAGCGCCGGAGTGTCTTCGGTGCTGGGGCCGGTGTAGATGTTGCCGGCGCGGTCGGCCATGAAGCCGGCGCTGAGCACCACGTTGGGAATCAGGTCCACCACCAGCCGCGCGTACAGTTCGATGTAGGTGTGGATCGCGCCGATTTCCAGCAGGCCGTCTTCCAGCAACTGACTGATGCGCAAGCTCTGGGTGCCGGCGAAGGAAAAGTCCAGCTTGCGGGCGATACCGCGCTCGAACAGGTCCAGGTGCTCGGCACGACCGACGCTGGGCATGATCATGTGCAAATCGTGGAGCCGGCCCGGGTCGACCTGGGCCAGGGAACGGGAGAGGAAATCCGCCTGCTTCTGGTTGTTGCCCTCCAGCACCACCCGATCGCCGGGCATGATCAGGGCTTCCAGGGCGGCGACGATCTGCACGGTCGGTAACACCACGCCATCGGCGAGTGCCCGCACCTGTTCGAGACGGCGCTGCTTCTCGGCACGGCGCCGCGTCCAGCGCGGGTCGGGGGAATTGGGGGTTGTCATGCTCGCTCCACGGGTTCGCTGTCGTGGACTAGACAGTAGGAGCGATTGCACAGGGCATCAATCAAGCCCGGCGGCGAACTATTACGCTGAGGTTAACGATTGATTCAGACAAGGAGGGGCTTTTCAAAGGCTGGCATCGAGTACGGACACCGCCGCGCCGCGCAAGAGCCTTCATCCGCAGAACCCGGCCTCAAGCCAGACCCGACGCCAGCACCAGGCGTTCCAACCCCGGCAGATCCGGAATCTTTGCCACCAGTTCACCCACCTGCACCGCAGCCTTTTCCAGCGGGCACAGCGGCACGTCGACGAAACTCAGCTGGCTGTCGAGCTTGTAGGAGCGCGGAATGCCCTGGATCACCAGGGCGATAAAGCGCAGTTCAGGGCGCCCGCCAAGGGTGTTGAGGACCACGATTCGCGCCCGCTCGCCCACGGCGATCGCCCCGCCACAGGCTGCTTCGAAGCTGATCAGCGGCAACTGGCGATCGCGCCAGGTCACCTGCCGCAGGTACCACGGCGGTGCGTCGCTGGCCGGCTCGCCGCGCTGGAAGTCGATCAGCTCGGCCACCGCCACGTTCGGCAGCAGCAGGTAGCGATCGGCCAGGGGCAACATCAACCCGGTCAGGCTGCTGGCACGGTGTTCATGCATGGGCATGGCTCCACTGGGCGATACTCTCCAACAGCACCGACTCCTGGTACGGCTTGCCCAGGTAGTCGTTGACGCCGATGGCCATGGCCCGGTCGCGGTGTTTCTGGCCGGTACGGGAGGTGATCATGATGATCGGCAGATCCTTGAGGCGCGGATCGCTGCGTACCCGGGTCGCCACCTCGAAGCCGTCCATGCGCGGCATTTCGATGTCCAGCAACATCAGGTCCGGGGTGTGCTCCTGCAACAGGCTCATCGCATCGACACCATCCTTGGCGGTGAGCACGTTCATGCCGTTGCGCTCCAGCAGGCGGCTGGTGACCTTGCGCACGGTGACCGAATCGTCCACCACCAGCACCAGTCGCGGCCGCAGCGGTGCGAGGTCGCCCGCCAGGTCGCTCAGCGCTCGTGGCACCGGCACCCAGGCCTGAGAGGTGCGGACATGAGCCAGCAGATCGAGGATCAGCACCACCCGACCATCACCGAGGATCGTCGCCCCCGACAGCCCCGAGACCGCGGCGAACTGCGGGCCCAGACTTTTCACCACGATCTCGCGGGAGCCGGCCAGGCTGTCGACATGCAGGGCCACCCGCTGCTCGTTGCAGTGCACCAGCAGCACCGGCAGCGGCTGGCTCAGCCCCAGCAGCCTGGGCTTGCTGACGGTTTTCAGCAGTTCGCCCAGGTAGCGCAGTTCATAAGTCTGCCCGGCGTACTCGTAACGCGGCGGATTGACCTGGTAATACCCCTCCAGCTCATTGGGCAGGACCCGCACCAGGCCTTCGACGGTATTGAGCGGCACCGCATACTGTTCATCGCCACATTGCACCATCAGTGCCCGGTTCACCGAGACACTGAACGGCAGGCGAATCTGGAAGTGCACGCCCTGGCCCTTGATCGAGTCGATGGTCATGGTCCCGCCCAACTGCCGCACTTCCTCATGGACCACGTCCATGCCGACGCCACGCCCGGAAATCTGCGTGATGCGTTCGGCGGTGGAGAAGCCCGGCTGAAGGATGAACTGCAACACATCGCGGTCGCTGATCGGCGTGTCCTCGTCGATCATCCCGCGCTTGATCGCCTTGCGCCGCACCGCGTCGAGCGGGACCCCGGCGCCGTCGTCATGGATGTCGAAAACGATGTCACCGCCTTCATGGGACAGGTCGAGAGTGATCCGCCCCTGCTCCGGCTTGCCGGCCGCACGCCGCACTTCGGTGCTTTCCAGGCCGTGGTCGACGGCGTTGCGCAGCATGTGTTCCAGCGGCGCGACCATGCGTTCGAGCACGTTGCGGTCAACCTCGCCCTCGGCATTGCCGACGACGAAATCGACGTCCTTGCCCAGCTCCGCCGCCACCTGCCGCACCACCCGCTTCAACCGCGGCACCATGCGCTCGAACGGCACCATGCGCGTGCGCATCAGGCCTTCCTGCAATTCGGTGTTGACCCGTGCCTGCTGCAACAGCAGGTTCTCGGCGTCCTGGTTGCGCCCGGCCAGCGTCTCCTTGAGATCCAGCAGGTCGGACGCCGACTCGAACAAGGCGCGGGACAACTGCTGCAACTGCGAATGGCGGTCCATCTCCAGGGGGTCGAATTCCTCGTAGCCCAGGCGCTCGGCTTCCACCTGCTGGCGGCTGAGAATCCGCCCCTGGGTCTCGGTGTCGAGCCGGCGCAACTGGTCGCGCATCCGCTCGATGGTGGTTTCCATTTCATTGAGCGCGACCTTGGCGTCATTCACCTGCTGCTCGATGCGCCCACGGAAGATCGACGTCTCGCCCGCGAGGTTGACCAGGTCCTCCAGCAGATCGGCGGACACCTTGACCATGTCCTGGGGTGGACGCTCAGCCTCCGGCTCGCTCTTGAGCACCGCAGGTGCCGGCGGCTCCACCACCGGCGGTGGCTCGGGCGGCGGCTGCCGACCAAACGCCTGGATCTCGGCGATCAGTGCATCGGCCGGCGGCACCGGCTGCTCGGCGCGCACGGCATCGAGCATCTGTGCCAGACGGTCGTGACCGGCCTGCAGCAGGTCGAACAGCGCCTCGCCAGGCTGCAGGAGCATGGTCGACACACCTTCGTAGAGAAACTCCAGCTCGTGGGCCAGGTCGCCAATGGACGCGATCTCGACCATCCGCGCCCCTCCCTTGAGGGTATGCAGGTCGCGCAGCAGGGTTTCCACTTCCTGGCGGCTCGACGGCTCGGCGCGCCAGCGCTGCAAGGCCGCGCCGGAGCTTTCGATGATGTCGAAGCCTTCCTCGAGAAAAACCTCGAGCAGTTCCGGGTCGCCGCCGCTCACGGGCGGCTCGACCGGTGCCGGCGCAGGCGGCTCGACGCCCTGCTGGCGGAACGCCTGGAGACTGTCGATCAAGGGTGCCGGATCGTTCAGCGGCTGCTGTGCCTGCAACTGCTCGAGCATGACGGCCAGTTGGTCATGGCTTTTCTGCAGCAGCCAGGCCAGTGCCGGCGAATGACTGAAACGCCGGTCCAACAGGCCCTCGTAAAGGTTCTCCAGCTCATGGGCCAGGTCGCCGACCGGGCCCACCTCGGCCATCCGTGCGCCCCCCTTGAGGGTATGCAGGTCGCGCTGCAGGGCCAGCAGCGAGGCGCCGTTGTCCGGCTCGTCGAGCCAACGCTGCAGGGCCAGCCCGGCGCTGTCGAGAATATCCGCCGCCTCTTCGAGGAAGATCGCGACGATCTCGTCGTCCAGGTCCACCCGCTCTTCGAGCTGAGCGGCGGCGGTGGCCGCGCCCAGTTCACTGATACTCGGCGCATGACCGCCGCCGGACCTGATCAGCCCGGTGGCGGACGGCTCGAGCGCCTCGTCGAGCAATTCGCGCAAGGCGCGGATGCGGATCGGCTGCGGATGGATCGCCTGGCCGGCGGCCAGTTCATCGAGCATGTTGATCAGCGCTTCATGGGCCTGCTGCGCCTCATGGAAAAACCGCTCGCTGACCGCCAGGCTGCTTTCCTCGACAGCCCCGTAGATATCCAGCAGGGCTTCGCACAGCTCGTCCACCGGCTCCAGATCGGCGAGATGCGCGCCCTGGCCGAGCGTGGTCAGTTCGTCCAACAGGTCGTTGAGTTCCTGGCGCTCGCCAGGATGCTGCTGCCAACGCTGCAGCAGGCTCTCGGCATCCAGCAGGATGTCCATGCCCTGGGCCAGGAAGCTGTTGATCAGTTGCGGATCGCGGCGCGCCCGCTGGGCGCCGACCGGTACGCTCAACAGGGCTTCGAGCCGCTGCGCCAGCAGGTCCTCGGCCCGGCGGATCAGTGCCGGTGCACCGTCGATGGCGATCAGCGGATCGTCCGCCAGTTGCTGCAGGCCCCGGCGAAACAGATCTTCGGCCTCGAACAGCAGTTCGACTTCGTCCAGGTCCAGCGCCAGCAGATGGGCCTTGAACTCGCGCACCAGGTAGTAGAGCGGCGCGGCCAGTTCGGCCATCGGCAGCACGCCGGCCATGTAGGCGCTGCCCTTGAGGGTGTGCAAGGCCCGCTGCAACTCGTCGCTGACCTGCAACGGCAGGTGTTCGGCTGCCTGTTCGAGAAAATGATTGAGACTGTCGAGGTGGGACTCGGCTTCAGCGCGGAAGATTTCCAGCAACTGCCGGTCAAGCTCTTGCGCGTCATCGCCTTCTGGCCCATCGCCAGTGCTCGCCAGGCCATGGGCGCGGGCCGCCAGTTGGTCGACATCGTCACGCTGGCGCTGGGCACCGGCGGCGAATTCGTCGATCAGTTCCGGCAGCAGGCGCAGAACTTCCTCGATCACTTGCGATACCTCGGGCGCGGGCTCCAGGCTGCGCTCCAGTACCCGGTTGAGCAGGTTCTCCATGGCCCAGGCCAGCTCGGCCAGCACCAGTGCGCGGACCATCCGGCCGCTGCCCTTGAGGGTATGGAAGGCCCGGCGCAATTCGCCCAGGGCCGACTTGCCTTCAAGGTCGGCGACCCAACGTGGCAGGTAGTCACGCAGGGCATCGAGGACCTCGGCGGCCTCCTCGAGAAACACCTCGCGCAATTCGTCATCCACCGGCGGCTCGTCGGACGGCGGCGGCAGCAGGCTGCGGGGCACCTGGCGGGCCGGCGGATTGAGCTCCGAGACCGGAGTGGCCAGCATATCGGCCAGGGACTGCACCACATGGGGGTCGTCCAGCTCCTGCAGATCCTGCATCACCAGTGCCTCGGTAGGGCTCAGCGCCTCTTCGAGCAACGGCACCTCCAGTTCCACTGGCGCATAGCCCAGGGCGTCCAGGCTCTGCTCGACCTTGTCCAGCACCTGCTCGCCGAGGGCCTCGTGGTCTTGCGCCAGGCGTTCGAGGTAGTACTCGATTCCGCTCAGCGCATCGGCAAGACGATCGAGCTGCTGCCAGGGCGGTGCGGCCGACTCCTCGATCAGGTGCTCGCGGATATAGTGGTTGCAGGTTTCCAGCAGGCTCGCGGCGCGGCCCAGGGGAATCATCGACAGCGCCCCCCGCACCTGGGTCAGCAGCTCGGGCAGTGGCCCCAGGCGCTCGCGGTCCCAGTTGGCATCGATGTAGTCGACGATCAGATCCTTGGCCTGCTGCAGGCAAAGCAGTGCCTCGCGGATCACGATCTGGTGGATCAGGGTCAGGTCGGTGGTCGGCAGGCCGCTTTCTTCACGGCCCTGCGGTTCAACCGTGCCGACCATCCCGGCCAGCGTCGCCTCGACATAGAGCAGGGCCCCGGCGACATCCATCAGCACTGCGTCATTGGGGGCGCGCTGGCCCTGGGCCAGGCCCTGGACCACCGCCAGTTGGTCGATGATCACCTTGCGCGGCTGGCCGAAGCCGAGCACCGCCAGGGTATCGGCGATCTGCCGCAACGGCGCCAGCAGGCCGGTCAGGTCGTCGGCGTGCTGGCGGTCGCTGCGCACGAACAGCTCCAGCCGCTCCTTGACCCGCACCAGTTCCTCGCAGAGCGCCGAGACCACCGAGCGCATGGCGTCACGGTCGGGACCGGCCAGGTGCGCGCGCTCCTCGTCAACCACGCGGGTGTCCGGCAGCGCTTCGTCGAGGCCGTAGCGCTCCTTGAGCACGCGCATCTGCGCGGTGGGCTGCTCGGCCTTGGCGATGTAGAACAGCAGGCTCTTGAGCAATTCGTCCGGTGCCGCCTGGTTGATGCCCCCGATGCCCTGTTCCAGCAGGCGCTTGAGCTCCCGGTCGGCATCCTTGAGCAGGCTGCGCAGTGCCGGGCTGTTGCCGATCGCACCGGCGAGCATGCCTTCGACCAACGCCGAGCCGACCTGCCAGAGCGGTACCAGCGGTGCGTCCTGGCAAAGGCTTTCGAGACGGTTGAACACCTTGGCCATGTAACCCAGGTTGGTCGCGTCGTCCTGTTCGCGCAACAGCCCGACCAGAGCGGTCTGCAGCATCTGCCGCCACTTGCGCAGCAGCCCCGGCAGTTCCGCCGGAGCCCGCTGGGACAGCGCCTCGGCAGCGAGCGGCGGCAGTTCCGGCAGCACCGGACTGAACAGGCTGGTTTCCGAGAGCAGGCTTTCGCCTCGGGCACTGCGCAGGTCGTTGAGCAACGGCAGCACCACCAGCGGCAGGTCACGCCGGGCACCGTGCACCCGGTCCAGGTACAGGGGCAGTTGGGCAAACGCCTGGCGCAACAGGCTGACGGCTTCGGCGGGCTCGCTGACCCGGCCCTGCTGCAGGGCCAGCACCAGTTGCTCCATTTCCTCGGCCAGCAGTGCCGCACCGTAGAACTCGACCATCTGCAGGCTGCCATGCACCTGGTGGATGCAGGCCAGGCAATCGGCGATTTCCTCGCCCCCATGCTCCGGCTCGTCGAGGCCATCCAGGGCCTGCCGGGCCTGCTTCAGGGTGTCGGCGATCTCGCCCTTGACCCACTCCAGGGCCACGTAGTCATGCTGCTGGTCGCTCATGCTCGTACTACCGGGTTTCACGCGCATCTTGCGCCTGGGGCAAGGTAAAGCCGGAGACCGAGCGCCGCAGTTGGCTGGCCATCTTCGCCAGGTTGCCGATGCTTTCGGCGGTGGCGGTCGAACCGGAGGATGTCTGGGTGGTGATCTGCTGAATCACGTTCATGGTCAACGAGATCTGCCCGGCCGACGAGGTTTGCTGCTGGGCGGCGTTGAAGATGCTCTGGATCAGGGCGGCCAGGGTTTTCGAGACCCCTTCGATTTCTTCCAGCGCCACCCCGGCATCCTGCGCCAGGCGCGCACCACGCACCACTTCGGTGGTGGTCTGCTCCATGGAGATCACCGCTTCGTTGGTGTCGGCCTGGATCGCCCGCACCAGCGTCTCGATCTGCCGGGTGGCGGCGGACGAACGCTCCGCCAGGCGCTGGACTTCGTCGGCGACCACCGCAAAACCGCGGCCGGCGTCGCCGGCCATGGAAGCCTGGATCGCCGCGTTGAGCGCGAGGATGTTGGTCTGTTCGGCAATGTCGTCGATCAGGCTGACGATATCGCCGATCTCCTGGGAAGACTCGCCCAGGCGCTTGATACGCTTGGCGGTGTCCTGGATCTGCTCGCGAATGTTGTCCATGCCGTGGATGGTGTTGTGCACCACCTCGTTGCCCTTGTTGGCGATTTCCACCGAACGCTCGGCCACCGCCGAGGATTCGGCGGCGTTGGCCGACACCTGGTCGATGGACTGGGCCATGTCGCTGATCGCCGCGGACGCTTCGCTGATCTGCTGGGCCTGGTGCTCGGAGGCCTCGGCCAACTGCATCGCGGTGGCCTGGGTTTCCTGCACGGCGGCGGCGACCTTGCCGGCGGTGAGGTTGATGGTCGCGACCAGGTCGCGCAACTGGTCCACCGAATAGTTGATCGAGTCGGCAATGGTCCCGGTGAAGTCTTCGGTCACCGAGGCGGTCACGGTCAGGTCGCCGTCGGCCAGGTCCTCGATTTCATCCAGCAGGCGCATGATCGCATGCTGGTTGCGCTCGTTCTTTTGCGCAGTCTCGCGCAACTGACGGTTGGTCTCGCGGACCATCACCAGGCCGATCAGGATGATCGAGGCCAGCGCCAGCAGGCCGAGCACATAACCGCCGATGGTATCGAGGGAGCGCCCGCCCGCCAGGTTCTCGAAACCGTTGGCCAGGTGCGAGGCTTCGTCCAGCAGGGTCTGCGACAGGCTGAAGATACTGCTGGCGGATTCACGGACCTGGAACAGTTCCGGTGAGGTTTCGAGGATCTCGTCGACCGAGCCGGAGACGAACTCGAACAGTTCGGCAATCTCGCCGAGGCGGGCCCGGGCGTCCTTGTCCTCGACCTGGGAAATCTTCAGCGCGGCATTGCCCTGCAGCATGCCATTGAGCACCTGGCCGAAACGCGCCGCATCGCGACCGAACGCGTCGGCGGCCTGGGACGAGGTCTCGTCGCCGGCCAGCACGGTGTTCACCGCGCCGAGAATGCGCTCGGCGAGCAACGACTGGCGCTGGGCCATGGCCACTTGGGCCGCCGGCGCTCCACGCTGCAGCAGGATTTCCACGACCTTCTCGTACTCGACCTGCAGCTGCGGCACGGTTTCGGCCAGGGTCGCCGCCACCTGGTGCAGGGACAGCACGGTCTGTTCGCTGGCGAGGATCGCGTCGGTGTTTTTCAGCAGGCTTTCCCAGTCCTGCTGCACCGCATGCATTTCATTGCGCACGGTCGGCGGCGCGGCGGGCAGGCCGGTGGACGGGTCGCCCTTCTTCAGGTAGCCCCAGCGCTGGGCGAAATCGTTGCGCGCGTCGCTGAGCAGCTTGAACGCCGCGGCCTTGCCGGAAGCCGCCTCGGTGGCGTTCTTGGCGATACGCTGGGACAGCACGCGCAGCTCGCCGGCGTGGCTGATGTACTGCTTGTCGTAGGTGGCCTGGGTGTTCAGGTAGGCGAAGTTGGCGAACAACAGCATGATGAACACGATCAGCGCGATGAAGAGCACGATGATCTGTGAACGACTGCGCGAGGCCTGCTCGGGATTGCCGGTTTTGCCTTTGATCATCTCAGGCCTCTGCCTGTACTGCCGTGGGAACGGGCCCCGCGAAAGCCGGACACATGATTAGACTGCAACATCAAGAAACCCCGGAGCCTGCGCCAGGCTGAACGGGCTGAACACCCACCAGTTGCGCCCACGTTCGAAACGGCCCTGCACGAAGGGCGCGACCATCGGTTCCGGACACTCGAGCGACTGCATCTGCCGGCTGTCCCGGGGAAAATGCTGCATGCCCGCCACCTCATCCACCAGCAAGCCGGCGAACACATCCTTGTACTCCAGCACCAGTACCCGGCGCTGCTTGCGCAACACCGACAATTCATGACCGAAGAAACCGCACAGATCCATGATCGGCAGCAGCCGTCCACGCAGGTTGGCCACGCCCTTGACCCAGGGCTTCACCCCCGGCAACAGGGTGTAGCGCGGCTCATGCAGCACTTCGGCGACTTCGCCCATGGGTGCCACGTACCACTGCTCGCCCAAGCGGAAACCGATGCCGCTCCAGGTATCCTGACGGGTTTCCTGGGACGGCAGGTCGGCCGCCAGCGCCCGACAGCGCTGGTCGATCTCCAGCAGGAGGGCAAAGGCGGTCTGCGATTCGGCCATGGCTGCCGGCCGTCAACCGGCCAGGACGCTGTTCAGGGTCTTGAGCAGGGTTTCCTCTTCGACCGGCTTGGTCAAGTAGTCCCTGGCACCCTGGCGCGTGCCCCAGACCTTGTCGGTTTCCTGGTCCTTGGTGGTGATGATGATCACCGGGATCGCCGCGGTTTCCGGGTCCTTGGTCAGTTGCCGGGTCGCCTGGAAGCCATTGAGGCCAGGCATGACGATATCCATCAGCACCGCATCGGGCTTTTCCTGGCGAGCCAGGGCCACGCCGTCGGCACCGTTCTCGGCCTTGAGGACTTCATGACCGTGTTTTTCCAGCATGCCGGTCAGTTTGTACATTTCAGTCGGCGAATCATCGACGATCAGGATGCGTGCCATGGTGCTCCCCATTTCTTATAAAGCAGGCGGCCCGGCGGCCGCCCGTCAAAGTGCTTGTTCTACTGCCGCGAACCCCGGGACATGCGCCTTGATCGCGTTCAGCAACTCGTCCTTGCTAAAAGGCTTGGTCAAAAACTGATCAGAACCGACGATACGCCCCTTGGCCTTGTCGAACAGGCTGTCCTTGGAAGACAGCATGATCACCGGCGTCGACTTGAACGCACTGTTGTTCTTGACCACCGCGCAGGTCTGATAGCCATCCAGGCGCGGCATCATGATATCGACGAAGATGATGCCCGGATGGTGATCGGCAATCTTGGCCAATGCTTCGAAACCGTCGACGGCGGTGATGACCTCGCAACCGACATGCTTGAGCAACGTCTCGGCGGTACGACGAATCGTCTTGGAGTCATCGATGACCATGACTTTCAAGGCTGTGGAATGCTGTTCCATATCTGCTCTACCATCGCCACAGCGACGCGTTTTCCGGGGATGCCCGGTTTTCGGGCGCGAAACCCTTGATGTGGAAGGATTTCGTACAGGATGCGAACCTTTTTAGCACAGTCTCCCTACGCAATCCATGCGCGGCCCGAGACCGAGCTTTTCCTTGACCGCAAACATTCGCAGCGCCACTCTGACGCCACTTTTCAAGTCATTACGGCCATCACGGCCTACAGAGGATATAGCCCATGAGCGTTCGTCTCGGGATTGTCATGGACCCCATCGCGAGCATTTCCTACAAGAAGGACAGCTCGCTGGCCATGCTGCTGGCCGCCCAGGAGCGCGGCTGGAGCCTGTTCTACATGGAACAGCAGGACCTTTACCAGGACGCCGGCGTGGCCCGGGCCCGGATGAAACCGCTGAAGGTGTTCGCCAACCCCGAGCACTGGTTCGAACTGGAAGCGCAAACCGATACGGCCCTGAGCGACCTGGACGTGATCCTGATGCGCAAGGACCCGCCGTTCGACATGGAGTTCGTCTACTCCACCTACCTGCTGGAGCAGGCCGAACGGGCCGGCGTGCTGGTGGTGAACAAGCCCCAGAGCCTGCGCGACTGCAACGAGAAACTGTTCGCCACCCAGTTCCCGCAGTGCACGCCACCGACCGTGGTCAGCCGCCGCGCCGACGTGCTGCGTGAATTCGCCGCCAAACACGGTGACGTGATCCTCAAGCCGCTGGACGGCATGGGCGGCACCTCGATCTTCCGCCACCGGGTCGGCGATCCGAACCTGTCGGTGATCCTCGAGACCCTGACCGCCCTGGGCAGCCAGCAGATCATGGCCCAGGCCTACCTGCCGGCGATCAAGGACGGCGACAAGCGCATCCTGATGGTCGATGGCGAACCGGTCCCCTATTGCCTGGCGCGCATCCCGGCCAGCGGCGAAACCCGCGGCAACCTGGCCGCTGGCGGCCGTGGCGAAGCCCGGCCACTGACCGAGCGCGACCGCTGGATCGCCGCCCAGGTCGGACCGACCTTGCGGGAAAAGGGCCTGCTGTTCGTAGGACTGGACGTCATCGGCGAGCACCTGACGGAGATCAACGTCACCAGCCCGACCTGCATCCGCGAGATCGACAACGCCTTCGGCACCCACATCGGCAGCCTGCTGATGGATGCCATTGAGCAGAAGCTCAAGAGCCGTTGATGTAGAACAGCCGAGATGGAACCAACATTGCGCTATGATGCACCGCCTCCGATACGCGTGATGTTGGTTTTCTGGTCATGACTCTCCCCGCCGATCTGCCTCCCGAACTCTACCGCACCGGCGTGCGCCCGGCCGACAGGCTCGGCTTTACCCTGTTTCTCGCCGCGCTGATCCACCTGGCGCTGCTGCTCGGGGTGGGATTCAGCTTCGTCGAGCCCAAGCAGGTCAGCAGGACCCTGGAAATCACCCTGGCCACCTTCAAGAGCGAGACCAAGCCGGCCAAGGCCGACTTCCTCGCCCAGGAAAACCAGCAAGGCAGCGGTACCCTGGATAAAAAGGCGATCCCGACCACCACCGAGGTCGCGCCGTTCCAGGACAACGCCGTCAACAAGGTGGCCACGCCACCGCCGGCCAAGCCGCAGGTCACCGAGGCGACGCCCAAGGCGGCGGTCGCCACCGTCGCGCCCAAACCGAAGAAAACCGTCACCCGCCACGAAGAACCCAAGCCCGAAGCCACGCCCAAGGCCGAGACGCCGACCTTCGACAGCTCGCAGTTGTCCAGCGACATTGCCAGCCTGGAGGCGGAACTGGCCAAGGAACGCCAGCTCTATGCCAAGCGGCCACGTATCCATCGCCTGAGCGCAGCCTCGACCATGCGCGACAAGGGTGCCTGGTACAAGGACGAATGGCGCAAGAAGGTCGAGCGGATCGGCAACCTCAACTACCCCGAGGAGGCCCGTCGCCAGCAGATCTATGGCAGCCTGCGGCTGATGGTGTCGATCAACCGCGACGGTTCGCTGTACGAGGTGCTGGTGCTGGAATCGTCCGGCCAGCCGCTGCTGGACCAGGCGGCGCAGCGCATCGTCCGCCTGGCGGCGCCGTTCGCGCCGTTTACCGGCGACCTGTCGGACATCGACCGCCTGGAGATCATCCGCACCTGGCGTTTCGCCCGGGGGGACCGGCTGTCCAGCAATTGAGCGCCATCGTGCTTGTCAGTTCGGCTGCCCAACGCCACACTAGGGTTCATGAAAAACCTCGCCCCGACGTACCTCAAGCATCACTTCCTGATCGCCATGCCGCATATGGCCGACCCGAACTTTGCGCAGACGGTGACCTATATCGTCGAGCACAGCGCAAACGGTGCCATGGGACTGGTGATCAACCGTCCGCAATCGCTGAACCTGGCCGATATCCTCGAACAGTTGCGCCCCGATATCGACCCACCGGCGTTGTGCCAGCATATTCCGATCTACTCCGGCGGCCCGGTGCAGACCGATCGCGGCTTCGTCCTGCATCCCATCGGCAAGACCTACCAGGCCACCGTCGAACTCGAAGGGCTGGCGCTGTCGACCTCCCAGGACGTGCTGTTCGCCATCGCCGATGGCGTCGGCCCCGAACGCAGCCTGATCACCCTCGGTTACGCCGGCTGGGAAGCCGGGCAACTGGAGGCCGAGCTGGCCGACAATGCCTGGCTGACTTGCCCGTTCTCGCCGGAAATCCTTTTCAACACCGATAGCGAAGACCGCCTGGCCGCCGCCGCCGCGCACCTGGGCGTCAACCTCAGCCTGCTCACCAGCCAGGCGGGCCACGCCTGATGGCCAATATTCGTCTGCTGCTGGGTTTCGACTACGGTACCCGGCAGATCGGCGTTGCCGTCGGCCAGATGGTCACCGGCCAGGCCCGCGAGCTGTGCACCCTCAAGGCACAGAACGGCGTGCCCGACTGGCACCAGGTCGAAGCCCTGATCAAGGAGTGGAAACCCGACGCGGTGGTGGTCGGCCTGCCCCTGAACATGGATGGCACGCCCAGCGAGATGTGCGCCCGCGCGGAAAAATTCGCCCGCCGCCTCAATGGCCGCTACAACGTGCCGTTCTTCACCCAGGACGAGCGCCTGACCACCTTCGAGGCCAAGGGCGAGCGCATGGCCAAGGGCGGGCAGAAAGGCAGCTACCGCGACAACCCGGTGGACGCCATCGCCGCCAAACTGCTGCTGCAAAGCTGGATCGAAGAAAACCCCGTATCCCCCGAATCCTGACGGCGCCGTGCGTCGTACCGTCTCAGCCTCGCCGCGCCTGTCGGGCGGGGCCCTTGAAGGAGCCATCATGAGCCTGCCCAATCCCGCCGAACTGATCGACCAGATGGCCGACCGCCTAAAGGCCCATCTGCAGCAGCGAGCCATCGACACCCCGCGCTACATCGGCATCCGCACCGGCGGCGTCTGGGTCGCCCAGGCACTGCTCAAGGCCCTGGGCAGCGACTCGCCGCTGGGCACCCTGGACGTGTCCTTCTACCGCGACGACTTCAGCCAGAACGGCCTGCACCCGCAGGTACGGCCTTCGGAGCTGCCTTTCGAGATCGAAGGCCAGCACCTGGTGCTGATCGACGACGTGCTGATGAGCGGCCGGACCATCCGTGCCGCCCTCAATGAACTGTTCGACTATGGCCGCCCGGCCAGCGTGACCCTGGTCTGCCTGCTGGACCTGGAGGCCGCCGAGCTGCCGATCCGGCCGAATGTGGTGGGGGCAACCCTGTCCCTGGCCCCCACGGAACGGGTAAAATTGTCCGGCCCCGCGCCGCTCCAGCTTGAACTTCAAGATCTGGCCCTTCAAGCACCTTAAAAAGAGTCCTCTGCGATGACGCCCTCAGACGCCAAGCGCCCCCTGCAGCTCAATGATCAGGGCCAGTTGCGCCACTTCCTGTCGCTCGACGGCCTGCCCCGCGAGCTGCTGACCGAAATCCTCGACACCGCCGACTCGTTCCTCGAAGTCGGTGCCCGGGCGGTGAAGAAAGTCCCGCTGCTGCGCGGCAAGACCGTGTGCAACGTGTTCTTCGAGAACTCCACCCGTACCCGCACCACCTTCGAGCTGGCAGCCCAGCGGCTGTCGGCCGACGTGATCACGCTGAACGTGTCGACCTCGTCCGCGAGCAAGGGCGAAACCCTGCTCGACACCCTGCGCAACCTGGAAGCCATGGCCGCCGACATGTTCGTGGTGCGCCATTCCGACTCCGGTGCCGCACACTTCATCGCCGAACACGTCTGCCCGCAGGTGGCGATCATCAACGGCGGGGACGGCCGCCACGCGCACCCGACCCAGGGCATGCTCGACATGCTGACCATCCGTCGGCACAAGGGCGGCTTCGAAAACCTCTCGGTGGCGATCGTCGGCGACATCCTGCACTCGCGGGTCGCCCGCTCGAACATGCTCGCGCTCAAGACCCTGGGCTGCCCGGATATCCGCGTGATCGCGCCGAAGACGCTGGTGCCGATCGGCATCGAACAGTATGGCGTGAAGGTCTACACCGACATGACCGAAGGCCTGAAGGACGTCGACGTGGTGATCATGCTGCGCCTGCAGCGCGAGCGCATGACCGGTGGCCTGCTGCCCAGCGAAGGCGAGTTCTACCGCCTATTCGGCCTGACCACCACGCGCCTGGCCGGCGCCAAGCCGGATGCCATCGTGATGCACCCGGGCCCGATCAACCGCGGCGTGGAGATCGAATCGGCGGTGGCCGACGGTCCGCGCTCGGTCATTCTCAACCAGGTTACCTACGGCATCGCCGTACGCATGGCCGTGCTGTCCATGGCCATGAGCGGACAGACTGCCCAGCGCCAATTCGAGCAGGAGAACGCCCAGTGAAGCTCAGCATTATCGGCGCCCGCGTCATCGACCCGAGCAGCGGCCTGGACCAGGTCAGCGACCTGCACCTGGAAGCCGGCAGGATCGTCGCCATCGGTGCCGCTCCGGCTGGCTTCGAGCCGGCTGAAACCCTCGACGCCAAGGGCCTGGTCGCCGCCCCCGGGCTGGTCGACCTGAACGTCGCCCTGCGCGAGCCGGGCTACAGCCGCAAGGGCAGCATTGCCAGCGAAACCCGTGCCGCCGCCGCCGGCGGTGTCACCAGCCTGTGCTGCCCACCCCGGACCAAGCCGGTACTGGATACCTCGGCGGTCGCCGAGCTGATCCTCGACCGCGCCCGCGAGGCCGGCAATACCAAGGTGTTTCCGATCGGCGCCCTGAGCAAGGGCCTGGAAGGCGAGCAACTGGCCGAGCTGGTGGCCCTGCGCGATGCCGGCTGCGTGGCGTTCGGCAACGGCCTGGACAGTTTCCGCAACACCCGCACCCTGTGCCGTGCACTGGAATACGCGGCCACGTTCGACCTGACGGTGGTGTTCCACTCCCAGGATCATGACCTGGCTGAAGGCGGCCTGGCCCACGAAGGCCCGACCGCCAGCTTCCTCGGCCTGCCGGGGATTCCGGAAACCGCCGAGACCGTGGCCCTGGCCCGTGACCTGCTGTTGGTCGAGCAGACCGGCGTACGCGCACACTTCAGCCAACTGACCAGCGCCCGTGGCGCGGCCCTGATCGCCCAGGCCCAGGCCAAGGGTCTGCGGGTCACCGCCGACGTGGCGTTGTATCAGTTGATCCTGACCGACGAGGCGCTGATCGACTTCTCCAGCCTGTACCACGTGCAACCGCCACTGCGCACCCGCGCCGATCGCGACGGCCTGCGCGAAGCGGTGAAGTCCGGGGTGATCAGTGCCATCTCCAGCCACCACCAACCACACGAGCGTGATGCCAAGCTGGCCCCGTTCGGTGCGACCGAACCAGGCATCAGCAGCGTCGAGCTGCTGCTGCCGCTGGCCCTGACCCTGGTGGAAGACGGCCTGCTCGACCTGCCGACCCTGCTGGCTCGCCTGAGCGCCGGCCCCGCCGACGCCCTGCGCCTGCCGGCGGGCAAGCTGGCGGTAGGTGCCGCGGCGGACCTGGTGCTGTTCGATCCGGGTACCTCCACCGTGGCCGGAGAGCAATGGCTGTCGCGTGGCGAGAACTGCCCGTTCATCGGCCATGCGCTGCCAGGTACGGTGCGCTATACGCTGATGGATGGGCGGATTACGCACCAGGCGTAAGACCACAGTGTGCCCTTCGCGGGCAAGCCCGCTCCCATGACCCTGTGCCGAATGGGCTAGGCTTTGTCTGAAAAGTCTTGAGACGAAGGTCAGGCAAGGC
>NZ_AQOH01000066.1 GCF_000364705.1 Pseudomonas fuscovaginae SE-1 | reverse complement strand
CTGGGAATGAGCGTCAACCGTTATTTTCAGATTTCGGTCATAAAGGTCAAAAACACCGATCCAATAGCCCCGCTCATCCTTGTAGGCGCTGGCGGTGCGGCGATCCGACTTGCCCGCGAATGGGCCCTTGAGCCTCACCCCGCCAGCGAGAACGCTTTCGCGGGCAAGCCCGGCTCCTAGGCTTTGTCTGAAAAGTCTTGAGACGAAGGTCAGGCAAGGCGAAAACCGCCGAGGAACGGCCGGGGTCGCGCCCGACTTTACTGGAGTAAATGAGCATTCCGAGGCGGTTTTCAACGCAGCATCACCGAGTATCAAGATTTTTCAGACAGAGCCTAAGAGAGGGTAGTGTCAGACACTTGGGCGTGTCATGTGCCGGCCCCTATAGAAAAGCAAAAGCGGAACAGCAATAAACCAGAGCATACCCCACAAGAGCAAAAGGCCGACCCCAAGGGGACAGCCTTATCCTGCTCACGACTTCAGGCAACAGCAGGCAAATGCCCCTCCACCTGACGCATTCACACGATTTTCAGCGCCTTCAGGATAACCAGCGACTTATCGCCAAATGCCTCGGCCTGCGCCAGCAACTCTGCAGTATTCTCTTCGGCAGTAGTAAGGGCCCGGCCATCCTTGACTATCCCCTCCCCCTGCGCGCTGAGGATCCCCCACGCAAACTGCGCCCATTCAGCCGGGTGCTTCTTACCCTGCATGATCGATATCAGGAACAGTTGCCCGAAACGACTGATCGGCACACCCCCTCCGGTCACCGGGCTGGCCAGGCTGGGGATAGGATTGTTGAACAGCGAACGCTTGCACAGGTGCAGGTTCAGAGCACTGCAATTGGCCTGCACCAGCTTTTCGGCAGCCTCGCTCTGGCAGGGCGCCGCGACGCCCATGCCAACCAGTACCGTTATCGCCTGCTCCAGGTCGCCATACGCCATCGAAGGCACAGCCCCCAACAACTGCCGCAAGGTTTTCGGCACATAGCCCTTCGCCGCCAACGCCTCAAGCACGGGACCATATATCTCCGACTGCAAGGTCGCCTCACCTGCTGGCCCCTTGACGGTAGCCGGAACGCTTTCCGCTGCCTGCAACAGGACAAAGCGGGTATTGAGCATGCCTTCGCGCTGCTCCGCTGTAGATAGTCTGATAGCACCGCGCTGGTACAGGTCCCGTCGGAAATGTTGATTGACGAAATAATCACGAGCCTGCTCGCGCACAATGGAATGTTCGATCCCCTCCAGAAAATCCATGCCCTCACCCGTCAGGTTGAGTGGATCCACCGAATCGAGCGGCACAGCCGTCGTGGCATAGTCGAGCTTGGCAGCGGACAAGGCATCGACCACATCGGTGAAATACATGCAGTTCCAGTCGCGATTGAAATACTCATGGGCAACATACTGGCGATTCTGCCCCTTGATGCTCTGCAGCCTGGCAACGACGTTAGGGGCCGCATCGGCATACAGGGGATTTGCCGCCAACAAGGCCTCGGAGAATTGCAATGCTGCATCTATACGCTCGGCAGGAGGCGTCGAGGCACTGGAGGCAAAACGGTCGTGGAGACTGAACAACTGGCGTAACGGCGCCGAAGGCGACCAACCCGGCAAGCAGTTGTAGCTGACATACAGCAACCCACCCGGCTTGAGATGCCGCCGGGCGAATTCGACAATCAACTTCTGGTTATCGCGACTGACCCAGGTCCAGATACCGTGCAGGCTGATGCTGTCGAACTGCGGCAGGTCATTGCGTGCCAACAACTGTTCGAAGCTGTCGTCATACAGCCGGGCATTGCTACCACTGGCCACCGCCAACGTATTGGCATGCGCAGCCTGTGCCGGATGAAAGTCGGTCCCGACATATACCCCCGGGTTCGCCGCCGCGTGAATATTGATCGAGACGCCCTGGCCAAAGCCCAGCTCGCAATGATAGGGATTTGCGCTCTCCAGGGTTGCGAAACCACGCAACAACAAGCAGTAGCGCTGGAAGACCGGGTTGATCTCCCGGCTATAGCCGTAGGTGTACCCCTCATCGGTGAAATAACCTTCGCTCCACGCTTCACTCATGGCTTGCTTCCCTCCTGGTAGTCGATAACAGAAAACTCCCTCTATATAAGAGGTAGCCGCCAGACATCACAAGCAGAACAATTGGAGGATGGCCATCATGGGGCCAATCATGGCGACCAAACCGCCTTTTTTCGCCAGCGTCAACCGCCCTTCGTTCTGATAACGCAGCGGCGAGCGCCCAACCAATGCGCTGAAGCGCTCACAGAAATTGGAGCGCGACATACCGGCAATTTCCGCCAGCACGTCAATACGCCATTGTTGCCCTGGACTTCCATGGATGACTCTCGGCACACGGGCGGCACGCGCGTCCGACAACCCACCGAACCAGCCGGGCGCGGCGCTCTGCCGAAGCCATGCTCGCAGCATCCGGATAACCGTAAGATCGATCAGACGCGAAACCAGATGAACGATCAAGTTTTCGAGGGGATTCATCATGCCTGGCAGGTCCTGCCTTCATTCATACAACTGAGGGCGCAGGGCACCATCGCGGTCATGCTGATCGTGGGATTGAGTGCACACATGATTTATCTGCGCAGGCGAGGGAGACGGTTGGCGCAGGACGCCGCAACGACGCGTCGTGCAGGCAACGAGAGCTTCGCCTGAGACTGCAAGGCTTGATTCATATGGTGTCCCAGGGCAGGTTCGAACTGCCAACCTTCCCCTTAGGAGGGGGATGCTCTATCCAATTGAGCTACTGAGACAACGAGCACCACCTGAGCAGGTGGCATGGAGGACGGCGTGCATGTTAACGGGCACGCCATCGTTTGTCATGTCATCCATGGGCTTTTTAACGGTAAGCCGCCTCTCGATTGCCCTAAGCCACCGGTGCCCCCCTGATAACCGGGACAGCCTTTTGCCCCATCCAAGGCACACTGGTCGGAAAAGCCACCGCCCCTCCAGCCGCAGACCGTTCGTCCACTAGCAAATCAGCTATTTGCCACTATCCTTGAACAATAGAGGCAAAAGGCCAGATCACCGCGTAGCATATGCGGCAGGAAGGCTTTCAGCCTCCAGACTGGCTTGGGATGGCCGATCAGAGCACCGCACCGGCAAAAAACTTTCAAACCAGTGCGCATTTCTGATAATTGGTGCTGGCATATCGCCTTTATCCAGTTCAATATTTGTCACAGAATTGACGCCAATGATCTGGCAAATTTGAGGCATGATGCGGGCCTCATCTCAATTCAGGTTGAACATTTGGCAAAGCATGCTGTCCTACTGACATCCTGCGGCCAATTCCGAGAACCGCTCCCCTGAACTAACCGGTTTAAAACTATGCGCCCATTGAAACAGGCAATTTATTCCAGCCGTACAGCTGACAAATTCGTCGTGCGTCTGCCCGATGGAATGCGGGAACGCATCGCCGACGTGGCTCGTAACCACCACCGCAGCATGAATTCCGAGATCATTGCACGCCTGGAGCAGAGTCTTATTCAGGAAGGTGCCTTGGGCGACGAGCTCAGCATGCGCCTGGACAGCCCAGAACTGTCCCTGCATGAGCGCGAGCTGCTGCAACGCTTCCGTCAACTGTCCCATCGTCAGCAAAATGCCCTGGTGTCGCTGATTGCACACGACGCCGAAATGGCCGCAGACGCCAGCTGATTCATCCCTGAAAGCTCAAGCCAGCCTCGTGCTGGCTTTTTTTTGCGTCAAATTCGGGAAGGCCCCGGAGAAAATCCGGAAACCTGGAGGGAAATGGCGCAGCCAAAAGGCTGCGCCCGAAGATTCAGAGCAGGAAAAGCGTCGCCAGCCCGAGAAAGATGAAAAAGCCACCACTGTCAGTCATGGCAGTGATCATGACGCTGGAGCCCATCGCCGGATCGCGCCCCAGACGCGCCAACGTCATGGGAATAAGTACGCCCATCAAGGCCGCCAACAGCAGGTTCAGCGTCATCGCGGCCGTCATGACCACGCCCAGCGACCAACTGCCATACAGCACATAAGCCACGACGCCAATCACCCCACCCCATATCAGGCCATTGAGCAGCGCTACCGCCAGCTCCTTGCGCATCAACCGCGAAGTATTGCCGGTACTGACCTGATCCAGGGCCATCGCGCGTACGATCATGGTGATGGTCTGGTTGCCGGAGTTGCCGCCAATCCCCGCGACGATAGGCATCAACGCGGCCAGCGCCACCAGCTTCTCGATAGAACCCTCGAAAAGACCGATCACCCGCGAGGCGATGAAAGCGGTGATCAGGTTGATCGCCAGCCATGCCCAGCGGTTACGCAAGGATTTCCAGACCGACGCGAAGATATCCTCTTCTTCGCGCAGACCCGCCATACTGAGGACTTCGCTCTCGCTCTCCTCACGGATCAGGTCGACCATCTCGTCAATGGTCAAGCGACCGATCAGCTTGCCGTTCTTGTCGACCACCGGCGCCGAGATGAGATCATAACGCTCGAAGGCCTGTGCCGCGTCATAGGCGTCCTCGTCCGGGTGGAAACTGACCGGATCACTGGCCATGACATCGGCCACCTGCTTCTCCGGATCATTGACCAGCAACCGCTTGATGGGCAACACGCCCTTGAGCACACCGTCATAGTCCACCACAAACAGCTTGTCGGTGTGTCCCGGCAACTCCTTGAGCCGACGCAGGTAACGCAATACCACTTCCAGGCTGACGTCTTCACGGATGGTGACCATCTCGAAGTCCATCAGCGCACCGACCTGCTCCTCGTCATAGGACAGCGCGGAGCGAACTCGCTCACGCTGCTGACCGTCGAGAGCTTCCATCAGCTCGTGCACCACGTCCCGTGGCAGTTCGGGCGCGAGGTCGGCCAATTCGTCGGCATCCATCTCCTTGGCCGCGGCCAGGAGCTCGTGATCGTCCATGTCGGCGATCAGCGTTTCGCGAACGGCGTCGGATACTTCGAGCAGAATGTCGCCATCGCGCTCGGCCTTGACCAATTGCCAGACCGTCAGGCGATCATCCAGGGGCAAGGCCTCGAGAATGTGGGCGACGTCGGCGGAGTGCAGGTCATCGAGCTTGCGCTGCAGTTCGACCAGATTCTGCCGGTGAACCAGGTTCTCCACCCGGTCCTGATGATGACCTTCCTGACGATGAGTCAGGTCCTCGACCACCCGCTGACGATGCAGAAGCTCGACGACTTGAGCCAGGCGGTCCTGCAGGCTTTCTTGAGATTTCTTTACTTCGATTTCGGTCATAGGCGAACTCCACTCCCAGCAGTGGAACACGCCGGAAGGATCAATCAGTCAATTCTTGATTGGCAAAGCGGGATACTGAGTAACTACTGGGTAAGTCCATGGAGGTTTTCCACAAGCCCCGGCGGGGCTGACGGGCGCAATCATACACTGCCTTAGACGCTTTAACGGCAAAAATCTTGGCAAGAACAAGCGCTTGCGAGAAAAGCCAGACATTCTTCAGCGACTTTCCAATTCGACGACGCATCCCGAAAAGAAAACACACGCCTGCTGCAAAAGTCCGCGACTAGGCTTGGGTAACGACTGCCATGGAGGACCGTCGATGCCGCCAAGAACCTGCTGCCTACTGATTCCCCTTGCGCTGTACCAGCCCACTGCAAGCGCCGCAACGGTGCAGCGCTGCGAAGACGCCAGCGGCCACATCACCTTCACCACATTGGGCTGCCCGCACGACAGCCACCCGAGGACACAACGCGCAGACAATACCGCCCCCGGCAGCACAGTACTGCCTGCCAGGCGGCAACCGGCATCCAAGGAACCACCTGCAGCACCCCGGGAGCTGATCGTAGTAGGCGAACATGACGATGGATGTGGCAATCTCCTCGATGCACGCTCACGACGCCAGGCCATCATCCAGCAACAGGTGCGCCCCGGCATGAATCGCCAGGAAGTGGAGAGCGCCCTGGGCAAGCCGGACAGGATAAGCACAGGCAACAGCAGCACACGCTATCATTACAACCTGAAGAAAGGCCGCAGCAGCCAGGTGCAGTTCGATGAGAAAGGATGCGTCAAACGCTAGAAAGCAGAAAGCAGAAAGCCCGCAACATGTGCGGGCTTTCTGGTGTATGGTGCACTCGACAGGATTCGAACCTGTGACCGCTCGGTTCGTAGCCGAGTACTCTATCCAGCTGAGCTACGAGTGCATTTGTTGCCGCGCATTATAGGTCGTCAGATCTTTTTGTAAAGCACTTTTTCTAGTAATTTCAACAACTTACAGAATAAGCCAGATCGTAACGCACTAAGCAAATAATGGCGGAGAACGGGGGATTCGAACCCCCGACACCCTTTTGAGGTGTACTCCCTTAGCAGGGGAGCGCCTTCGGCCACTCGGCCAGCTCTCCGCAACACGGGGCGTATATTAACCAGCTTTTTCCCCGTTTGCAAACAAAAAAAACGAGAAAAATTAATGGCTTGGTTCTTCGTCCTTCTCTTTCTTGATCCGCAGGTAGATTTCCTCACGGTGGACGGCCACTTCCTTGGGGGCGTTGACACCAATACGCACTTGATTTCCTTTGACGCCGAGCACGGTCACAGTGATTTCGCCATCACCAATGATCAGGCTTTCTGCGCACCGACGAGTCAGAATCAACATACCTATCTCCTCACGCATTTCAGTTCAGGGACAACACAGTCTGCAAAAAAAAGGGCTTCGGCCTACACGCAAGATAGCCATAGCCCTACGTCCCTAAGTATTGACGAGAGCGGGCAAAAGAACAGCACCTGCCCACACTTATCAAAAAATACAAAGGGCGCGGTTCAACCGCGCCCTTTGTCGTCACGCTATCACTCGCCCTGTCGGGCCGCAGCGTCCAGCTCGAATGCCGTGTGCAGCGCACGTACGGCCAGCTCAAGGTATTTCTCCTCGATCACCACCGAAACCTTGATTTCGGAAGTGGAGATCATCTGGATATTGATGCTTTCCTTGGCCAGCGCTTCGAACATGCGGCTGGCCACGCCCGCGTGGGAGCGCATGCCGACACCGACGATCGAGACCTTGGCGATCCTGGTGTCGCCGATCACTTCCCGCGCGCCGATTTCACGCGCGGTGTTCTCCAGCACGTTCTGCGCCGACTGATAGTCGTTGCGGTGCACGGTGAAAGTGAAGTCGGTGGTGTTATCGTGCGAGACATTCTGCACGATCATGTCGACTTCGATGTTGGCGGCACTGATCGGACCGAGAATCTTGAAGGCCACGCCCGGAGTATCGGGCACGCCACGGATGGTCAGCTTGGCTTCATCGCGGTTGAAGGCGATGCCGGAAATGATCGGCTGTTCCATGGATTCCTCTTCATCAATAGTAATGAGGGTACCCGGACCCTCCTTAAAGCTGTGCAGAACGCGCAGCGGAACGTTGTACTTGCCGGCGAACTCGACTGCTCGGATCTGCAGGACCTTGGAGCCGAGGCTGGCCATTTCCAGCATTTCCTCGAAAGTGATCTTGTCCAGGCGCTGGGCCGACGCCACGACCCGCGGGTCGGTGGTGTAGACGCCATCGACGTCGGTGTAGATCTGGCACTCGTCTGCCTTCAGGGCGGCGGCCAGGGCCACACCGGTGGTATCGGAACCGCCACGACCGAGGGTGGTGATATTGCCGTTCTCGTCGACGCCCTGGAAACCGGCGACAACAACCACGCGACCTTCCTTCAAATCAGCACGAATCTTCTGATCGTCAATCTGCAGGATGCGTGCTTTAGTGTGTGCACTGTCGGTCAGGATCCGCACCTGGTTGCCGGTGTACGACACCGCTGGCACGCCGCGCTTCATCAGCGCCATGGCCAGCAGGGCGATGGTCACCTGCTCCCCGGTGGAAACGATCACGTCCAGTTCGCGCGGAACCGGCTGGTTCTCGCCACTGATTTGTTTGGCCAGATCGATCAGGCGATTGGTTTCGCCGCTCATCGCAGACAGTACAACCACCAGGTCATCGCCGGCTTCGCGGAATTTCTTAACCTTGTCGGCGACCTGCTCGATTCTCTCGACAGTGCCGACTGAGGTGCCTCCAAATTTCTGTACGATCAAAGCCATTTCTAAGCCGCCTCAGCCCGTAAAGGGGCGCCCATTAATCATTCAAACCACAGCCACGCTGCCTATCACTAGACGATAGGCATTGGCGCGAAGCCTTAAACGCCCTGCTCGACGAATGGCGCGGTCAGGGCCAGTGCTGCGTCCAGCGCCGAGGCGTCGGTACCGCCGCCCTGCGCCATGTCCGGACGACCACCGCCCTTGCCACCCACCGCCGCAGCGGCCTGTTTCATCAGATCACCGGCTTTGAGTTGGCCGGTCAGGTCCTTGGTCACGCCAGCAACCAGCACGACCTTTTCCTCATGGACACTGCCGAGCAGGATCACTGCGCGGCCGAGTTTGTTTTTCAGCTGATCGACCAGCGCCAGCAGGGCCTTGCCATCCTGGCCGTCCAGGCGTGCGGCCAGGACTTTCACACCTTTGACGTCCTGGGCCTGGGCCGACAGGTCGTCACCCGCAGCGCTCGCGGCCTTGGCCTGCAATTGCTCGAGTTGTTTTTCCAGCAGGCGGTTGCGCTCCAGCACAGCCGACAGCTTGTCGATCAGGTTGTCGCGATTGCCCTTGATCAGGTTCGCGGCTTCCTTGAGTTGCTCTTCAGCGGCATTGAGGTAGGCCAGCGCCGCAGCGCCGGTCACCGCCTCGATGCGCCGCACACCCGAGGCCACACCACCTTCGCTGATGATCTTCAGCAGGCTGATGTCGCCGGTCCGGTTGGCGTGGATACCACCACACAGTTCGACGGAGAAGTCACCGCCCATGCTCAGCACGCGCACGGTGTCCCCGTATTTCTCTCCAAACAGCGCCATCGCGCCTTTTTTCTTGGCGGTGTCGATGTCGGTTTCTTCGGTTTCCACCACCGAGTTCTTGCGGATCTCGGCGTTGACGATATCTTCCAGAGCCTTGATCTGCTCCGGCTTGATCGCTTCGAAGTGACTGAAGTCGAAGCGCAGGCGCTGGCTATCGACCAGCGAGCCTTTCTGCTGCACGTGGTCACCCAGCACCTGGCGCAGGGCAGCGTGCAGCAAGTGAGTGGCCGAGTGGTTCAGCGAGGTGGCATGACGCACTTCGGCGGCAACCTGGGTCTCGACCTGGGCACCCACCAGCAGACTGCCCTGGGCCAACACACCGTGGTGCAGGAAAGCACCGCCGGTCTTGGTGGTATCACGCACGTCGAAACGACCAGCCGCCGCCTTGAGATAACCGCAATCACCCACCTGACCACCCGACTCGGCGTAGAACGGCGTCTGGTCCAGGACCACGACGCCCTCTTCACCTTCATTCAAGACGTCGACCGACTGTCCTTCTTTATAGAGCGCGACAACTTTCGCCGAACCGCTGGTGGCGCTGTAGCCGGTAAATTCGGTGGCCACATCGACCTTGACCAGGCTGTTGTAGTCCATGCCGAAGGAACTGGCGGAACGGGCACGCTCACGCTGGGCTTCCATCTCGCGCTCGAAGCCGGCCTCGTCGAGGGTCAGGTTGCGTTCGCGGGCGATATCGCCGGTCAGGTCCATCGGGAAGCCGTAGGTGTCGTAGAGTTTGAACACCACGTCACCAGGGACGATGCTGCCCTTGAGCTCGGCCAGGTCCTGCTCGAGGATCTTCAGACCCTGTTCCAGGGTCTTGGCGAACTGCTCCTCTTCAGCCTTGAGCACGCGCTCGATGTGCGCCTGCTGGGATTTCAACTCAGGGAAGGCTTCGCCCATCTCGGCCACCAGCGCGGCGACGATCTGATAGAAGAAACTGCCCTTGGCGCCCAGCTTGTTGCCATGACGGCAGGCGCGACGAATGATCCGACGCAGTACATAGCCGCGACCTTCGTTGGACGGCAGCACGCCGTCGGCGATCAGGAAGCCGCAGGAACGGATATGGTCGGCCACCACCTTCAGCGAAGCCTGGTTGTCGTTGGCGCAACCGATGGCCTGCGCCGAAGCCTTCAGCAGGCTCTGGAACAGGTCGATTTCGTAGTTGGAGTGAACGTGCTGCAGCACCGCGCTGATCCGCTCCAGGCCCATGCCGGTGTCCACCGATGGCGCCGGCAGCGGGTGCAGCACACCGTCGGCGGTACGGTTGAACTGCATGAACACGTTGTTCCAGATCTCGATGTAGCGGTCGCCATCTTCTTCCGGTGAGCCGGGTGGGCCGCCCCAGATGTCGGCGCCGTGGTCGTAGAAGATCTCGGTGCAGGGACCGCACGGGCCGGTATCGCCCATGGTCCAGAAGTTGTCGGAGGCGTAGGGCGCGCCCTTGTTGTCGCCGATGCGAACCATGCGCTCGGCGGGTACGCCGACCTCCTTGGTCCAGATATCGTAGGCTTCGTCATCGCTGGCGTAGACGGTGACCCAGAGCTTCTCCTTGGGCAGGTTCAGCCATTTTTCGGAAGTCAGGAAAGTCCAGGCGAAGGTGATGGCATCGCGCTTGAAGTAGTCGCCGAAACTGAAGTTGCCGAGCATTTCGAAGAACGTGTGGTGACGTGCGGTATAACCGACGTTTTCCAGGTCGTTGTGCTTGCCGCCGGCACGCACGCACTTCTGGCTGCTGACCGCGCGGGTATAGGCGCGTTTTTCCTGGCCCAGGAAACAATCCTTGAACTGGTTCATCCCCGCGTTGGTGAACAACAGGGTCGGGTCGTTGCCCGGAATCAAAGAGCTCGAGGCGACACGGGTGTGGCCCTGCTCTTCGAAGAAGCGAAGGAAGGCTTCACGGATTTCTGCGCTTTTCATAGGTTCTTCCACGGAGTCTGCGGCCGGAGGCAAGTGCATCACGTCTGAATGGATTTGCGACTTGCAAAGGGCCGCATTATATCGGCCCTGAGCCCCGGGTACAGTGTGTTTATACGATAGAAACCGTCAATTGGACGGCCTGCAGGCTCATTGGCGGTTAAATTCGGCGAATACCGCGACCACCTGCTCGATTTGTGTACGATCGACGTCCATATGCGTGACCATCCGCAAGCGGGGCGCGGCGCTCAGCCGTACGCCGCGCTCGGCGGCGAATGCCTTGAGGGCCTCGGCTCGCGTCCCCAGGTCAGCGTAAACCATGTTGGTCTGCACCGCCTCGATGCGGTAGCCGGCATCACGCAACCCGTCGGCCAGATGCCGCGCATTGGCGTGATCATCGGCCAGGCGTCCGACCTGATGCTCCAGGGCATACAGCCCCGCCGCCGCCAGCAGGCCGGCCTGGCGCATGCCGCCACCGACCATCTTGCGCAACCGCCGCGCCCTGCCGATCAGTTCCTCGCTGCCGCACAGCACCGAGCCGACCGGAGCCCCCAACCCCTTGGACAGGCAGACCGACACCGAGTCGAAATGCCGGGTGATTTCCCGCGCATCGATCCCCAGCCTGACCGCCGCGTTGTACAGCCGGGCACCGTCCAGGTGCAGTGCCAACCCCAGCTCACGGGTCAGGCTACGGGCCGCCGCCAGGTATTCCAGTGGCAGGACCTTGCCTTGCATGGTGTTTTCCAGGGCCAGCAGACGGGTGCGGGCAAAGTGGAAGTCATCGGGCTTGATCGCCGTCCGCACCTGCTCGAGGTCCAGCGAGCCGTCGGCCTGCACCTCCAGCGGCTGCGGCTGAATCGAACCAAGCACCGCGGCACCGCCGCCTTCGTACTTATAGGTATGGCATTGCTGGCCGACGATGTACTCATCGCCCCGGCCACAGTGGGCCATCAACCCGAGCAGGTTGCTCATGGTCCCGGAAGGCACGAACAGTCCACTGTCGAAACCCAGCCTGGTGGCCAGCTCGCTTTCGAGCCGATTGACCGTCGGATCCTCGCCATACACATCGTCCCCCAGGGGAGCGCTCGCCATGGCGGCGCGCATGCCGGCGCTGGGTTGGGTAACCGTGTCGCTGCGAAGATCGATGACAGTCATGAGACAGGCCTCGTCATGAAGGGTGGTGTCGGGAACGTCCCGCTCGAAAGCCATTACTGCGGCCATGGCCCGCGATAATCAAGCGCTGCCGCGGTAAATGCCCAGGCGCGCAGGGAAGATTCGATGATTCTCATCGTAAGCCCCCCATGCACACCCTGAAAATATATGGTAAAAAATCGCCGCCACCAGAAAGACAGGTGGCAACGTTCTCAGGGCGGGGTGCAATTCCCCACCGGCGGTAATGGCGCGTAACACGCCTAGCCCGCGAGCGCTTGACGAGGCGGACGGTCCCGACAGTCCATCTCCAAGGTCAGCAGACCCGGTGCGATTCCGGGGCCGACGGTCATAGTCCGGATGAAGAGAGAACGGGATTGGCACCCAAGGGCCGTTTCCCTGGGTCGCCGTGCGCCTGCCCGACAGCGGCGTACCGCCGACCTGGACGTACCCTTGAATCCCATTCGATTCATAACGCCCTGTTTTTCATACAAACAGGAGTCAGAACAGATGCAAACCACCCCTATCCATCAAAACCAGCGCATCGCCTTCATCCAGGCTTGCTGGCACAAGGATATTGTCGACCAGGCCCGCCACGGCTTCGTCAGCGAAATCGCCAAGCTCGGTTATCAGGAAAGCGATATCGATTTCTTCGAAGTCGGCGGCGCCTTCGAAATCCCCCTTCACGCCAAGCTGCTGGCCAAATCGGGCCGTTATGCCGGCGTCGTGGCTGCCGGCCTGGTGGTCGACGGCGGAATCTACCGTCATGACTTCGTTGCCACCGCCGTGATCGACGGTTTGATGCAAGTCCAGCTGGACACCGAAGTTCCGGTGTTCTCCGTGGTCCTGACCCCTCACCATTTCCACGCTGGCGAGGAACACCAGAAGTTCTTCTTCGATCACTTCGTGCACAAGGGCCAGGAAGCCGCAAGAACCTGCGCCGACACCCTGAGCAAGCTACGCGCGCTGCCACGTCCGGCCGTACAGAAACTGGCGGTCTGAAGTCGCCTCGACCTGCCGGCCCGTGCCGGCAGGTCACGCCCCCACATAACTATCTACGCTCTCCCCGCCTCCCTTTCAGGGTTAAGTGGGCTCGCCCCTTGCGCTTTTCAGCGCTATCGAGACCCAACGCCCACGGAGGCACCATGAACGATTTTTCCAGCCTGAACCCGACTCCGGCCGTCGCGTCCGAGCATGAGTACCGGATCGCCGGCAATACTGAAACCAACACGCCCACCATCGCCCCTCTGCGGCAGTACCCGGGCGATGAGAGGAGCCTGCAGGTACACCCGGTTCACCAGGACACCAACATCCTGATCGAGCGCCACAGATTGCAGGCGCCACCCAGCTATCGCGGCCCGACCGACCACCTGGTCTTTACCAGCGGCAACGACGACGACCGCATCCATCTCCACCAGACCGACCACCTGATCATCGACATCAACGAGCGCCGCTATCACCTCGACCTGGCGTCGGACACCCAGGTGATCGTCCTGCGCACGCAGGCAGGCGATGACCGAATCAGGGTGGACGACGCGGTCAAGACCACGGTCTTCATCGATTCGGCCGAGGGAAACGACCTGGTCGTGGCTGGTGGCGGCTTCACCAAGGTCAACGCAGGCGCCGGCAACGACCGGGTTTTCACCCGCAGCGGCGCCAGCTATGTCGAGGCCGGCGCCGGCGACGATCTGGTCAGGGCCATGGGTAGCGGCGCCATCACCGCCTACGGCGGCCAGGGTCGCGATACCTTGATCGGGGGCAAAGGCCCCTGCTTCCTCGACGGAGGCCAGGGTGACGACCTGTTGCAGGGCGGTACGGGCCACAGCGTGCTCAGCGGCTCCGATGGTGACGACCACCTCATTTCCGGAGCCGCCCGCACCACCGCCTACACCGGGACGGGAACCGACATCGTCGACAACCTCAGGCCGGATGTTCGGTTGTTCAATGCCTACTCCGCCGCTGGAGCAGCACCACCCGGCCGTTTTGAAGATCCCGGCGTCATCATCGCTGCCAAGGAGCTGGACAGTTGCGGTGTGGTCGTCGAAGGCTCGACGCAATTCCAGGAACGGGTCAATGACGACCTGAGGTTGCTACTGGGCTCCGAAAATGGCCGGCAACTGCTCGATGCCCTGGGCCAGGCCCGGGAAAGAAGTGGAATTCCCGTCGTGATCCGGGAACTGAGCGAAGAGGAAAACGGCATGTGCATCCCGAATCGCCTGGAGCAAAGCTACCCGTTCCTGGAAAACGGCCAAGCCGGCCCGCCGGCCGACGGCTGCCAGGTCTACTACGATCCGTCGTTCCTCAAGGGCGAGGTCACCAGCATCGTGCATCTGTATCACGAACTGTGTCATGCCTATAACTATGTGACCGGAACGATGTTCCCAGGCTTGAGCCAAGATGGCATCGATGGCGACAGGCCTCGCGACACCATACCCAACCTCGAACTGCAGGCCGTCGGGCTGAATGTCGAGGGTGTCGCATTCCAGTTTGCCGGCCATCCCGGGCCCCTGAGCAGCAACCCCGAAGCCTTCAGCGAAAACGGTTTGCGCCGGGAACTCGGCATCCCGCCACGTAAACAGTACCGGGAGGATTGAGCAGGCGTCAGGCCAGTTGTTCGCTGCCGGACGGTACCACCAGGATCCCCGCGCGCAGGCCGTTCTTCACCTTCGGGTTGGGGAAAACGATCCGTGCTTCGTCTTCCTCCACCACCCAACGGCTGCCCGCCAGGTCCTCGGCCAGCAGGTAGCCCTTGGGCAGTGGCGAGAAGTTTTCGATATCCGCCGGCAGGTGCAGCAGGAAGGCATCGCTGTGCTTGATGACCTCCCGCGCCACGCTGAACAGTTGCAGGCCGTCCAACCCCTGCCCGGTGGCCGGCTCGCTACCCTCGATGAGCTGCTTGAGGCGTAGCTCGAGGCGCGACACATCGACGCCCTGGTTCTGCCCGAACGGCCGGGCCTTGCCCAGTTCCAGGGTGAAGGCCTCGGCCCCGAGCTTGTCGTAGGTGTAGCTGCTGAAGACGATGGAAGGCTTGTTCTGCAGCAGCACCGCGCTGATCCCGCTGGCCTGCAGGCGCGCCAGCTCCTGACGCGAGTGCGCACGCCCCTCCTTGTAGGGATAGAGCGCGAACTGCTCGATCTTCGAACCACGAATCGCGGTATGCAGGTCGTAGTGCAGCCGGCTGCGATCGGCCACGCTGAAAAAGCTCGCCGCCAACCGCTCCAGCTCGCAGGCCCGCAACGCCTCGTTGCCGCTGCTCTGCTCATGGCGACCGTTGAACAGCCGGTTGATGTCCTGCTCGATATAACGCTCGCCGCGGCGCATCGCCTCGGGGTTGCCGAACAGGAACAGAATGCGTGCCCGAGGCTTGAGGTCGCCGCGGGCGATGTCATGCAACAGGCGATCGAGCAGTTCGATCGGCGCTGTCTCGTTGCCGTGGATGCCGGCGGACAGCAACAGGTCCAGCCCGTTGTCCCGCCCCTGGGGGGGCCGCACTTCCAGCGCGCCCTCACTCAACCAGCGCATGCGAACGCCTTCGACCGTCAGTTGAGTCTTCTCCGCCGGTTCACGACCGGCGAGGGTCAGTTCAAGCAGTTTGCCAAGGGCGAGCATAGCGCGGTGTTCCTTGATCAGTGATCGTGGTTGCAGTCGGGACCGTGCACGTGATCGTCGTCGCCCACGTCGGCCGGCTCCATTTCCAGTTGCAGGCTTACAAGATTAGTCGCCAATGGACGCAGCAGCAGGTTGGCATACTCGGTATCGCCTTCCTCGACGTCGACACCGATCAGCAACTGGCCACGACCGTCCTGCTGGATCCACACTTCCTTGCCCTGCCAGATCACGGCAAAACGCGTGCAGGAAGTTTGCAGTTGAGCGCCATCGGTGTCTTCGAGAATCAACTGCAGGGGGGTATCGCTCATGTTCATGCTCTCGTCTGGAGAAGAGCCGCGCTCCCGGCCTTGGGCTGAAGGCCGGACTCACGCGCTCAATTGATCTGGAATGGATAAACCGCGCCCAGTTTAAGGATTTGCGTCAGTTCATCCAACGCCGTCCGGCACTCGAGCAACAACTGCGGGTCGGCCAGGTCGCTTTCGCGCAGGGAATCGCGGTAGTGCCTTTCGACCCATTGGGTCAGCGTGTCGTACAACGGCGCGGTCATGATAACCCCTGGGTTGACCGCCGCCAGCTCGGATTCCTTCAGCGCCACACGCAGACGCAGGCACGCCGGTCCACCGCCGTTCTGCATGCTCTGCTTGAGGTCGAAGACCTTCACCTCGCGAACCCGCCCACCGGAAGCGGTCAGGCCCTGCAGGTACTGCCAGACGCGCTCGTTGTTGCGGCACTCCCGCGGCACGATCAACATCATGCCGCCATCGGCACGGCTGAGCAGTTGGCTGTTGAACAGATAGGAGCGTACCGCATCCTCCACCGTGACCTGGGCTCGCGGTACGCAGATCGCCTGGAAGTTGCCACCACGCCGGGCCAGCTTGTCCCGCAGCTCGGCGAGCAGCCGGTCGGTGTCGAGGAAGGCGTCCTCGTGGTAGAACAGCACCTCGCCGTTGCCCACCGCGATCACATCGTTGTGGAACACCCCCTGGTCGATCACCGCCGGGTTCTGCTGGGCATAAACCACGCCGTCATCGCTCAAGCCGTGCAGGCGGGCGACCGCCTGCGACGCTTCGAGGGTCTGGCGCGCCGGGTATTTCTGTGGCGTCGGATAACGGGTATCGAAGGCACTGCGGCCGAACACGAAGAACTCGACGCCCGCCTCGCCGTACTCACGGCAGAAGCGCGTATGGTTGGCGGCGCCCTCGTCGCCGAACTGGGCAACGGCAGGCAGCGCGGCGTGGTGGGCAAAGTACTGGTCGTCAGCGAACATCGCCCCCAGCACGCGGCTGGTAGTCGGGTGCTCGATGCTGCGGTGGTACTTGCAGTTCAGGTTCGCCGCGGTGAAATGCACACGGCCGTCAGCGGTGTCGGCGCTGGGGCTCACGGTACCGGCGTTGGCCACCCACATGCTCGACGCCGAGCAACTGGCAACCAGCAACGGCATGGCCTGTTTCGCGGCCTGTTCGATCACCTGGGCATCGCTGCCGGCAAAGCCGAGCCGGCGCAGGGCAGCCACGTCCGGACGTTCCTGGGGTGCGAGCACGCCCTGGACGAAGCCCATCTCCATCAGCGCCTTCATCTTCGCCAGGCCCTGCAGGGCCGCTTCCTTGGGGTTGGACGCCTGCTGGCTGTTGTTCTGGGAGGCGACGTTGCCGTAGGACAGGCCGCCATAGTTGTGGGTCGGGCCTACAAGACCGTCAAAATTGACTTCAAAGGATTTCATCGGCGAGGCTCCAGGAAAAACTGTTGTTATAGGCATCAGGTAATGCGGTGGATGGCGACCGCTGCGCGGTCATCGCCAGCAAGCCGGCTCCCACAGGCTCGGCGCCCGGCCCCGCCTTCGCGGTCGGCCCGGGTCCTGTAGGAGCAGGGCTTGCCCGCGAATGAGGCCCACGCCGGTTAGAGTTTCACACCTGGCGTCAGGCTCGCCGGCACCACCAGGCTCGGCGTTTCCAGCGAGGCCACCGGGTACGCGCAGTAGTCCGCGGCGTAATAGGCGCTGGCGCGATGATTGCCCGAGGCCCCTACTCCGCCGAACGGCGCACTGCTCGCGGCGCCAGTCAGTTGCTTGTTCCAGTTGACGATCCCGGCCCGGCTGCGCAGCCAGAATTCCCGGTAAAGCGCTTCGGAGTCCGACAGCAGACCCGCCGCCAGACCAAACTGGGTGTTGTTCGCCTCGGCGATCGCCGCGTCGAAATCCGCATAGCGGATCACTTGCAGCAACGGCCCGAAGAACTCTTCGTCCGCACGCCCGCTGACCGCCGTCACGTCGAGAATGCCTGGAGTGAGCAAGGCGGCGCCTGGCTGTGGCTGGGTCATCGGCAACAATGCCTGCGCGCCGTTGGCCAGCAGGTTGGCCTGGGCGTCCATCAAGGCCTGCGCTGCCGCCAGGGAAATCACCGAGCCCATGAACGGCGCCGGCTGTTGGTCGAATGCGCCGACCGCGATGTTACCGCTGACCTCGACCAGGCGCGCCAGCAACTGGTCGCCCCAGGTCCCTTCCGGCACCAACAGGCGACGGGCGCAGGTGCAGCGCTGGCCGGCGGAGATGAACGCCGACTGGATGATGGTGTAGACCGCCGCATCCAGATCGGTGACCTGATCCACCACCAGCGGGTTGTTGCCGCCCATTTCCAGGGCGAGGATCTTGTCCGGACGCCCGGCGAACTGCTGATGCAAGTGATTGCCGGTGCGGCTGGAACCGGTGAAGAACAGGCCGTCGATCCCCGGGTTGCCGGCCAGGGCGATACCGGTTTCCCGAGCGCCCTGCAGCAGATTCAGTACACCGGCCGGCAGACCGGCCTCGATCCAGCACTTGACCGTCAGCTCGGCCACCTTCGGGGTCAGCTCGCTCGGTTTGAACAGCACGCTGTTACCGGCCAACAGCGCCGGAACGATATGCCCGTTGGGCAGGTGCCCCGGGAAGTTGTAGGGGCCAAACACCGCCACCACGCCATGGGGCTTGTGGCGCAGCACCGCGCTGGCGTCGCCCAGTGGGCCGCTTTTCTCGCCGGTGCGCTCACGGTAGCTCTGGATCGAAATGGCGATCTTGTTGACCATGCTGGTCACTTCGGTCGCGGCTTCCCACAATGGCTTGCCGGTTTCCTCACCGATGCAGCGGGCCAGTTCGTCGGCATGGCCTTTCAGGCTGGCGGCAAACGCCTCGAGCACGACGATACGTTCGTCCAGGCTACGTTGCGCCCAGGCCGGGAAGGCCTCACGGGCCGCTTGCACGGCCTGCTCGACCTGCGCGGCGCTGGCACCGCTGCCCCTCCACAACACCTGCTGGCTCACCGGGTTCAGCGACTCGAAGGCCTCGTCCTGGCCGGAGAGCCAGTGGCCTGCGATGTAAAGCGTGCTCATTATTTCGACTCCCGGGAAGCGGACAGCGGAACGGCACGGACCGAATCGCCCGCACTCAATTGAAGACGCTTGGCGGTCAGCGGGTCGACCACCAGAGTGCCCGCCGCGAGCCGGGCGGGAGCGGCCGTGATCCGGCAGTCTTCGCACTGACGGTTGTGGATCAGGAACGGCGTGGCGTCATCACCCGGGGTACCGATGGCCAGCACCAGCGCCTGGCTGTCGCGTATCGCACGGATCTTGCTGGTCTCGCACTCCACCGCCGGGCCGGCGTCGAAGATGTCGACGTAGCCCTGATAGCTGAAACCTTCGCTCCTGAGCATCGACAGCGCCGGTTCGGTGTCGGTGTGCACCTTGCCGATCACGGCCCGCGCGCCCTCGGAAAGGAAGCAGGTGTACAGCGGGAACTTCGGCATCAGTTCGGCAATGAACGCCTTGTTGCCGACGCCGGTCAGGTAGTCGGCCTGGCTGAACTCCATCTTGAAGAAGTGCCGCCCCAGGCTTTCCCAGAATGGCGAACGCCCGTTCCCGTCGGACATGCCGCGCATCTCGGCAATGATCTTCTGCCCGAACAGTTGTGGAAACTCGGCGATGAACAACATCCGCGCCTTGGCCAGCATCCGCCCGTTGAGGCCGCTGCGGCAGTCGCCGTGCAGGAACAGCGAACACAGTTCGGAGTTGCCGGTCAGGTCGTTGGCCAGGAACAGCGTCGGGATCTCGCGGTAGATGTTCAGTTCCTGGGAGGCGCTGACGGTCAGCCCGACGCGGAAGTTGTACCAGGGCTCGCGCAGGCCGACGGCACCGGCGATCGCCGAGATGCCGACCACCCGGCCATTGTCGTCTTCGAGCACGAACAGGTAGTCCGCATCGCCACGCCCGGCTTCGCCACGGAAGGTTTTCTCCGCCCAGCCGACACGGTGGGCCAGCCGCGCCTCGTTGGCCGGCAAGGTGGTCAGGCCGGTACCGGTGCTGCGGGCCAGGTCTATCAGAGCGGGTAAATCGCTGCTGCGTACGGGACGAACGATCATACTATCTCCTCAAACGGGCACCGCCTGGCGGCACCCGCGAAACTCGCTGTAGGGCTGCTTTCGATACCGGGGTCAGACCGGCACCAGGCGCACGCTGCCACCTTCGCCGACACCCAGAGCCTCGGCCGCTTCCTGGTCCAGGGTCACCGGTTTGCCTGGGGCATAGTCGAGTTCCAGCAGCACCGCACGGTAATCCTGGAGCTGGCCATTGGAGACCAGGTACTGGCGACCGGGATTGCCGCTGTCACCGACCTTCACCGGTACGACGCGGCTCTGGGCGATGGAACGGATGCCACTGACCCGCGCATGCAGAGTCGGGCCACCGTCGAAGATATCGATGTAGTGATCGGTCTCGAAACCTTCGCGCATCAGGATGTCGAAGGTGATCTGTGCCCGTGGATGCACCTGGCCCATGGCTTCCTGGGCGGCGTCCGGCAGCAGCGGCACGTAGATCGGGTAATGCGGCATCAGCTCGGCGAGAAAGGTCCGGCTCTTGAGGCCGCAGAGACGCTCGGCCTCGGCATAGTTGAGGTCGAAGAAGTTGCGCCCGATGGCATCCCAGAACGGCGAGTCGCCATTTTCGTCGCTGTAGCCGACGATCTCGGTCACCACCGAGTCGGCGAAACGCTCCGGATGGCTGGCCACGAACAGCAGGCGGCCCCGGGAATTGAGCTCCGACCAGGCCGAGCCCACCAGCTCCGGCACCACGTAGAAACTGGTCAGCAGGCTGTTGCCGGTCAGGTCGTGGCACTGCGAGAGCACGTGGATCTTGTTGTGGATCTTCAGCTCGCGCGAGGCATGCACGAAGGTCTCGTTGCGGAAGCTGTAGAAAGGCTCCGAGTAACCGGCCGAGGCGACGATCGCCGAGCAGCCGGCGAGCTTGCCGGTGTCGGAGTCCTCGAGCACGAAGAAATAGCTTTCTTCGCCATTGAAACTGACCTCGGCGGCGAACGACGCTTCGCTGGCGGCGATCTTGTCGCGCAGCCGATCCTCGTCATCCGGCAGGGAAGTGACACCAATGGGGCTGTCGGCGGCCAGACGCCGTACCTCGTCCAGGTCAGCCATTTGCGCGGGGCGCATCACCAGCATGGTGTCACTCCTTACTTGAAAAACAGGCCGGCGACAGCGCCGGCGCAGGGAAAAGAATGCCGGGCATGCCCGGCACAGGAATAATCTGTCCGTCGCCGGCCGTGCGGCTCGACGACGGAAACACCGGCACCCGGCCGATCAGGCCTGAGTCAGCTTGGCAACGGCGCGTTCGAAACGATCCAGGCCTTCCTGGATGTCGGCGTCCTCGACCACCAGGCTTGGGGCGAAACGGACCACGTCCGGACCTGCCTGCAGGATCATCAGGTTTTCCTGTTCGGCGGCGTTGAACACGTCCTTGGCCTTGCCCTTCCAGGCATCGGCCAGCACGCAGCCGAGCAGCAGGCCCATGCCACGGACCTGGGTGAACAGGCCGTACTTGGCGCCGATCTGCTCCAGGCGGGTCTTGAACGCATTGTGCTTGGCCGCGACACCGCTCAATACCTCTGGAGTATTGATCACGTCGACCACCGCGTTACCGACCGCGCAGGCCAGCGGGTTGCCGCCGTAGGTGGTGCCGTGGGTGCCGACAACCAGGTGCTTGGCCAGCGCTTCGGTGGTGAGCATGGCGGCAATCGGGAAACCGCCGCCCAGGCTCTTGGCGCTGGTCAGGATGTCCGGCGTCACGCCGTATTGCATGTAGGCGAACAGCTTGCCGGTACGGCCCATGCCGCTCTGCACTTCGTCGAATACCAGCAGCGCGTCGTGCTGGTCGCACAGTTCGCGGGCGCCTTGCAGGTAGGCCTGCTCGGCCGGCAGCACGCCACCCTCGCCCTGGATCGGCTCGAGGACCACGGCGCAGGTCTTGTCCGAAACAGCGGCCTTCAGTGCTTCCAGGTCGTTGTACGGCACGTGGGTGATACCGGTGATCTTCGGACCGAAGCCATCGGAGTACTTCGACTGGCCACCGACGTTCACGGTGAACAGAGTGCGACCGTGGAAGCTGTTGAGCGCCGCGATGATTTCGTATTTTTCCTCGCCGAAACGATCGAACGCCACGCGACGGGCCAGCTTGAAGGCGGCCTCGTTGGCTTCGGCGCCGGAGTTGCAGAAAAACACGCGTTCGGCAAAGGTCGCGTCCACCAGTTTCTTGGCCAGGCGCAGGGCCGGTTCGTTGGTGAACACGTTGGAGACGTGCCACAGGTTGTTGGCCTGCTCGGTCAGCGCTCCAACCAGCGCCGGGTGCGCGTGGCCCAGGACGTTCACCGCGATCCCGCCGGCAAAATCGATCAGCTCGCGACCTGACTGGTCCCAGACTCGGGAACCGGCACCACGCACGGGAATGAAAGCCGCAGGTGCGTAGTTGGGAACCATTACCTGGTCGAAATCGGCGCGTTGCACCGGAGCTTGCTCAACGGACATCGGAGTCTCCTGAAGAGGAACGCCTGCCTGAAACTGGCGAGCGATGGGGGGATTGTAAGGACAGATTTCGGTCTGGCCTTGTCGCGAAGCGACAACTTCTTATAGCGCCAAACCGGGTTTCACCGGGGTTTTCGGCAATGCGACAAATAGCATCGCAAAGGCGCAGTTTAAACGGTGAGAGGCTTTTCATGCAGCGTCGCGGCAAGGAGATTTTCGACTGAAGAACCCCACGGCGTGATTTTTGGAAAACCGCCGGGAGTCCGGATGGAAAGACCGTCCGGCCAGCAGGATGGCAATCGCCAGGGCAGCGATGCCGATAGCCGGTATCAGCCGCGCTCGGCGGGAACGGAGGACAGCTCGAACGGACTGCTGCTGCGCCGCTGGTTACGGTCTTCCCGCGGCGTGGCGCCGAAGAAGTTGCGGTAGGCGCTGGAGAAATGCGGCCCCGAGGAGAAACCGCAGGACAGGCCGATCTGGATGATCGACTTGCTGGTCTGCATCAGCATCTGCCGGGCCTTGTTCAGGCGCAACTCCAGGTAGTATTGGCTTGGCACACGATTGAGGTACTGCTTGAAGATCCGCTCCAACTGCCGACGGGACACGCAGACATGCTGGGCGATTTCGTCAGTGGTCAACGGCTCTTCGATATTGGCCTCCATCAGCAATACCGCCTGGGTCAGCTTCGGATGACTGGAGCCCAGGCGATTCTGCAGCGGAATACGCTGGCGCTCGCCACCCTCGCGAATACGCTCGACCACCAGCTCCTCGGAGACCGCACCGGCCAGCTCGGCACCGTGATCCCGGGCCAGCACCGCCAGCAGCAGGTCCAGCACCGACATGCCGCCACAGGCCGTCAGACGATCACGATCCCAGTCGAACAGATGGCTGGTGGCGATCACCTTGGGGAAGCGCTCGGCGAAGTCATCCTGCCAACGCCAATGCACCGCGGCGCGATAGCCATCGAGCAGCCCCAACTGGGCCAGCGGATAGACCCCGGCGGACAACCCGCCGATCATGCCACCGGAACGCACCAGTTGCTTGAGCGCACTGGCCAGGGCCGGGGCCAGCACGGCCGGCGGCTCGTCAGCCAGCAGGAACAGTTTCTGGCAGCCCTCGAGCTGGCCCACCCAAGGCTCCCCCGGCAGTTGCCAGGTCGCCGCCGCGGCGCCCTCAGCCGGCGCCTCGGCCTGCAGGAACGACAGCTCGTAGACCACCTCCGGATGCACGCGCTGGGCGACACGCAAGGCCTCCTCGGCCAGCGCCAGCGTCAAGGCTTTAGTGCTGGGCCAAATCAGGAAACCAATTCGATGGGCAGTCATGGCGTGCGATCCGAAAGCAGAACAGGGTTAAAGGCCGGGAACGACCTCATCAAAGTAGACCAGACCGCACACGGCGCGCAGAATGACCTATTTTGGTGCGCAGTGGCAGCAAAAAAAACGACGACTATTTCAGGCTGCCCGACAGAAATTGCTGCAGACGCTCGGATTGCGGGTTGACCAGCACTTCTCGAGGATTGCCACGTTCTTCCACCAGCCCCTTGTGCAGAAACACCAGTTGGTTGGAGACTTCCCGGGCAAAGCCCATTTCATGGGTCACCACCACCATGGTCCGGCCTTCCTGGGCCAGCGACTGCATGACCTTCAGCACGTCACCCACCAGCTCCGGGTCGAGGGCCGAGGTCGGCTCGTCGAACAGCATGACTTCCGGCTCCATGGCCAGGGCCCGGGCAATCGCCACGCGCTGCTGCTCGCCACCGGACATATGTCCTGGATAGGCATCCTTGCGGTGGGCGACACCGACCTTGTTCAGGTAGTGCTCGGCCTTTTCCAGCGCTTCCTTCCTCGATACACCCAGCACGTGCACGGGTGCCTCGATGATGTTTTCCAGCGCGGTCATGTGCGACCACAGGTTGAAGTGCTGGAACACCATCGACAACCGCGAGCGCATGCGCTGCAACTGCCGGGGATCGGCAGCCCTCATGGCGCCGTCCTTGTTCGCGACGAGCTTGAGCTCTTCGTTGTTGAGCAGGATGCGTCCGGCGTGCGGCTGCTCCAGCAGGTTGATACAGCGCAGGAAGGTGCTCTTGCCGGAACCACTGGAGCCGATGATGCTGATCACATCACCCGCCTGGGCCGCCAGGGACACGCCCTTGAGCACTTCGTGACTGCCATAGCGTTTATGCAGGTCTTGGACTTCAAGCTTGTACATGCGGTCGGTTCTCACGAAAACAGTCAGGTCAGTCGCTGAGCAGGCGCCCGTGGCGCAGAGGCTCGCGCCCCGCCACCTTGGCCAGCCAGATCGAAGGTTGGGCGTAACGCAGCCGCTCCACGGCAAACAGCACACCGGCCGTGCCGGCACAAACGGTGCTGACCCGGTCGGACAAGGGATCGATCACTTCGAACAGCGGTTCGCCAGGCTCGACCCAACTACCCACCGGGCGCAGGTAGCTGACGACACCGGCATGGGGCGCGTAGAGCAACTCGGTCCCCTCGAAAGGCATGGCCTCGCAGGCTTCGTGCTGCGCAGCCGGCCACTCGCCATCAATCAGCCCCTGCTCGGCCAGGAACGCCAGGATGCCTTCGGCATGGGCCAGCGCCTCGCCACGCCCGGTATCAGCCTGGCCACCCAGCTCGATGGTGGTGGACATTCCCGCCAGGGGAATCGCAGCCTGCGGGAAACGTCGCGACAGACGCAGCCAGGGCAGCGAGCAGGCCTCGTCGAACGAAGTGCCACCGGAATCCTCCGCCACCAGCGCCACCCGCACGTTCAGGTGCGCGGCCAGCGAGCGCCATTGTGGCCAGTGTTGTGGCAGCGCATACATGTGCAGTGCCGCCTCGCAGTCGCAATGCAGGTCCAGCACGATGTCGGCATCGCAGGCGTGACCAAGCAGAATCCGCTGCATGCCCTGCAACGGGCTGCCGGCCGGCGGCAACCCGGCCAGCACATCGCGCATGGCCTGGCGAATCAATTGTACGTTGGCATGGGGATCGTCACCCAGCCGCCCCTCGACCTGCGCCGCGACCGGCTCGCTCAGTTCGACGAAATCACGGTTGAAATTCTTGCCGCTGGAGTACTCGAAACGCCCCTGGTGATTGCCCTGCAGCAATTGCCCAAGGCCGATCGGGTTGGCGACCGGCACCAGTTCCACAACGCCCTTCAGGGCCCCGCGCGCTTCCAGCTCGACGAGGCGCTTCTTCAATTCCCAGGCGGTGCGCATGCCCGGCAGTTCGTCGGCGTGCAGGCTGGCCTGGATGTAGGCCTTGCGCTCACCGCTGCCGAAACGGAACACCGACAACTGGCGTTCGGTACCCAGGCTGCCCCAGGGCAGCGAATGATCGATACGTTCCATCTCAGTGCTTCCGTGGAGCCAGGTAGCTCAGCCAGCGGCGCTCGGCCAGCTTGAACAGGCGTACCAGAATGAAGGTCAGGCACAGGTAGAACACACCGGCGGTGATGTAGGCCTCGAACGGCAGGTAGTACTGCGCGTTGACGGTACGGGCGGCGCCAGTGATGTCGATCAGCGTGACGATGGAAGCCAGGCTGGTGGTCTGCAGCATCATGATCACTTCGTTGCTGTACTGCGGCAGCGCCCGGCGCAGGGCCGACGGCAGCAGGATGCGCCGATACATCTTGTAGCGCGACATGCCGACCGCCTTGGCCGCCTCGATCTCGCCATGGGGCGTGGCCTTGAGGCTGCCGGCAATGATTTCGGCGGTATAGGCGCTGGTGTTGATGGCGAAGGCCAGGCAGGCACAGAAGGTCGCGCTCGACAGCCACGGCCAGAGGAAACTCTCGCGCACCACCTCGAACTGGGCCAGACCGTAGTAGATCAGGAACAGTTGCACCAGCATCGGCGTGCCACGAATCACATAGGTGTAGAGCCATGCCGCGCCATTCACCAGCGGCTGCCTGGAAACCCGCATCAGGCCCAGCGGCACCGCCGCCAGCAGGCCGAAAAACAGCGACAGGGCCAGCAGTTTCAGAGTGGTCAGCAGGCCGCCGAGGTACAGCGGCATAGCTTCCCAGACGACGTTGTAGTCGAAGATCATAGATCAGCCGCCCTTACGCCTACCGAGTAGCGCTTCTCGAGGTGACGCAGCGCCAGCAACGAGACGCTGGTGATCACCAGGTACATCGCCGCCACTGCAAGGAAGAAGGTGAAAGGCTCGCGGGTGGCATCCGCCGCCTGCTTGGCCTTGAACATCATGTCCTGCAGGCCGACCACGGAAATCAGCGCGGTCGCCTTGGTCAACACCAGCCAGTTGTTGGTGAAACCGGGGATCGCCAGGCGAATCATCTGCGGCACCAGCACCCGGAAGAACACCTGCAGGCTGCTCATCCCGTAGGCCATGCCGGCTTCGGCCTGGCCCTTGGGGATCGCCATGAAGGCGCCACGAAAGGTCTCCGACAGGTAGGCGCCGAAAATGAAGCCCAGCGTGCCGATACCGGCAGCCAGCGGGTTGAGGTCGATGTAGTCGTCGTAGCCGAGCAGCGGCGCGACGCGGTTGATCAGATCCTGGCCGCCGTAGAAGATCAGCAGGATCAGCACCAGGTCGGGAATGCCGCGGATCACGGTGGCATACAGGTCACCGAGCCAGGCCAGCCAGCGTACCGGCGACAGACGCAGCGCCACCCCGATCAAACCCAGAACAATGGCCAGGGCCATGGACGACAAGGCGAGCTGAAGCGTCAGCCAAGCGCCATCGAGGATGACAGCCCCGTAGCCTTTCAACATGATTCAGGTCCTCGGAAATTGGGATGAAAAAATGGCGCAAACCGCAGGGATCCTGTTGCTTGCGCCATTTCGGACGAGCTGGCGAGACTTACTTGCCGTAAATGTCGAAGTCGAAGTACTTGTCCTGGATCTGCTTGTACTTGCCGTTGGCACGGATCGCGGCGATAGCGGCGTTGATCTTGTCGAGATCGGCCTTGTCGCCCTTGCGCACGGCGATCCCCACGCCGTCACCGAAGTACTTCACATCGGTGAACTGCGGACCCACGAAGGCGAAGCCCTTGCCGGCATCGGTCTTCAGGAAACCGTCCTGCAGCAGGGTGGCGTCAGCCACGGTACCGTCCAGGCGACCGGCTTCCACGTCCAGGTAGATCTCGTTCTGCGAACCGTACGGCTTGACCTCGGCACCCAGTGGCTTGAGGACTTCCTCGGCGAAGCGGTTGTGGATCGAACCACGCTGTACGCCGATCTTCTTGCCCTTGAGTTCGACCAGGCTGTCGCTGACCACGGTGCCTTCCTTCATGACCAGGCGGGCCGGGGTGTTGTAGTACTTGTTGGTGAAATCGACGGACTTCTTGCGATCGTCGGTGATCGACATGGACGACAGGATCGCGTCGATCTTGCGGACCTTCAGCGCCGGGATCAGGCCGTCGAACTCCTGCTCGACCCAGACACACTTGACCTTCATCTCTTCGCACAGGGCGTTGCCGATGTCGTAGTCGAAACCGACGATACTGCCGTCCGGGGCCTTCGAGGCGAACGGAGGGTAGGCCGCTTCGATACCAATTTTCAGAGGCTTTTCATCGGCGAATGTAGGCAGCGACAGCACGGACAGTGCCAGGGCGCCAAGAAGCACGAGTTTCTTCATCTTAGGACTCCATCGGTAAAGGGCAAAAACGGCAGAGTGAGCGCGAGCCCAATATGCGAAGGGTGAACAGGGATTACGGCGCCGCGTCCTGCGAGGGCCGATTGGGCGGCGGTCCATGCACAACGACCAGCGAGTGATCGGCATTCTAACGACAGGCCGGAAGTCGATATTTCCTCAATGCGACAAGTAATTACAGAAGCATCGAGAATGCCGAGCCAGCACATTGACAGCCCTTGGGTTTTATGCAAGAGCAAAAGAAAGGCAACCGATCCATGCTGCAAATTGCGGGCCTATTATTCGCAAAGCCTTCTATTACAGCAAGTGCAGCGTGCGACGGGGTTCCTTTCGACAGATATCGCACCCCTGCACGGGCAAAAGCGTTTCCCTATGCCCCGATTGCGGGCGCCAGGTGAGATATTTGGTTACTTCGCAGTGCACGGGTAACAATCAGAAAGGTCTGACGGCAAAAACCGATATTTATCTCTTTTTAATCATCCGCCCTACAGAGCCGAAATGAAAAAGCCCCGCCCGACTCAACGCCGGACGGGGCCCCAGACACCCGAACCGCCTCAGGCGACGTTCATGGTCTTGTGGGTATCGATCAGGTGCTGCACCACGCTCGGGTCCGCCAGGGTCGAAATATCACCCAGCCCGTCGTATTCCGCCGTGGCGATCTTGCGCAGGATCCGGCGCATGATTTTCCCCGAACGGGTCTTGGGCAGTCCCGGCGCCCACTGGATGACGTCCGGCGAAGCGATCGGCCCGATCTCCCGGCGTACCCAGTTCTTCAGTTCCAGGCGCAATGCCTCGCTCGGCTCCTCGCCACTGTTGAGGGTGACATACACATAGATACCCTGCCCCTTGATGTCGTGCGGTACCCCCACCACGGCCGCTTCGGCGACTTTAGGGTGGGCAACCATCGCACTCTCGATCTCGGCGGTCCCCATGCGGTGGCCGGAAACGTTGAGCACGTCATCGACACGACCGGTGATCCAGTAGTAGCCATCCTCGTCGCGACGCGCCCCGTCGCCGGTGAAGTACATGCCCCGGAACGTTTTGAAGTAGGTGTCGACGAAACGATCATGGTCGCCGTACAGGGTACGCGCCTGTCCCGGCCACGAATCGAGGATCACCAGGTTGCCTTCGGCCGCGCCTTCGATGATGTTGCCCAGGTTGTCCACCAACGCCGGCACCACACCGAAGAACGGACGGGCCGCGGAACCCGGCTTGAGGGCATGGGCCCCCGGCAGCGGGCTCATCATGTTGCCGCCGGTCTCGGTCTGCCACCAGGTATCGACGATCGGGCAGCGCGACTTGCCGACATTCCTGTAGTACCAGTCCCAGGCTTCCGGGTTGATCGGCTCCCCCACCGAGCCGAGCAGGCGCAGGCTGCTGCCATCGGCCCCTTCGACCGCGGCCGAACCCTGAGCCATCATGGCGCGGATCGCCGTCGGTGCGGTGTAGAGAATGTTGACCTTGTGCTTGTCGACGATCTTCGCCACCCGGGTGATATCCGGATAGTTCGGTACACCCTCGAACAGCACGGTGGTCGCCCCATTGGCCAGCGGACCGTAGACGATGTAGCTGTGGCCGGTGACCCAGCCGACGTCGGCGGTGCACCAGTAGACCTCGCCTGGACGGTAGTCGAACACGCGTTCGTGGGTCAGGGCCGCATACAGCAGGTAGCCACCGGTGGTGTGCTGCACGCCCTTGGGCTTGCCGGTGGAGCCGGAGGTATAGAGGATGAACAGGGCTTCTTCGGCCCCCATCTCCTTGGGCGCACAGACGCTGCCCGCCACTTTCATCAGGTCTTCGAACCAGATGTCGCGATGCTGGTTCCACTTGATGTCGCCACCGGTGCGCTTGCACACGATGACCTTCTGGATGCTGTTGGTTTCCGGGTTGGTCAGGGCATCGTCGACGTTGGCCTTGAGCGGAATCTTCTTGCCGGCGCGCACGCCTTCGTCGGCGGTGATCACCACCTTCGAGCGGCAGTCAATGATTCGACCGGCCAGAGCTTCGGGCGAGAAGCCACCGAACACCACCGAATGGATCGCGCCGATCCGCGCACAGGCCAGCATGGCGACCACGGCTTCGGGAATCATCGGCATGTAGATGGTCACCACGTCGCCGCGATGGACATCCTGGCCACGCAGCGCGTTGGCGAACTTGCAGACCTGCTCGTGCAGCTCGCGATAGGTGATGTTGCGCGAGTCGGCAGGGTCGTCGCCTTCCCAGATGATCGCGACTTGATCGCCACGTTCGGCCAGATGACGGTCGAGGCAGTTATAGGAGACGTTCAGGGTGCCGTCGGCGAACCATTTGATATCGACGTGGTGGTCGTCGAAGGAGGTCCGTTTTACCGTGGTGAAAGGCTTGATCCAGTCGAGACGCTTGGCCTGCTCGCGCCAGAAGCCATCAGGGTTGACGACCGACTGCTGGTACATCGCCTTGTAGGTCGCCTCGTCGGTCAGCGTATTGGCCAGAACCTCAGGGCGAACGGGGTACAGGGAAGCCGCACTCATCTTTCTTACCTCGGTGACATAGTTGTTGTTTTATGGCCCTGTTGTAGCCGGGCTGGAGCTGCCGGACCATTCGACGATGGTAGTAACAAAACCCTACAAAACGTCGTGAATACCGCCGACAGGGCTCAAGCACGCTGCCTGTGGCGATTTCCGGCCCATGGCAAATATCTCGGGGCAGGACGTTTTTCGACGATTGTTACAGGTTTTGTCAACAGTCTTTATCAAAAGACCCTCTGTATGAGGGACTTGAGCACTCTTAAAATCAACTCCGCCAACTAAGGCAACGAATTAACCAGACGACAGCCCCCACGAAGGCCGTTAATTCCAATTCAAACTTCCAGAGTTTCACACGTGGTCCCACAAGGGCCGCGTGCCCCTACACGACCATCAATAGGTGAACCGATGAAACTTTTTGCTGTTCTAGTCCTCAGCAGCCTTTGCGCAACAGCCATGGCCGACGACGCGGCGACCGATGTAGCCAGCCAGAACCTGCCGGTGGAGGAATACACTTATTCCCTGCATCCGGATATTCATAAAGTTATCTCCATGAGTGAAATTCCGGAAGTTTGCGAAGTTGTACCGACACGCATGGTTTATGAAGACTCCCGGGGTATTCGGCATGTCATGGAATATCGTGTAATGGGTAATGGTTGTTCCAACGGCTGATCCAGGTCCTTGAAAACCGCCTGCCGCAGGAAGCGATTCTTGCGGTGGCGGCAAAGGTCCATCGACGTACGTACCATCCGGGATGAACCGCCGGACCGCCCATGGCCCGACTTGCAAAACCACTCGTCGCAAACACCCCCGCTGCGCAAAAATTCTTTTGCTGCCAAAGCCCTGCAATCGCGAGCCATGTCCTGAAAAGCACACGCAAGGACAGAATCCGTCACACCATTGAGCGAAAAAAGCCCTTATAATGTCCCGGTAAAACGGGCTTGCAACATTCCCTTGCAGGGTGACGTTCCCACGCTGGCATCGCCGCAGGAACAGGCGTAATGCCCTGCGCCACCCGCCCCCTAGAGGGCCCCGTACAAATTTCCGTTGTTTGCCTGCACCGCCAGCGCAAGAAACGATTCCTTTATATCCAACGCGGCCACCGTGCCGTGTGAAAAACCGATCATCAGTGTTTTCACACGGGCGCCAGGCCTTCACGCAGGAGACGACGCGTCATGCTGAGCTGGGACGAATTCGACAAAGAAGACGGCGAAGTAGCAGAAAAAGAGAGCAAGACCGGCCAGGCAAGCGTAGCCACCCTCGATCGCCTGGACAGCGCCGGCGGTGCCGCCGCCC
>NZ_AQOH01000065.1 GCF_000364705.1 Pseudomonas fuscovaginae SE-1 | reverse complement strand
GGCAGCCTGCTGCATGTGGGCAGCGGCACCTTCGATATCGCCACGGCCAATCTGCTCAACGCTGGCGGCAATGTGCAGACCCGCGGCGGCCTGACCCTGACGGCGGACAACTGGACCAATAGCAGTGTGCTGCAGGCTAACCGACTGACGCTGAACATCGGTACCCTGAACCAGACGGCCAACGGGCAACTGCTGGCTGTCGATAGCCTGACCGGCACCGGCGGCAACTGGAACAACGACGGCCTGATCGCCAGTGATGGCTCGGCCAGTTTGAACCTGAGCGGCAGCTATGGAGGTAACGGTCGCTACAGTACCCAGGGGACACTGGGCCTGAATGCCGCCTCGGTCAGTCTGGGTAGCGCCGGCAGTATCGCTGGCGGCGGGGATAGCACGCTCAACGTGGGCGGCCTGCTGAGCAATGCGGGGCGCCTGACTTCCAACGCCGGCCTGAGCGTCGTTTCCGGCAGCTTGACCAACAACGGCACCCTGGCCAGTGCCCAGAACCTGTCGATCAAGACTCATGACCTGCTGAACAATAACGGCTCGCTGCTGTTCAGTGGCGGTGACATGGGCTTGCAGGTCGATACCTTGACCAACAACCAGGGCGACATCTACAGCCTGGGGGCATTGACGGTATCCGGGTACGCCGACGGCACTCGCGCCAACCAGCTGGAAAACATCTCCGGCAGCCTCGAGTCCCAGGGTGATATGACCCTGCGGGCGCAGAGCCTGCTCAATCGCAAGGACAAGCTGACCTACAAGAGCAGCTTTGTCTCCGGCAGCATTGGCGTCAACAACTACTACACCGGCTCGAAACACCGCCAGACCAACTACATTGCCACCGAAGTCTTCCAGAGCGCCATCGATGAGGATTCCCGGCAAGCCAGCCTGCAGTCCGGGCGCAACCTGACGATTGACGGTGGGGATATCGTCAACCGCTACAGCGCGATGACCGCTGCCGGCAACATCAACATCGCTGCCAATAACCTGACCAACGAAGGCGCGGTGGCTGGTCGTACGACCCGAACCCGGACCTGGTACTCCGGCTGGGCCAAGAAAGGCTCGGACTATGGGTTCATCAGCAGTTATGTCGTGCCCTACAACGCCCAGTCGACGCCGACGCCAATCTCGGTCGATGCCTTCACCAATTACACCTCGGCCTGGGGCGGCGGCCTGATCGGAGACACCACGACGGCCGCGTCCGGGGGGACCGGGCTGGCAGCCGCTGTGATCCAGGCGGGTGGAAGCGTTGCCATCAATGCAACACAAAACCTGATCAACAGTTCGGTCGTCGACTACACCCGTCCCGAAATCACGCAACAGCGCTCGGCGGCAACCGCTACCGCGAAGGTGTTGCCTTCGGTCGTGTTGCTCAATGCCCAACTGCCGCCGAACCTGGCGCAGCAACAAGTGAATCCGGTGACCCTGCCGGGCTTCAGCCTGCCATCCGGCCAGAATGGTCTGTTCCGCCTCAGCGGGCAGGGCGTTTCGCTGGTAACGGTGGCGGGCGCCCAGGGCATGCGTTCCTCGGCAGTCGATACTGCCCAGCGCCAGCAGAATGCGGGTGACGGGCAGGCGCGCAACCTGCCATTGGCCGATGCGGCTCGGGGCACTGCAGGCGACCTGCAGCTTGAGCAAAATGCTCGACCGACTACTGCAACCATCGTGAGTGGCAATGTCGCCGGGCCAGGGGATGCCGGCAGTGTTCTGCTGCCCGCCGGCAGCCAGGTCGTCAACCATGTACGAGGCCTGCCTGATGTGTCCGGCAAGTCCAGCCCGCAGAAGTACCTGATCGAAACCAACCCGGTGCTGACCGACCTCAAGCAGTTCATGAGCTCGGACTACATGCTGTCGAATCTGGGTTACGACCCGGACGCCAGCGCCAAGCGCCTGGGTGATGGGTTCTACGAGCAGAAACTGATCCAGCAGGCCGTGACGGCGCGCACCGGCCAACGTTTCATCGATGGGCAGACGTCTGACGAAGGTCTCTACAAGTACCTGATGGACAACGCCATCAAGAGCAAGCAGGAACTCAACCTGGCCGTCGGCGTCAGCCTGACGTCCGAACAGGTGGCGGCCCTGACCCATGACATCGTCTGGCTGGAAAACACCGAGGTCAACGGCGAGCAGGTCCTGGTGCCGGTACTGTACCTGGCCAATGCCAACAACCGCCTGACCGCTGACGGCGCCCTGATCCAGGGCTCCGACGTCAAACTGATCGCCGGCCAGGACCTGAGCAACGCCGGGACCTTGCGCGCCAGCAACAACCTCTCTGCCAGCGCCGGCAATGACCTCAGCAACAGCGGCCTGATCCAGGCCGACAACCGCCTCGACCTGCTGGCGGGGCACAACATCGTCAACAAGGCTGGTGGTGTCATCGCCGGTCGTGATGTCAGCCTCACCGCCACCACGGGCGATGTGATCAACGAGCGAACGGTCACCCAGATCGACAGTGGCAGGGGCGATGTCACGCTCCATCGTGATGTCGTCGACAGCGCGGCCCGTATCGAATCGGCCAACGACCTGGTCGTGCGTGCCGGCCGTGACGTGACCAGCCAGGGCGGCGTGCTGCAGAGCGGCCGTGATACCCAGATCGTCGCCGGTCGTGACATCAACCTGATTGCCGCTGAACAGCGCGATGCCGTCAGCATTGGCAAGGGCCACAGTACCGAGCAGATCACACAGCTCAGCTCGACGTTGACGGCTGGTCGCGACGTTTCGCTCGGTGCGGGCCGCGACCTGACCGCCATCGCCAGCCAGATCGACGCCAAGCGTGATGTTGCCCTGTCGGCCACTGGCGACCTGACTCTGGCGTCGGCGGCAAACGAGCAGCATGTCTATGACCAGACGCGGAAGGTGACGCGTCAGGAGGATCATACCCAGCAGGTGGCGAGCAGTGTTTCGGCGGGTGGTAACGCCGTGCTGACCGCCGGCAAGGACCTGGGGCTGATCGCCAGCAAGGTCAGTGCGGGTGACGAGGCTTACCTGAGTGCTGCCGCCAACCTGACGCTGCAGACGGCGACCAACGACGACTACAGCTTCTTCAGCAAGGTGAAGAAAAGCTCCTCGGGCAAGAAGAGCCAGTTGGATGAGGTGGCCAGTAGTACCAACATGGCCAGTTCGGTCAGTAGTGGCAAGAACAGTACCCTGGTCGCGGGGCAGGATCTGATTGTCAAAGGCAGCGAAGTTTCTGCCGAAACGGGCGCGGCCAAACTCGTGGCCGGCAATGACGTTCAGATTCTCGCCGTTACCGACTCCAACAGTGCCCGCCATGAGCGCAGCAAGAGCAAAAGCAGCTGGGGTGGCCTGAAGTCGAGCAAGGTCAAGGACAAGGTTGCTGAAACCCAGACGACTGCCGTTGGCAGTGTCATCTCGGGCAATACGGTGGATGTGGCAGGCCTGAATGACGTCAAGGTGACGGGCTCCGGCCTGGTCAGTACCCAGGACCTCACCGTTAAAGCCGGTCGCGACCTGGTCATCGACGCGGCTGAGAACACCTTCACCCGCACCGAGATGCACAAGGAGAAGAACCGCGACCTGACCGGTGTACTGACCGCCAACAAGCTGGGCATTGACGACATTACTGGCAACCAGCACCTGTCCATCAGTAGCCAGAGCCATAACGGCCAGTCGGACCAGACGACACTGACGGGTAGCACGGTGGGTTCCAGCCAAGGGAATGTGACCCTCACGGCCGGTCGTGACCTGGCAGTGATTGCGAGCGATCTGGTCAGTACCAAGAACATGAGCCTGACCGGTTCCAATGTCAGCATCGCTGCCGGGATGGAGAGTGCCAGCCAGAGCACTACCGACAAGTCTGCAAGCCTGGCGGTGGGGCGGGTGATCGGTGGCGCTGTCGTGGACAGCGTCAACACCATCCGTAGCGCGGTGAAGGCGGCGAACAATGCCGATGATCCGAAGCTCAAGGCGGTGAAGCTGGCTCAAGCGGCCTTGGCTGCCTACAATCTGGGAGGTATGGGGAGCTCGGTATCCGGCAGCGCGGACGCCTATCTCAACAAGCAGGGCAGTACCTCGGCCAACGGTTCGCTGATCAAGATCGGTACCGAGATCGCCAGTACCCGCAGCAAAAGTACCAGTGAGTATGAGAGCCAGACGGCCAAGCAGAGCTCACTCAACGTGGGGCAGACCCTGGCTATCGATGCGACCGGGAAGGCGGCAGGAACGGCCGGCGATATCCACGTTATCGGCAGCACCCTGAAGGCGGCTGATACCGACCTGGCGGCCAAGCACGACATCGTTCTGGAAAGCGCACAGAACACCGCGGATTGGGCCAACAACAGCTCCAATAACAGGACGGCCATTGGCGCCAGCTTCAACATCGGCCAGCAGAATGGTTTCACCCTGGACCTGGGTGCCCAGATCGCCAAGAGCCTGGGTACCGGTGGCTCAGTGACCCAGGTCAACAGCACGCTGGACACCGGTGCACTGACCCTGCATAGCGGCAATGACACCACCCTGGCGGGTGCGCAGGTACGGGCCAAGTCGATCGATGCGCTGGTCGAGGGCAACCTCAACATCGCCTCGCGCCAGGACTCCGAGACCGAGAAGAACAAACAGGGCAGCGCCGGTATCGGCGGCAGTATCTGTATCCCACCGTTTTGCTATGGCGTGCCGGTCATGGTGTCGGGCAACCTTGCCGCCGGCAACATGAAGAGCAACTACAAGGCGGTCGAGGATCAGAGCGGGCTGTTTGCGGGTGCCGGTGGCTACGACATCTATGTCGGTCACAACACCACCTTGCAGGGGGCGGTCATTGCCAGCGATGCGACGGCGGACAAGAACCTGCTTAGTACCGATCGTCTGATCGCCAGCGATATCAAGAACAAGAGCGAGATCAAGAGTACCTCTGTCAGCGTCAGCGGTTCGGCCAGCTTTGGTGGTGGCGCTTCTAGCGCCGGCCTGGGCGGCATGTTCGGCATGTCGCTCAGCGATTCGGACAGCAGCAAGACCCGTAGCGCTGTCAGCGAGGGCACCATCGTCGTGCGTAACGCTGAAGGGGCCAACGATCTGGTGGGCCTGAGCCGCGATACGGCCAATGCCAACGAGAAGATCGACCGGCCTGACAAGAAGGCGATGGAAGAGCGCATGGAGCTGATTCGCAGCTCCGTGGAGTTGGTCAATGGCATTTCGGATGCGATTGCCAAGGCCAAGATGGAGGCGGCTCAGGACCCGAACAGCGAGGAGTTCAAAGCTGCTCGGCAGCAGTTGCTGGACAAGGGCAACGCCAATCCAACTGGAGAGCAGATCGCTCAGCAGGTCAGCCAGAACTATGGCGTGGGCAGCAGCTTCAAGAAGGCGGCTCAGGCGGTCAGTGCGGTTGTGCAGGGTGTGCTGGGCGGGAACATTGGCGGAGCGTTGGCGGGTGCGGCTGCGCCTTATGTGGCACAGAGCATTAAGGAAGCCACCAGGGGGGACGACGCTGCGAACCTGATGGCGCATGCTGTCTGGGGGGCAGTGCTTGCAAGCTCGCAAGGTAACTCCGCTTTGGCCGGTGCGGCCGGTGCGGGCATTGGTGAGTACATTTCCAAGCAGCTTTATCCGAACAAATCTGTTGATCAACTGACCGAGTCGGAGAGGCAGACAGTTTCGGCACTGTCGACACTGGCTGGTGGTTTGGCCGGAGGGTTGGCGGCCGGTGGTTTGGATAACGCCATTGCAGCTGCTGGTGCAGCGAAAAATGCGGTGGAAAACAACCATCTGAGTTTTGAGGAAGGCATTTCTCTTGACCAGAAACGCAAGGAGTACAACTCATCCTGCGTTGGCAGTAGCTCGGATGAGTGCAGGAAACTTGCTGCCGATATTCAGGCATTGCTCAAGAAAGGGGAGAGCGAACTCAAGCATGAAGTTTATGCGGGCACTGATCTGATTCCGGCCAATAGTTGGGACAATACGCCAGGTCAGATCGTCAGTTGCAAGATATCCGCGACTGGTTTTTGCATTATCACCAACCAGTCGGTGAAAACCGATCTGGGGGACGAGTGGTACCTTAAACCTGCAACTGCCGAGCAGGCGCTGGTAGCGCAAGGCAATGAGGAGAAACGCAAGAATGAAGCTCAGGCCAACCTGAAACGAATTGCTGAGCAGACATTTGCTGAGGGATGTAGTGGTATGGGGGTGGTTGGCATTGCCTGCCAGCTCTCGATGGCGGCAGGTGTGACCAACCCGGTTACCGAAAAGGAGGCGACCACTGGGGAGAGAATCGGTTGGTTTGCGCAGGCTGTTCTCAATATCATCGGTTTGAAAAGTGCTGTAGGGAGTGTCGCAGCTAAAGAAGGTGAAGCTGCGACTGTGGCCAAAGGTGAGACGCCTCCTCGTAGTCCATGTTGTTTCGCAGCAGGAACCATGGTTGCTACCCCTTTTGGCGACAAGGCGATTGAAACGCTCAAGGTCGGAGATATCGTTTGGAGCAAGCCTGATACAGGTGGGAAACCGTTTGCTGCGGCTATTCTGGCAACGCATTACCGAAACGATCAGCCAATCTATCGGCTCAAGCTGGAGAGTGTCGGTACGGATGGGGCAGCAGAGACTGAAACGCTGCTGGTAACGCCGTCTCACCCATTTTATGTGCCAGAGCGGCGAGACTTCATTCCGGCCATCGACCTCAAACCGGGTGACTTGCTCCAGTCGCTCAGCGATGGTGAGGGTGAGGGTGCTTCGACGCGAGTGGCGTCTCTGGAGCTGTTTCTTCCTGTGGGGGAAACGTATAACCTGACGGTCGATATTGGACATACGTTCTATGTTGGCAAGCTGAAAACGTGGGTTCACAATACTGGTACTAATGCTCCATGCTCGATTGATGGGCGGCCGGTTGCGGGTTCTGAGGGTGGTGCAAAAGGTGGAGCTGCTAGCTCCGGCGCTGAAAATGCTGCCTTGTATCCAAAGCTGAAGGATCAACTGATACAAGAAAACCTGAGCAATATTGCGGCTCAGGACTCAAGATTAGCTGCGGCTGTGAACGGCAGTGGAACGAAAAATCCGAACTTCTCTATAGGTCAAGGTACATCTTCCGAAGCTAATCAGTTGGGTAAAACCTGGGTTGGAGATGGTGCGACAAAAACAAGTGATGGGCTTGGTTTGATTAGCGCAGACGGCACTCGTGTATATAGGCCGCCGACACCCAAAGATTCATCTTTTGCAACGACAGGCGTGCAGGCCAATTTCGAAATGTACAACATCAACCCGGTAACAGGTCAGCGCGTAAAAGTAAGTAACGGCCATCTGAATGTGGCTGACTAGGAGGAATGATGCGTGCTGTTATAAAAAGTATTTCTAATGATTTTTTTGATGTCGAGACCTACGTCCCTGAGAACGTAGACAACTTTTCTTTAAGTCTTCGTATTCGAATTGGGCTTGATATTACGCAAGGGGCAGATGATTTTGAACTTTTCATCTGCACTCCAAAGTGGTTAGAAGAGACAATGTGGGAGCCCCGTTGGGGGAGAGGTCTATTAATTGTTCGAGAATATGATTTTTCGACTATTAATGGATTGATTCATGAGTATGTGAGTCGCTGCGAGGGGGATAGCTGGGAAACTATCGTGATAAAGCTGGGAAAGATATTTGCCTGGGAGTTTGATGATTACCAACCCTAATCAATAGGGTTGTTTATCTAACAACGGCCATGTGCAATGTTGCTTTATCTGTAGAAGTCTCAGACTTGATCTGACACCCTGACACCCTGACACCCTGACACCCTGACACCCTGACACCGGCCTTGCGCCGGTGTTTTTGCACCCTATCTGCACCCTTTTTGCCGCCTTCTTGCATCCTTTCTGCAGTCAAGTTGCATCCCTTTTGCACCCACCCTGACGACCTACGGTCTATCTGCTCAAGACGCCCTTTTTGATCATGAATTTTCGCTCCTTAACAGGAGCAAAATCTCAATACACATCACGCACCTCTTGCGAGGTGGGTATTTTCTATATTGGTCAATTAGTTATCTTATTTCTGCCTTCTAGGCAGTGCTATACATTTGTCATACAAAACACAGGTTTTGCCCAATAAACACGGGCGTGCGGTGTATTACCTTTGTAATACACTGACCTGTCGCCTTCCGATTACTCCTTCCCTTTAGTTGCTGGCCCTGCTGCACGGGCAATGGCCCCGGCTACCTGGTGTTTCACAATCACTGCATCGAGCAGGCCTCGTACCAGTTCTTGCTCTTCCATCGGCATGCGTGAAATCGCTTCGAACTGGTAGCGCAATCGATCATCCGGACCGGATCGTGTCCCTAGAAGTGGTGTAACTGAACCAACCGAAGGCG
>NZ_AQOH01000064.1 GCF_000364705.1 Pseudomonas fuscovaginae SE-1 | reverse complement strand
GAAGATGCACGGCCCCGAGCTGTACAGCCGCCATGTGGTGCCCGGCTACGGCCATATCGACTGCATGTTCGGCAAGGACGCGGTGGTGGATGTGTATCCGTTGATCCTGGCGCATCTGGAGAAGACCGCGCTGGGCTGATGAGTCTGGCGAGCTGTTTACTCGTGGCGAGCAGGCTTGCCTGCGCTCGGCTGCGCAGCAGCCGCAAATTCGCTGGGCGCATTTTTCCTGGCGCTTCGCGTCAGCCGATTTCAGGGCCGCTGCGCGCCCCAACGCAGGCAAGCCTGCTCGCCACAGCCACAGCCACAGCCACAAACAGTGATCCGGTGATTGGAAATGGATTTGCAGGTAGAGGGTGACATGGACAATTACATCCGCTGGTACCAACGCTTCATCTGGCTCGGCATCGTGATGAACATGGTGTTCGCACTGCCGGCCCTGTTCGCCCCGGCGCTGCTGACCTCGGTGGTCGGCCTGCCGCCGGTGCTGTCGGACCCCTGGCTGGAAAACGCCGGCATGCTGCTGGTGGGCATCAGCCTGTTCTACATGCCATCGGGCTTCAATGCCCGGCGCTTCCCGATCAACTCCTGGCTCTGCGTACTGAGCCGGCTGATCGCCGTGGCGTTCTGGATCTACCTGATCCAGACCAGCACCACGCCGTCGGTGTTCGTGCCGATGCTCTACGGTGACCTGAGCATGTTCCTGCTGCTGGGCATCACCCTTTACCTGGGCAGCCCACCGGCCACCCGGCCCTGGGCTCTGCTGGTCGATGGCTGGCATGCCTGGTGTCACGGCTGGGCGGTGCGCTGGCAACGCCACGGCTTCCGGGCCGGCCTGCTGGTCACCCTGCTGGTGCTGGGCTTCATCGGCTACCAGACCTGGTACAACATGCTGCGGGTGGTGCCCGAGGAGAAGTTCGCCGCCGACGAGGACCACTTCAAGTACGCTGCCATTGGCCTGGGCATCGAGGCGCGGATTCCCTACTACCTGTTTTCCGTGCTGCCGCAGATGTGCCCGGAGAAGATGCCCAGGCCGGGCGCCGGCTGGGAGGCTTTCGGTTTTCTCTACGAGAACGGCCGCGACCTGCCCATCGGCATGGCCAAGCGGCAGATCGGCTATCCGACCGTGGAGCCCAACTGCGCCCTGTGCCACACCGGTTCCTATCGACCCAGCGCTGGCGACGTCGCCCGGCCGCTGGCCACGGCACCGGCCAATACCCTGCAACTGCAGGCTTTCCAGTGGTTCGCCTACGACTGCGCCAGCGATCCGAAATTCACCGCCGAGGCGGTGATGACGGCGATCAACGCCAGGTTCCAGCTGGGCTTCTTCGAGAAGCTGTACAACCGCTACCTGATCATCCCGATGGCCAAGAGCGCGCTGCTCAAGCAGAAGCAGGGCTATGCCTGGCAGAAACTGCGGCCGGCCCAGGGCCCGGGGCGCACCGATACCTTCAACCCGACCAAGATGGTGGTGTTCGGCTTCCCGGACGACTCGACCATCGGTACCGTCGACCTGCCGCAGATCTGGAACCAGAAACCGCGCGAGTCGCTGTACCTGCATTGGGACGGCAACAATAACAATATCCATGAGCGCAACTACGCCGCGGCCATGGCCGTGGGCGCGACACCGCAGTCGGTGCTGCCGGAGAGCTTCAACCGGGTCACCAACTGGCTGCTCGGCACCCAGCCGCCGGCCTGGCCGTTCGCGCTGGATCAGGCGCGGGTCGCCCAGGGCAAGCCGCTCTGGGCCAACAACTGTGCCGGCTGCCATGAGTTCGGCAAGGCCGACACCGGCCAGGTCACCGTACCCATCGACACCCTGGGCACCGACCCGCATCGGCTGAACTCGTTCACCACCGGCCTGGTGCAGGCGTTCCACGGCTTCAAGAAACCGCCGTTCGACTTCGGCGCCTATCGCAAGACCCAGAGCTACAGCAACACCCCCACCGATGGCATCTGGATGCGCGCGCCTTACCTGCACAACGGCTCGGTGCCGAGCCTGTGGGACCTGCTGCAGAGCCCGGACAAGCGTCCGGTGACCTTCAGCACCGGCTCGGATGTGTACGACCCGGTCAAGGTCGGCTTCGTCACCAGCGGGCCGCAGGTACAGGCTCCGAACTACTTCAAGTACGACACCCGCCTGGAAGGCAACCACAACGGTGGGCACCTGTATGGCACCCAACTGACCGACGCCGAGAAATGGGCGCTGATCGAATTCATGAAGACCTTGTAGGGAGAGCGCCATGAACCTGCACCATCTGGAACATGAGCTGGCCAAGATCCATATCCGCCTCAGTGGTTTGAAGGCCCGGCTGGAGTTGTCCTGGAAGAAGCTGATCAGCGATATCGAACCTGAGGAGTTCCAGGCGATCCAGCAGTTGCTGCAACGCGGGCATGACCAGGCCCATTACGTGCTGGCCAATGGCGACCTGCCGAGCGACGAGCCGGCGGTGCCCTGGGAGCTGGCCCACGGTCTGTCGATCCTGCACCTGGGTCATGCCCAGGCGCTGCCGACCTCGGAGGCGGAGTTGCCGACCCGGGTACTCAAGGACGGTACGCTGCTCGGCTGTCGCAAGTGGGAACTGCTGGACCTGCTGTGGAGCGAGGCGTTGATCAAGTGGATCGAGAACCTGCGCCACCATGCGACGTTCGCCACCACGCCGGCGGTAATCAGGATCGACAACGAGGTCAGCCTGGCGATTGCCGGCGATTGGGGCACGGGGCCGTTCGACAGCCATGCGCCGGCGGTCAGCGTGGCCAACCAGATGAGCCTGCACCAGGCCGATTTCACCATTCATCTGGGCGATGTCTACTACGCCGGCACCGGCTCCGAGGAGGATGTCGACATGGCCGGCTGGCCGATGGGCAGGCATGGCGCCTTCACGCTCAATTCCAACCATGAGATGTACAGCGGCGCCCATGGCTATTTTGCCGAGCTCAGTGCGCGTTTCCCGGTGCAGCAGGGCACCAGCTACTTCGCCCTGTACAACGATGACTGGCTGATCGTCGGGCTGGACTCGGCCTATGCCTCCAAGGCGCTGAACCTGTACATGGACGGCACGCTCAACCAGCAGCAGATCGACTGGATGAAGACGCTGCCCAAGCGCGGCAAGCTGCTGGTGCTCAGCCATCACCAGGGCTTCGATATCACCGGGCACAACCCGAACGGCTTGTACCAGCAGGTCTGCGATGCGCTGGGGCGCGTGCCGGACTACTGGTATTGGGGGCATCTGCACAATGGCATCGTCTATGCCGAGCTGAACGGGCTGAAGGCGCGCTGCGCCGGGCACGGAGCGATTCCCTATGGCGTGACCAGCGAACTGGACGGCAACAAGCGGGTGCTGTTTTCCGAGACGAAGAATGCCGGCGACCCGGAGTATCCGGAGCGGGTGCTCAATGGCTTTGCGCGGGTGCGGCTGAGCGGCGCGAACATCATCGAGGAGTTCATCGGCGAGGATGGTTCGTTGCGCTGGAGTTCACAGGGATAAGGCCTGGCGCGGCCTTGTGGAAACCGGCTTATTGATCGTTCCCACGCTCTGCGTGGGAGCGCCGCCCGTGACGCTCTGCGTCACAAGAGCGGACGCCGAGCGTCCAG
>NZ_AQOH01000063.1 GCF_000364705.1 Pseudomonas fuscovaginae SE-1 | reverse complement strand
TGGCAGCAGCGCCGCCGGTTCCTGCCAGGCCAGCAGCGGCAGGGTCAGCGGTGTGGCGATCAGGGCGGCGAGCGAGCTGGTGCGGGTGAGGTAGAAGGTCAGGATCCAGGTGGCGACGGCCAGCAGGGCCGCTGGTGGGTAAAGTCCCAGCAGCATCCCGGCCGCCGTCGCCACGCCCTTGCCGCCGCGAAAGCGGAAATAGAGGGGAAACAGGTGGCCGAGAACGGCGCAGACGCCGATCCAGGCCTGTTGTTGCAGCGTCAGGCCGGCGAGACCGGCGATCAGTACCGGCAGCAGCCCTTTGAGCAGGTCGCCGAGCAGGGTCAGGATCGCCAGTTTCTTGCCGGCCAGGCGCAGCATGTTGGTGGCACCGGCATTGCCCGAGCCGCTCATTCGCGGATCGGGCGTTCCGGTCAGGCGGCTGAGCAAAATGGCGAAGGACAGAGAGCCGAGCAGGTAGGCGAGGATCGCCAGTAACCAAAACATGCTAACTATTCCGGGCGAGGACGCCCTGATTCTAACGGCGCATTGCGCCCTTGTCGTGCTGCGGAGAAGAGTGCTTGGACAGAGTGTTTATCGAAGGCCTGGAAGTCGACACGGTGATCGGGGCCTACGACTGGGAGCGCGGGATCAGGCAATGCCTGCGTCTGGACCTCAGTTTCGCCTGGGACAACCGTCCTGCGGCAGCGGGAGACGACCTGACCCTGGCGCTCGACTATGCCAGCGTGTCGGCGCGGATCCAGGCCTTTGCCGAGCAGTCGCAGTTCCAGTTGGTGGAAACCTTCGCCGAGCGTCTGGCCGAGGTGCTCATGAGCGAATTCCATATTCCCTGGCTGCACCTCAAGTTGACCAAACCGGGGGCGGTCGCGGCCGCCCGGGGCGTGGGCGTGGAGATCGAGCGCGGATGTCGCTAACTCAGGTTTATCTCGGGCTCGGCAGCAATATCGAGCGCGAAACCCATTTGTGCGCCGGCCTGGATGCCCTGGCCGGGTTTCTGCAGGATATCCGCTGCTCGGCGGTGTTCGAGAGCCAGCCGGTGGGCATCAGGAGCGGGCCGTTCTTCAACCTGGTGGTTTCGGCCCAGACCGATCTGCCGTTGATGGAGCTGGATCGTCGGTTGAAGTTCATCGAGGCCGATAACGGTCGCTATGCGCCGGAACGCAAGGGTTTGCCGCTGGATATCGACGTCCTGCTGTATGGCGAGCAGGTGGGGAATTTCGACGGGTTGATCCTGCCGCGTGCGGAAATCCTGAAAAATGCGTTCGTCTTGTGGCCATTGTCGTTGATCGCGCCGCAAAAACTGCACCCCGAAGCGGGAAAGAGCTTTGCGGCGCTGTGGAGCGAGGCACGGATCGACCAGGTATTGGCCCCTGTTGCCTTCGAGTGGCGTGGTGAGCAACTGACCCCTTCAGAATTGCTGCCTTCGTGATACCTGTCGCTTGAGCCGGTACGCCGCGCGCGCCCTTGTGGGAGCCGGCTTGCTGGCGATCCGCCGCAGGCGGCCATCCCGCAAGTTCAGTAGCGTCTGGCCCATCGCTATCGCCAGCAAGCCGGCTCCCACAGTGACTGTGTCATGCCCGGAAGGTTGCACATCTTGTAGGAACGTGGCTTTTCGGACCGCCGCACTGCCACGAATAGGCCTTCAGGTCTTGCGCACCACAGGTCCTTCAGGTGGCTTTCAGGCAGTGTGCTCTACCTTGTAGGTCTTGAGGGCATTCAGGCGTTCGCGTCTGAGCGCTTCGCCCAGTTGCGGCCCCTTGAAGCCCTTTTCGATCAGCGGCTGAACCGCAACGGCCTTGGCCGCCTGCGCCGCGCCGCGCAGGTAGGCGGCTTGTGGATAATCCCGTTCCTCCAGTCCCTGGCGTCCGCGGGCATCCATTTCACAGGCGGCGATGAACTCCTCGAAACGTTGCGGGCGACGATAGACGTCGAAGCTCTGCAGCAGCTCCAGCAAGGTCGAAGCCTTCAGTTCCAGTGCCCGATGGGCGTGAGTGTGGTACTCACCGACCAGCAACGCCAGTTCCTGGCAGTCGCGGGGCACCTTGTAGCGCTCGTTGACGTCCTTGATCGGTTTCAGTCCCCTGGCCTCATGGGCAATATGCCTTGGCCACTCTTGCTCGGGAGTGAGCCCCTTGCCCAGGTCATGCAGCAGACAGGCCCAGCGCACGGTCAGTGGCTGCTGATGGCGCGCGGCCTGCTCCAGTACGCTCAGGGTATGCAGGCCCGTGTCTATTTCCGGGTGGTGGGCGGCTGGCTGCGGAACGCCGAACAGGGCCTCCAGTTCGGGAAACAGAACCGCCAGGGCGCCACAGTCACGCAGTACCTGGAGGAACACCTGGGGCTGCTTTTCCATCAGGGCGCGGGAGATTTCCTTCCAGTTGCGCTCAGGTGTCAGCGCTTCCAGTTCGCCCGATTCTGCCAGCTCGCGCATCAGTGCGAGTGTCTGTGGTGCGACGGTGAAACCGAGGCTGGCATAGCGCGCGGCGAAGCGCGCAACCCGCAGTACTCGTAGGGGATCCTCGGCGAACGCCGGGGAAACATGGCGTAGGATGCGGTTTTCGAGATCCTGCTGGCCGTGGTAGGGGTCGGTCAGGTTGCCTTGGTCATCCTCGGCCATGGCATTGATCGTCAGGTCGCGACGGATCAGGTCCTCTTCGAGGGTGACTTCGGGGCTGGCATGGAAGGTGAAGCCGCCGTAGCCGCGTCCGCTCTTGCGTTCGGTACGGGCCAGGGCGTATTCCTCGCCGCTTTGGGGGTGAAGAAACACCGGGAAGTCGGCTCCGACCGGGCGAAAGCCCTGGGCGAGCATGTCTTCGCTGGTGGCACCGACCACGACCCAGTCGATATCGGTGACCGGCCGGCCCAGCAGGCGATCACGAACCGCGCCGCCGACTTTATAGATCTGCATGAAAAACCTCCGTTGGCCGGACAGCATAACCTGTGTTGTCCGCCAACGGAGGTGTCTGCAACTCAGAGGTGAATAACGGCCAGGTCGAGTCGACCGTATTCGTTTTCGCCGTGTTCACCCTTGGGAGGAACATGATGGGTCTTCATGATCTGGTCGCCCTGCAGGGTTTCCAGGTGAATGTCGAAGCCCCACAGGCGATGCAGATGCTTGAGTACCTCCTCGGTCGAGTCGCCCAGGGGTTTGCGGTTGTGCTGCTGGTGGCGCAGCGTGAGCGAGCGGTCGCCGCGACGGTCGATGCTCCAGATCTGCACGTTGGGTTCACGGTTGCCCAGGTTGTACTGGGCAGCGAGGGTTTCGCGGATGGTCCGGTAGCCGCTTTCGTCGTGGATGGCGGGCACCAGCAGATCGTCGCGCTGATCGTCGTCGAGAATGCTGAAGAGCTTCAGGTCGCGGATTACCTTGGGCGACAGGTACTGCAGGATGAAGCTCTCGTCCTTGAAGCTGCTCATGGCGAACTTGATGCTGGACAGCCAGTCGCTGCCGGCCAGTTCGGGGAACCAGCGACGGTCTTCCTCGGTCGGTGCCTCGCACATCCGGCGGATGTCCCGGTACATCGCGAAGCCCAGCGCATAGGGGTTGATGCCACTGTAGTAGGGGCTGTCGAAACCCGGTTGGAACACCACGCTGGTGTGCGAGGCGAGGAACTCCATCATGAAACCGTCGGTAACCAGGCCTTCGTCGTAGAGGTCGTTCATCAGGGTGTAGTGCCAGAACGTTGCCCACCCTTCGTTCATCACCTGGGTCTGGCGCTGTGGGTAGAAGTATTGGGCGATCTTGCGCACGATCCGCACGATTTCCCGCTGCCAGGGCTCCAGCAACGGTGCGTGTTTCTCGATGAAGTAGAGAATGTTCTCCTGGGGCTCGGAGGGGAAGCGGGCGTTGTCCTTCTCGCTGAATTTGTCCGCGCCCTTGGGAATGGTCCGCCAGAGGTCGTTGATCTGCTTCTGCAAGTGTTCTTCGCGGTCTTTCTGCCGGCGCCGTTCCTCTTCCGCGGAGATCGGGTAGGGCCGTTTGTAGCGATCGACGCCGTAGTTCATCAGGGCGTGGCAGGAATCGAGCAGATCCTCCACCGCGTCGATGCCATGGCGCTCCTCGCACTGGGTGATGTACTGCTTGGCGAACACCAGGTAGTCGATGATCGAACTGGCGTCGGTCCAGGTGCGGAACAGATAGTTGCCCTTGAAGAAGCTGTTGTGGCCGTAGCAGGCGTGCGCCACTACCAGCGCCTGCATGCAGATGGTGTTTTCCTCCATGAGGTAGGCGATGCAGGGATCCGAGTTGATCACGATCTCGTAGGCCAGACCCATCTGGCCACGGCTATAGGATTTTTCCGTGCTAAGAAAGTGCTTGCCATAGGACCAGTGATGGTAGCCCAGGGGCATGCCCACGGAGGCATAGGCGTCCATCATCTGCTCGGCCGTAATCACCTCGATCTGGTTGGGGTAGGTGTCCAGCGCATAGCGCTCGGCGATACGACCGATTTCGCGGTCGTAGGCCTGGATCAGCTCGAAGGTCCACTCCGAGCCGGTGGAAAGGGGTTGGCGCTTGGCCTGTTTCTGCTCTCTGGCGGTCATGTCACTAACCTGCGCTGGAAGAGTTCACGGAAGACCGGATAGATATCGGCGGCCGATACCAGCTGCTGCTGGGCAAACGTATCGCTGAACGCCTCGCTGATGCGTTCGTATTCGTACCACAGGGCCTGGTGTTCGCGCGGGGTGATCTCCACATAAGTGTAGTACTGCACGAACGGCATGATCTGGTTGATCAGGATGTCGCGGCAGATCGGCGAGTCGTCGTTCCAGTTGTCGCCGTCCGAAGCCTGGGCGGCATAGATGTTCCATTCATTGGTCGGGTAGCGTTCGGCCATGATCTCCTGCATCAGCTTCAGGGCGCTGGAGACGATGGTGCCGCCGGTTTCCCGCGAGTAGAAGAACTCCTCCTCGTCGACTTCCCGGGCGCTGGTGTGATGGCGGATGAACACCACTTCGATCTTGTCGTAGTTACGCTTGAGAAACAGGTACAGCAGGATGAAGAAGCGCTTGGCGATGTCCTTGGTCGCCTGGGTCATCGAGCCGGACACGTCCATCAGGCAGAACATCACGGCCTTGGAGCTGGGATTGGGCTGCTTGACCAGCAGGTTGTACTTGAGGTCGAAGGTATCGAGAAACGGCACGCGGTGAATGCGCGCGCTGAGTCGTTCGATTTCCGCTTCGATTTCCTGGATATCGCCGAAGTTGTCCGGCTCTTCGCGTTTCAGCCGCTCCAGTTCGGCCTTGGCCTCCTTGAGCTTCGCCCGGCTGCTGCCGGACAGGGCGATTCGGCGGGCATGGGCCGAGCGCAGGGTGCGGATGATGTTGATGCGCGAGGGGTTGCCCTCGTTGCTGATCCCGGCGCGGACGGTCTTGTAGGTGTCGGTGCCGGTCAGGTTGCGTTTGACCAGGTTGGGCAGTTCCAGGTCCTCGAACATGAACTCGAGGAATTCCTCCTGGGTGATCTGGAAGACGAACTCATCCATTCCCTCGCCGGAGTTGCCGGCCTTGCCGGGACCGCGCCCACCGCCGCCGCCCTGTGGCCGGGGAATGTGCTCGCCGGTGGTGAATTCCTTGTTGCCGGGGTGAACCACGGTCTGCTTGCCGCCGCGCCCGTGGTGCAACACCGGTTCGTCGATATCGCGGCCTGGAATGCTGATCTGCTCGCCGTGTTCCATGTCGGTGATGGAACGGCGGCTCACGGCCTCCTCGACCGCCTTCTTGATGTGGTCACGGTAACGCCGCAGGAAGCGCTGGCGGTTCACCGTGCTCTTGTTCTTGCCATTGAGGCGTCGGTCGATCACATAGCTCATGGGGGAGCCCTCCGGGCAGCTTCAAGTTACAAGCTTCCAGCACCGGGCTGGAAACTCGGGGACAAGCGGTCGGCTGCGAGGGCCGTGGACACGCCGGATGGCGTGTCGACGACCAGCAGCCAGACGCTTGCAGCTGCCGTTACTGCGACTTGCGAACCCGCAGGTACCACTCGGAGAGCAGACGTACCTGCTTGTCGGTGTAGCCGCGTTCGACCATGCGCGTGACGAAGTCGTTGTGCTTCTGTTGATCCTCCTTGCTGGCCTTGGCATTGAAGCTGATGACCGGCAGCAGATCCTCGGTGTTGGAGAACATTTTCTTCTCGATCACCACCCGCAGCTTCTCGTAGCTGAGCCAGGTCGGATTCTTGCCGTTGTTGTTGGCCCGGGCGCGCAGGACGAAGTTGACGATCTCGTTGCGGAAATCCTTCGGATTGCTGATGCCGGCCGGTTTCTCGATCTTTTCCAGTTCCTCGTTGAGGGCGACGCGGTTGAGGATCTCGCCGGTTTCCGGATCGCGGTACTCCTGGTCCTGGATCCAGAAGTCGGCGTACAGCACGTAGCGATCGAAGATGTTCTGGCCGTACTCGCTGTAGGACTCCAGGTAGGCGGTCTGGATTTCCTTGCCGATGAACTCGATGTAGCGCGGTGCCAGGTATTCCTTGAGGTAGCGCAGGTAGCGCTCGCGGGTTTCGGCCTGGAACTGCTCCTGTTCGATCTGCTGCTCCAGCACATACAGCAGGTGCACCGGGTTGGCGGCGATTTCGTGGGGGTCGAAGTTGAAGACCTTCGACAGGATCTTGAACGCGAAACGGGTCGACAGGCCGTTCATGCCCTCATCGACGCCCGCCGCGTCGCGGTATTCCTGGATCGACTTGGCCTTGGGATCGGTATCCTTGAGGTTTTCCCCGTCATATACCCGCATTTTCGAATAGATGTTCGAGTTGTCCGGCTCTTTCAGGCGTGAGAGCACGGTGAACTGGGCGAGCATGCGCAGGGTGTCGGGCGCGCAGTGGGCCTTGGACAGCGAACTGTTGTGCAGCAGCTTGTCGTAGATCTTCACCTCGTCGCTGACCCGCAGGCAGTACGGGACCTTGACGATGTAGATGCGGTCGATGAAGGCCTCGTTGTTCTTGTTGTTGCGGAAGGTGTGCCATTCCGATTCGTTGGAGTGGGCCAGCAGCACGCCCGTGAACGGAATCGCGCCCAGGCCCTCGGTGCTGTTGTAGTTGCCTTCCTGGGTGGCGGTCAGCAGGGGGTGCAGCACCTTGATCGGTGCCTTGAACATCTCGACGAATTCCATCAGGCCCTGGTTGGCCCGGCACAGGGCGCCCGAGTAGCTGTAGGCGTCGGCGTCGTTCTGCGGGAATTCCTCCAGCTTGCGGATATCGACCTTGCCGACCAGCGCGGAGATGTCCTGGTTGTTCTCGTCTCCGGGTTCGGTCTTGGCCACGGCGATCTGGTTGAGGATCGAAGGGTAGAGCTTGACCACGCGGAACTGGCTGATATCGCCACCGAACTCGGCCAGGCGCTTGGTCGCCCAAGGCGACATGATGGTGTTCAGGTAGCGCCGCGGGATGCCGAAGTCTTCCTCGAGGATCGCGCCGTCCTCCGTGGCGTTGAACAGGCCCAGTGGCGACTCGAAGACCGGTGAGCCCTTGATGGCGTAGAAGGGAACCTTCTCGATCAGTTGCTTCAGCTTTTCCGCCAGGGAGGATTTGCCACCCCCCACAGGGCCGAGCAGGTAGAGGATCTGTTTCTTCTCTTCCAGGCCCTGGGCGGCATGGCGGAAATACGAAACGATCTGGTCGATGCATTCTTCCATTCCATGGAAGTCTTCAAAGGCCGGATAGCGACGGATCACCTTGTTGGAGAAAATGCGCGACAACCGTGAGTTGGTGGACGTATCCAGCAGTTCGGGTTCGCCGATTGCCAGTAGCATCCTCTCGGCTGCCGAGGCGTAGGCGCTGCGATCCTTTTTGCACAGCTCGAGATACTCCTGCAGCGTGAGTTCTTCCTGCCGTGTGGATTCGAAGCGTTGTTGGAAATGGCTGAATATGCTCATGACGTCACCTCGCTCGATACTTGGAGCCGGTGCCGGATCAGTCAGTCAAGTGCTGGCATGCAACGGTGGAACCCGTTGCCGTTTACCCCCCAGAACACCTTCAGGGCGGCGATGGCCCTGAAAATTACTACCGATGACCCGTACGCCGGTGTACCGGCTCTCCCCTGATTTGGATGGCCTCGGGCTTAAGGATAGTTCGGAATCCGGGAGGTCAAGGCGGGATGCGCAATTAGTTGCGCTTTACCGTTCGTCAGAAAATGCTCTAGCCCACGGTTCATGCGGGCTGGAGCCGAAGAAAAAAATTATTCGGAAATATCTTGAGCGATTTCCGAAGGATAGGTCGCACGCCAGAGCTCGAAGCCGCCATCCAGGCTGTAGACCTCGGAGAAACCCTGGCCGGCCAGGTAGGCTGCCGCGCTCTGGCTGGAATTGCCGTGGTAGCAGCACACCACCAGCGGCTTATCCAGGTCGGCGTGGGTGATGAAGTCGTGCAACGAGTGGTTGTCCAGGTGTTTCGCGCCCGCGATGTGCTGCAGGGCAAATGCCTGCGGGTCGCGGATGTCGACGACCACGGCACCTTGCTCGCGCAGGGCCTGGGCTTGTTCGGGGGGGATACGTTTGAATTCGCTCATGATGGGCTCCGGTCGGGTGCGTGAAGATCGTGTAGGTCAGCGATAGAGCCAGGCGCGGAAGCGCTCGGCCAGGGTGGGTGGCGGTGCGACACCACCCTGGCTGTCACATTTGCAACTCAAGCGCTCGCCGGTGTCGATGTTCATCAGGGTCATGGCGCCGCCCCAGACGCAGCCGGTGTCGAGGGCAAAGATGTCCGGTTCGTCGCATTGGCCTTCGAGTGCGGCCCAGTGGCCGAAGATGATCTTCAGCCCCTGGGTCTTGCGCTCCCTGAAGCTGAACCATGGCGCGTAACCGGCCGGCGCGGTATCGGCGCCTTCCTTGCCCTTGAGGTCGAGCTTGCCTTCGGCGGTGCAGAAGCGCATGCGGGTGAAATAGTTGGTGATCACCCGCAGGCGCGTGACACCTTCCAGGTCGCCGTCCCATTTGTTCGGCTCGTTGCCGTACATGCCGGCCAGGAACGGCTTGTACTGATGGTCGTCACGCAGGGCCGTTTCGACTTCCGCAGCCAGCTTGAGGGCTTTCTTGAGCGACCATTGCGGCGGGATGCCGGCGTGAACCAGCGCCACGTTGCGTTCCGGGTCGTGGTGCAGCAGCTTTTGCTGGCGCAGCCAGCCGAGCAGCTCCGGTGCATCCGGGGCTTCGATGATTTCGCGCAGGGTATCGCTTTTCTTCAGGCGTTCGACGTTCTGGGCCGCGGCCAGCAGATGCAGGTCGTGATTGCCGAGCACGCAGACCAGCGAGTCGCGCAGGCGATAGAGGTAGCGCAGGGTTTCCAGGGACTGCGGGCCGCGGTTGACCAGGTCGCCGACCAGCCACAGGCGATCGCAGGCAGGGTCGAAGCGAACCCGTTCGAGCAGACACTTGAGCGGTTCCAGGCAGCCTTGCAGGTCGCCGACGGCGTACACCGCCATCAGTGCAGGGCTCCGGGTACGGCGAGGCGGAAGGGCGCGATGATGGCATCGAAGTGCTGGCCATCTTCGGCCAGCATCTGGTAGCTGCCGTGCATGTTGCCGACCTGGGTGGTCATGACTGTGCCACTGCTGTAGGTGTGGCTTTCCCCGACCTCGATCAGCGGCTGCTGGCCCACCACGCCGGCACCGCGAACCTCCTCCACGTGGCCGTCACCGTCGGTGATCACCCAGTGGCGGGACAGCAGGCGCGCAGGCAACTGCCCATTGTTCCGCACGGTAATGGTGTAGGCAAAGGCGAAACGGTTCTGTTCGGGCTGGGATTGTTCAGCGAGGAACCGGGTGACGACGCTGACGTCGACCTGATAGCGAGGATCGGACATGCGAGAGGCCTTGGAAACAAAATCTAAAGACGCGACTGATGGCACTCAGTCTAGGCCAAGTGCCGGGTAGTAGGCCAGACAGGGTATCCGGCGTTGTACCCGAGCACGGCGGGATGTGTTGTCAGTCGGCGAGCGGCGGCTTGTCGGACTGCTCGCTGAGCTTGTCGGCCAGGCGGACGAAGGCGGCCAGGTCCAACTGTTCCGGGCGCAGGCTGCCATCGACGCCGGCGGCCTCGATCTCGGCGCTGTCGAGCAGGGCCTTGAGTGTGTTGCGCAGGGTCTTGCGGCGCTGGTTGAAGGCTTCGCGAACGATGCGCTCCAACAGGCGATGGTCCTTGGCCGGGTGCGGCAGCACCTCGTGAGGCACCAGGCGGACGATCGCCGAATCGACCTTGGGCGGCGGGTTGAAGGCGCCAGGGCCGACGTTGAACAGGTGTTCAACCCGGCAGTGATACTGGACCATGATCGACAGGCGGCCCCAGTCGCCGCCTCCTGGACCGGCCGCCAGTCGCTCGACGACTTCCTTCTGCAGCATGAAGTGCATGTCGCGGATGAGCTTGGCATTGTCCAGCAGGTGGAAAATCAGCGGCGTGGAGATATTGTAGGGCAGGTTGCCGACGACCCGCAGGCTGTTGGGCGCAGCGTTCAGGGTGGTGAAGTCGAACTTCAGCGCATCGCCCTGGTGCAGTTGGAAGTTCGGCTTGCCGGCGAACTGCTGGTTGAGGATCGGAATCAGGTCCTTGTCCAGCTCGACGACGTCCAGCTGTGCGCCGCTGCTCAGCAGGCCTTCGGTCAGGGCGCCCTGGCCCGGGCCGATTTCCAGCATGCGGTCTTCCGACTTGGCACGGATGGCCCGCAGGATGCGATCGATCACGCCGGCATCGTGCAGGAAGTTCTGGCCGAAACGCTTGCGCGCCCGGTGTTGGTATTGCTCGCTCATAAACGGGTCTCGGCCATCTGGTAGGCGGTTTCCAGGGCGACTTGCAGGCTGCCGGTATCGACTCTGCCACTGCCGGCCAGATCCAGGGCGGTGCCGTGGTCGACCGAAGTGCGGATGATCGGCAAGCCCAGGGTCACATTGACGGCTGCGCCGAAGCCCTTGTATTTCAGCACGGGCAGGCCCTGGTCGTGGTACATCGCCAGCACCGCGTCGCAGTGCTCCAGATATTTGGGGGTAAACAGAGTGTCGGCGGGCAGCGGGCCGCGCAAGTCCATGCCCTCGCTGCGCAGACGCTCCAGGGTCGGTTCGATGACGTCGATCTCTTCGTGGCCCAGATGGCCGCCTTCGCCGGCATGGGGGTTCAGCCCGCATACCAGGATTCGCGGTTGGGTGATGCCGAATTTTTCCCTGAGATCGGCGTGCAGGATTCGTGTGACACGCTCCAGCCGCTCGGTGGTAATCGCGTCGGCCACCTGGCGCAACGGCAGGTGGGTGGTGACCAGCGCCACTCGCAGCCCGCGGGTGGCCAGCATCATCACCACCTGGTGGGTATGGGTCAGGTCGGCGAGAAATTCCGTATGTCCGGAAAACGCGATGCCGGAGTCGTTGATCACACCCTTGTGCACCGGGGCGGTGATCATGCCGGCGAAGTCGCCGTTGAGGCAGCCTTCACCGGCGCGGGTCAGGGTTTCCAGGACAAAGGCCGCATTGGCCTGGTCCAGTTGCCCCGGCACGACCGGGGCAGCCAGTGGCGTGTCCCAGACATAGAGGCTGCCGGCGGGGGCGGGCTGTGCGGGCCAGTCATCCGGCCCCACCGGCAGCAGGTCGACGGCCACGGCCAACTGCGTGGCCCGCTCGGCGAGCAGGTCACGGCTGGTAATGGCAATCAGGGGGTAGGGCTGGGGCTGCGAGGCCAGCAGCAGGCACAGGTCGGGACCGATGCCTGCCGGCTCGCCGGGGGTCAGCGCAAAACGCCTGGGGCTCACTTGGCCGCCTGGTCTGCGCCAGGGAGCTTGATTTCAACGTAGGCTTCGTCGCGGATCTGGCGCAGCCAGGTCTGCAGCTCTTCGTCGTACTTGCGGTTACGCAGGACGGTCATCGCCTGTTGCTCGCGGGCCTGGTTGGTGCTGTCGGTGGCGCGACGGCCCAGGACTTCCAGCACGTGCCAGCCGTATTGGGTCTTGAACGGCTTGGAGAGCACGCCTTGCGGGGTCTTCGCCATCACTTCCTGGAACTCGGGAACCAGCACTTTCGGGTCGATCCAGTTCAGGTCGCCGCCGTTGAGGGCCGATCCCGGGTCTTCCGAGAAGCTCTTGGCCAGGGTGGCGAAGTCTTCGCCATTCTGGATGCGTTCGTAGATTTTCTGCGCCAGTGCCTGGGTTTCGGCTTCGCTACGGATGGCGTTCGGCTTGATCAGGATGTGACGAACATGCACTTCGTCGCGCATCTGGGTCTCGCCGCCACGCTTGTCCAGCACCTTGAGGATGATGAAACCACCGGGTGCACGGGCTGGCTCGGTGATCCCGCCTACCGGCAGGTTGCTCAGCATCTGGTCGAATGGCGGTGGCAGTTGTGCCGGCTTGCGCCAGCCCATGTCGCCGCCTTCGAGGGCGTTGTCGCTGCCGGACTTGGCGATCGCCAGTTGGGCGAAGTCGGCGCCTTGCTTCAGTTGCCGGTAGATGTCCTGGGCCTGGGCCGCTGCAGCCTGAATGGCCTGCGAGCTGGCGCTGTCCGGGGTGGCGATCAGGATGTTGGCCAGGTGCAGTTCTTCGGAGAGCTGCATCTTGCCCAGGTCCGAGGCGAGGAAGTTCTTCACTTCCTGTTCGGAGACCTGCACACGTTCGGCAACCCGGCGCTGGCGTACGCGGCTGATGATCATTTCACGACGTACCTGGTCGCGGGCGTCCTCGTAGGAGAGGCCGTCGTGGGCCAGGGCGGCCTTGAATTGGTCGATCGACATGTTGTTGCGCTGGGCGATGCTGCCGATGGCCTGGTTCAATTCCTCGTCGGAAATGCGAATGCCGGAGCGTTCGCCGATCTGCAGTTGCAGGTTCTCGACGATCAGGCGGTCGAGGACCTGCTGGTCCAGGACGCTGGTCGGTGGCACGCCACCGCCACGCTTGGCGATGCTCTGCTGGACTTCATGGACGCGCTGGTCCAGTTGGCTCTGCATGATCACGTCGTTGTCGACGATCGCCACGACGTTGTCCAGAGGTTGCACCGCGGCGTGAACCGCGGCACTCAGGGCCAGGGCGCCCAGCATCAGCGGGCGCAGACAATCAGAAAGCTTGATCTTCACGTTCACGATAACCTTGGATGCCTTTGTCGAGGAAGGTTTCTACTTTCTGGCCCATGACGCCGCCCAGACCTTTCAGGACAATTTGGAGGAAGATGCCGCGGTCGCCTTTCTCGTTCTGTGGGGCGTCTTGACTGAACTCGTCATACTTGACCCAGTAACGGTTGATCAGACGCAGTTTCCAGCAGCAGTTGTCGTACTCGAAACCACCGAAGGCTTCCAGCGTGCGGTTGCGGTTGTAGTCGTACTGCCAGCGGCTGATGACGTTCCACTGCGGCACGATTGGCCAGATGACCGAGAAATCGTGCTGCTGGATCTTGTAGTAGTCCTTCACGTAGCCAGGTGTGCCTGGGGTGCCGTAGTCGCCCCCGAACTGCCATTGGCCAGTGTTCTGGTTGTAGATGACCTGGTCGTTGCGATAGCGATAGCCGGCGTTGAAGACCTTGTTCGGGTTGTCTTCAGGCTGGTAGTGGAACATCGCACTGCCCGAGCGTGGGCTGTGGCTGTCCGGGTCCCAGTTGTAGTCGGCGGTCGCACGCCAGTCGCGGTTGAAGCGGTAGGCGTATTCCAGGGCATATGGCGATACGTTGGCCTTGGCGTCGGCGCGGGTGCGGTAGTCGACGCCTGGCAACTGCACGGTACGGTCCTTGAAGTACAGGGCCTGGCCGACGCTGATGCGCTGGCGTTCGAAACCGTTTTCCTCGATCCAGCGGCTGGTCACGCCCAGGGACAGCTTGTTCTCGTCGCCGACACGGTCCGAGCCGGAGAAGCGGTTCTCACGGAACAGCGAGGCGTAGTTGAAGCTGTATTCACCGGTGTCGAAGACCGGGATGTCCTTCTGGTCCTTCTCGGGTACATAGAGATAGAACAGGCGGGGTTCCAGGGTCTGACGGTAGTTGGTGCCGAACATGCTGGTGTCGCGATCGAAGTACAGGCCGCTATCGATGCTGGCGATGGGGACGCCGCGGCTTTGCGAGCTATTGAAGCTTTCGCCCAAGGCAGAAGCATTGCCACGGTTGGTGACCAGATCGTCTCGGCCCTGGGAGCCAAGATCCAGATCGTACTTGGTGTACTGGTACTTGAGCGATGGCTTCAGATAGCCATAGGTCCAGTTGAGCGGAAGGCTGACGCCGGGTTTGAGGTTCAGGCGATCGCCGTTGGCGCGTGCCAGGCCGACGATGTTGGTGTCCAGGCGCGGAGTACCAATAGCGTTTCCGTTTGAGTCGAACGGTCCGCCATCCTTGTCGAAGTAGTTACCGGTTTCCAGGCTGCGCTCGAAGCGTACTGCTTCGGTCTCGTAGGTGAAATCGAGACCTTCGGGGTGGTAAGGCAACTCGCCGTTGAAGGTGATCTGCGGCAACCGGTTGTAAGGTGTGATGTTCGACACGCTGGCCATTTGATAAGCCTGCACGTTCAGCCTGGCGGTATAGCTGTCACCACGGTAGCTGGCGGCCGCCTGCTGGTTGACATAGCTAGTGCTTTGCTCGACCCCGATCTGGTCGCTGGTCAGGTCCTGAAAGTAGTACGGGTCGCTGATCTTGGTGTAGTCGACCTCGGTCAGGACGCGCGAGTCCAGACCGCCCTTGTGCTGCCAGTTGAGCATGTAGCGGGTTTTTTCGGAGTCGGTCTGCTTCGAGCGATCGTTGCTGTCGTCGTTCAGGTACGCGCCGCCGAACTGGCCTTCGCTGGACTTGGTCAGGTAGCGGAATTCGCCTTCCATCAGCAAGCCGCGCTTGGTCATGTAGCGTGGGTACAACGTGGCGTCGTAGTTCGGTGCCAGGTTGAAGTAGTACGGCGTGACCAGCGTGAAGCCGTTGTCGCCACCCGAACTGAAGCTCGGCGGCAGGAAGCCGGACTGGCGACGGTTGTCGATCGGGAAGTAGATATACGGCGTGTACAGGACAGGGATGTCCTTGACCCGCAGGGTCACGTTGGTCGCGGTACCGAAGCCGGTCGCCGGGTTCAGAGTGATGTTGTTGCCCTTGAGCTGCCAGGCGTTGCTGCTCGGTTCGCAGGTGGTGTACGTACCGTCCTTGAGACGGATGATCGCGTTTTCGGCACGCTTGGCGTAGAGCGCGCTGCCGCGAATGCGCGACTTGTGCAGAACGTATTCGGCGTTGTCGACCTTGGCTTCGCCGGTGTCCAGCTGGACATCGGCATGATCGCCGACCATCAGGGCACCGTTGTCACGGATGCGGACATTACCGTTCAGTTCGCCACGGTTTTCCGCCTGGTACAGGTTCGCCTCGTCGGCTTCGACCTGCATGCTGCCCTGGCGCATGACCACGTCACCGGCCAGGCTGGCGACCTGTTGCTCCTGCTCGTAGCGCGAAGCCTTGGCCCCGATGAAGGTCGGCGCGTCATTTTTATTCGTCTTGTCATTCATGCCAGGACGAATCGGTTCGATATAGGCACCAGAGCAGTACGGTCCGGTCTCGGCCAACTGAGCCGGCGTCAGCTTCTCGCGGGGTACCCAGTCGAGGTGGCTGTAGTCGGCGCTGCGGGATTTCAGACCACGACCCTTGGCCTCGGTGACCAGTTTGGTCGCCGGCGCGCTGTCGCTGGCGGAACCGCTGTCCGCCGTGGTCTGGGACGGGCCGCCGACCGAACCGGCGTCGTGCACCGGGCGTGGTGGCAACTGGGCGGTGGTCGCTTTCGGCGCACAACTCCAGGCGCCCGAAGCCGAGGCCGAGCAGTCATACTGTTCAGCAGCAACGACGAACGAAGTGGCCAGAGGTTGCAGGGCCAGCAAACCGCCGGTGACCAGCAACGGAAACTTTCTACGAAACGCGGGGGATTTCAATGCCATCTTATTAGTCCGGGCTTCCTGCGTGCCATCTGCCCGCGGTAAGGGCCGCACGCCTATCGATGGTCTGAAAAAGATGCTGGATAATAAAGCATGACCCGCTTGACGGCTAGCGCCGTCGGAGACCCTTAGCAATGCCCGACCAAGATCTACGTTTGCAACACCTGAAAGTTTGGCTGGATGAGCAACTGGCAGCCCTGTTCCTGGCCAAGGGCTGGGGTGGCGTCCCGGAGGCCACATTGACCGCGGCCAGCAGCGACGCGAGTTTCCGCCGGTATTTCCGCTGGCGGGGCGAGGGTCGCAGCTTCATCGTGATGGATGCGCCGCCGCCTCGGGAAAACTGCAAGCCTTTCGTGGATATCGCCCATCTGCTGGCGAAGTCCGGTATCAACGTGCCGGAAATTCATGCGCAGGACCTGGAAAACGGCTTTCTTCTGCTCAACGATCTGGGCAACCAGACCTATCTGGATGCGATCGACGGCGAAAACGCCGATGCCCTGTTCGACGATGCCATCGATGCTTTGCTGGCTTTCCAGCAGTTGCCGATGGATGCCGACCTGCCGAGCTATGACGTCGCCCTGCTGCGTCGCGAGCTGGAGCTGTTCCCCGAGTGGTATGTGGGGCGTGAGCTGGGCACCGTCTTCAGTCCACGGCAAGCGGAGCTGTGGCAACGGGTCAGCACGCTGCTGATCGACAGTGCCCTGGCACAGCCGAAGGTGCTGGTGCACCGCGACTACATGCCGCGCAACCTGATGCTGAGCGAGCCCAATCCCGGGGTGCTGGACTTTCAGGATGCGGTCTACGGTCCGGTGACCTACGACATCACCTGCCTGTTCAAGGATGCGTTCCTCAGTTGGCCCGAGGCTCGGGTTGCCGACTGGCTGCGGGGCTACTGGGAGCGTGCTCGCCAGCAAGGCATCCCGGTCCAGGCGGATTTCGAGGTGTTCCGCCGGGCCAGCGACCTGATGGGGGTGCAGCGCCACCTGAAGGTGATCGGTATCTTTGCCCGTATCTGCCACCGCGATGGCAAGCCGCGCTACCTGGCGGACGTGCCGCGCTTCTTCGCTTATATCGACGCGGTGCTGGCACGCCGGCCGGAGCTGGCCGAGTTGGGTGAACTGCTCGACAGTCTGCGTCTGCCGGTCGGTGCGACGCTATGAGGGCGATGATTCTGGCCGCAGGCAAGGGCGAGCGCATGCGTCCGTTGACCCTGCATACGCCCAAGCCGCTGATCCGGGCCAAGGGCGTTCCGCTGATCGACTATCACCTGCGGGCGCTGGCGGCGGCCGGCTTCGGCGAGGTCGTCATCAACCATGCCTGGCTCGGCCAGCAGATCGAGGATTATCTCGGCGACGGTTCGCGTTATGGCCTGAATATCGCCTATTCGCCGGAAGGCGAGCCGCTGGAGACCGGTGGCGGGATTTTCCGCGCGCTGCCGTTGCTGGGCGACGAGCCCTTTCTGGTGGTCAATGGCGATATCTGGACCGATTATGATTTTGCGGCGTTGCGCCGCCCGTTGGAGGGCCTGGCCCACCTGGTGATGGTCGACAACCCGCCGCATCATCCGTCAGGTGGAGACTTTGCGCTGCTCGACGGTCGCCTGTTCAACGACCGGGCGGATCTGCCCAGGCTGACCTTCAGCGGCATCTCGGTGCTGCACCCGCAACTGTTTTCCGGCTGCAGCGCGGGAGCGTTCAAGCTGGCGCCGTTGTTGCGCGAGGCCATGGCCCGCGGGCAGGTGAGTGGCGAGCGCCTTGAGGGGCACTGGGTTGATGTCGGCACCGTGGAGCGCCTGGCACAAGTCGAGCAATTGCTGGAAGAGAGACGCTGATATGTTGTGGCCAGGGACTCTGATTGGGGCCGGGGCGGGCTTTGCCATCGCCAGCATTCCGGGGGCCATGTTGGGCGCGTTGTTGGGGCAGGCGCTGGATCGACGCCTGCAGTTGCACAGTTGGGCGCACCTGCGCGAGCGCCTGGGCGGCAAACCGGCGCTGCGCAACGACGAGTTGCTGTTCGTCCTGCTCGGGCGGCTGGCCAAGAGTGATGGGCGGGTGGTCGACGGGCATATCCAGCAGGCGCGTCAGGAGATGCGTCAGTTGGACATGGGCGAGCCGGCCCAGCGCCGGGCGATTGCCGCGTTCAACCGGGGCAAGTCGGGGGCGGATCATCTGCGTGGTTACCTGCGCCACCTCAAGGCCCAGCCCCATGCCGCCGAGGGTGTGCTGCGCGCCTGCTGGCGAATGGTCTGGGCCGACGGCCGGGCCGGGCGGGAGGAGCGCGAGCTGATTCTGCTCTGGGGCAAGTGGCTGGGCTGGACGACGCAGCAGGTCCAGGCCCTGGCCAGTGACTACGAGCCCAGCCGCAAGCCGCTGATGAGCAGTGCCGGCAGCTACCAGGATGCCTTGCGGGTGCTCGGGGTGACGCCTACCAGCGAACCGGTGCAGATCAAGCGGGCGTATCGCCGCCTGCTCAGTCGCCACCACCCGGACAAGGTGGCCGGGACCGGCGCGACCCCGGCCCAGGTGCAGGAAGCCACCGAGAAAACCCGGGAGCTGCATCAGGCCTACGCGCTGATCCGCGAGCGCCGGGATTTTCGCTGACGTCCAGGCGGGTTACTGGCTTTCCTGATCCTGCGGGTTCAGGTAGCCACGTACCCGGCGGACCAACTGCTCCTGGCCCGGGTTGCCCGGTATCGCCTTCAGGCTCACCTGGGTGTAGCTGGAGGTCTTCTGGCGTTTGCTGGCCTGCAGGCGCAGCAGGGCGGTTTTGCGATCCAGCGCCTTGTCCTGGTAGAAGAAATCGGCGGTCGGCACTTTCAGGTCGGGTGTCAGTTGCGCCAGATCGGTCTTGGCGCTGGCTGGTGTCTGCGCGGCCACCAGTACCAGCTTCTGCACTTGCGGCGAGGCTTTCTCGATCAGATAGCGGGTTGCCCAGTAGGCACCGGTTCCATGCCCCAGCAATACGATGCTGCGGGCATTCTGCTGTTGGGCGTAGGCAATGGCGGCGTCGAAACGGGCAAAGATCCGTTCGGCATCCCCCTTGAGCGGGTCTTCGGCGGTGGCCGCGGGGGCCAGGTCGGGGGTGTCGGCTTCGGCGCTGGCCGCCTGTTCGATCGGCTTGCTGGTGGTGCTGGCGTCCTTGCTGTTGCTCGCTGCCGGCTCGGCGGGCTTTGGTGCTTCGACTACCCGCGGCAGGGAGGCGTCGCTTTGCAGGTCCGGGAGTGTCAGACTCAGGCTGCTCCACCGGGCGTCAGGCAATTTGTTGCGCAAGGGCGCGATGGCTTGAGGCCAGTCAGCGGTTTCGCCGGCACCGGGAATTATGATCACCGCACCGTTGGGGGTTGGCGTGTTGGCCAGCTTCCACAAGGCGAGGAAGGTGTCGCCGGCCGCCTGCAACTGTTGCTGTTCCTGCTGCGGTAGCTGCCGCTCCAGGGCGGTGGCGTCTTCCTGGCTGCGCTCGGGCAACGACTGGCGTTCGGCCGCCTTCTCGGCCGGCGCGTCTTTCGCCGGTGCGGGGGCCGGGTCTGCCGCCAGGACCGGCGTGGCAAGCGGTAGGATCATCGACAGGCACAGCGCAGGCAGTGCCGAGCGGTAGACAGGGGGCATCGGATTTTCCAGGCCAGAGGTAATCCTGGCAGCCTAATGGGTTGGTCAGTATTTGTCAGTGTGGATGAGTCGAATCATGCGTTTTTGCTGTCTTTGGGTTATCGGCTGGCTGTGTCTTCCCTTGATGGCCTGGGCAGCGCCGGCACCTGCCGGAAACGGTCTGTCCCTGTCCGCCGAGCAGCACCGCTGGCTCGACGGGCACCGCCAGTTGCGGGTCGGGCTGGTGTTGCAGGCACCCTATGCGCAGTACGACCGGCGGCTGCAGCGCCTGTCGGGGGCCAATGTCGAGCTGATGCAGTGGCTGGCCAAGGCAATGAATGTCGAGCTGACCTGGCGTAACTTTCCCGACCAGGCCCAGTTGGAAAAGGCCCTGGAAGAGGACGAGGTCGATCTCGCCCCGGGGTTGACCCAGACGCCGGCCGGCCTGCGCCTCTGGCTGTTTTCCGACCCGTACATGCGGGTGCCGCAGTTGGTGGTCGGCGAGCGTAACGGTGCCGGGGCGGTGGAACTGGAAAAGCTCGACAGCCAGACCCGGGTCGCCGTGCGCATGCCCAGTGCGATTGCCGATTACCTGCGCAGTACCTACAGCAATCTCAACCTGCAGGGCGTCCCGGCGGAGCGCCAGGCCCTGCAACTGCTGCTGAGCCAGCAGGCCCGCTATGCCGTGGTCGATGAGGCGCAACTCAGTCGCCTGTCCGGCGAGGAGGAGTTCGCCGGGCTGGCGGTGGTCGGCGATATCGGCCTGCCGCAGCTGTTGCGGGTGGCCAGTCGACGCGACTGGCCGGAACTGGCGGGCATCGTCGAGAAGGCGTTGCATGCGATACCGGCTCGGGATCTTGATCAGCTCCATCTGCGCTGGTTGCAGCCCAAATACCCGCGCCTGTCGGCATCGCCGGGCTTCTGGCAGAACCTGTGCCTGTTGCTGGCGGTGATGTTTCTGGCGGGCCTGGCCATCGTGTTCTGGTTGCGCCGCCAGCAACGCAGTCTTGAGCAGGCCCTGCTCGCCGCCCGCGAAGACCTGGCCCGGCGCGAGGCCAGCGAGGAGGCCCTGCGCCTGACCCAGTTCTCCATCGACCAGAGCACCGTGGGTATTCTCTGGGTCAACTGGGACAGCCACGTGCGTTATGCCAACCGGGCGGCCGAGGAGATGCTCGGCTATCCCCCCGGCGCGTTGTTCGACCGGCCGCTGATCGACTTCGAGCCGAACCTGCACATGGATCGCTGGCTGAACCTGTGGAAGCGCGCCCGGGCCAGTGACGAGGCGCCGCAGAGCTTCGAGACCCAATGCCTGCGTGCCGATGGCAGCATCCTGCCGGCCGATGTTTCCCTGAGCTTCCTGCGTTTTCGCGACGGCGAGTACCTGGTGGTCTATCTCAACGACGTCACCGAGCGCCGTCGTGCCCTGGCCGCGTTGCAGGAGAGCGAGGCGCGGCTCAAGGGGATCGCGGCCAATGTCCCGGGCCTGGTGTTTCGCCTGGAGCGGGTGCCGCAGACCGGCGAACTGTATTTCCCGTATATCAGTGAAGGCAGCGAAAGCCTGGTGGGCCATGCGCCGGCCATCCTGCGTCGGCAGGAGGTTGGCCTGCGCAGTGTGGTCCATCCGGACGACCGTGCCGACTATCATCGGGTCCAGGACCTGGCGATCGATTCCGGCAGCGACTGGTCCTGGCAGGGCCGTATCCTGACCCGCGAAGGCCGGCAGCGCTGGGCCGAGATCAAGGCCATCACCCGCCGCCTGGCGGATGGCACCATGGTCTGGGACGGGATCGTCTGGGATATCAGCGAGAGCAAGCGCATCGAGTTGGAACTGGCCAGCTCCCGCGAGCAATTGCGCGAGCTGTCGGCGCACCTGGAGAGTGTCCGGGAGGAGGAGAAGGCCCGCATCGCCCGGGAGGTCCACGATGAGCTGGGGCAGATGCTGACGGTGCTCAAGCTGGAAACCTCCATGTGCGAACTGGCCTATGCCGAGCTGGACCCCGGGCTCAACGAGCGCCTGAACAGCATGAAAAAGCTGATCGCGCAGTTGTTCCAGCTGGTCCGCGATGTCGCGACCGCCTTGCGTCCGCCGATTCTCGATGCCGGCATCGCCTCGGCGATCGAGTGGCAGGCGCGGCGCTTCGAGGCCCGCACGCAGATCCCGTGTCTGGTGCAGGTCCCGGAAAACCTGCCGGCACTCAGCGATGCCAAGGCCACCGGGTTGTTCCGGATTCTCCAGGAGGCGCTGACCAATGTCATGCGCCACGCCCGGGCGCATACTGTGGAACTGACGCTGACGATCGACGGGCAGGACCTGTGCCTGACCATCAGCGACGATGGCGTGGGGTTCGCCGCGTCCAGCGGCCGGCCGACCTCGTTCGGCCTGGTCGGCATGCGTGAGCGGGTGCTGATGCTGGGCGGCAGCCTGTCGCTGGAAAGCGGCGTTGGCGAGGGCACGACCCTGAGTGTTCGTGTACCGTTGGATCCGCCGCAGGCCACATGAGCCTTTTGACCGAGCAGGAGTAGAACGTGATCCGCGTACTGGTAGCCGAAGACCACACCATCGTCCGCGAGGGCATCAAGCAGTTGATCGGCCTGGCCAGGGACCTGCAGGTGGTGGGGGAGGCGAGCAATGGCGAGCAACTGATGGAGGCCTTGCGGCACACGCCCTGCGAGGTGGTGTTGCTGGATATCTCGATGCCCGGTGTCAACGGCCTGGAAGCCATTCCGCGGATCCGCGCGTTGAGCGAGCCGCCGGCCATTCTCGTGCTGTCGATGCACGACGAGGCGCAGATGGCCGCTCGGGCCCTCAAGATCGGCGCTGCCGGTTATGCGACCAAGGACAGCGATCCATCCCTGCTGCTGACCGCCATTCGCAAGGTGGCGGCGGGCGGGCGCTACATCGACCCGGAGCTGGCCGACCGGATGGTCTTCGAGGTCGGCCTGACCGACTCGCGGCCACTGCACGCGCTGCTCTCGGAACGCGAATTCTCGGTATTCGAGCGCCTGGCCCAGGGGGCCAACGTGAACGATATCGCCCAGCAACTGGCGCTGAGCAGCAAGACCATCAGCACCCACAAGGCCAGGCTGATGCAGAAGCTCAATGTCACCTCCCTGGCCGAGCTGGTGAAGTACGCCATGGAACACAAGTTGCTCTGACGCGGGCCCGACGGAAAAGCGCCGGCATATCCATTAGCGACAGCGGCAGGCGGTTGGTTGACGCTGTTATGCGGGCGGTCATGGCAAAGTGCTTCTCGGCTTATCCAATTGCGTCATCCTTGTAGGGCGATCCCTACAGCAACTCTTCCAGACTGCTGAGGACAATCTCTCACACCCCCCGATTTGCGCTGTGTGCAGCCTTCACTAGGCTTAGACCACGGCAGTCAAAACAAAAAGGTGTGGGTATGAGCGAGGTTGATTCAAGCGCTGGGGGCAAGGACATCCTGGTCAGCTTTCGTGGTGTGCAGAAGAGCTACGATGGCGAGAACCTGATCGTCAAGGACCTCAACCTGGACATTCGCAAGGGCGAATTCCTTACCTTGCTCGGGCCTTCCGGTTCCGGCAAGACCACCAGCCTGATGATGCTGGCCGGCTTCGAAACCCCGACCGCCGGCGAGATCCAACTGGCCGGACGCTCCATCAACAACGTACCGCCGCACAAGCGCGACATCGGCATGGTGTTCCAGAACTATGCGCTGTTCCCGCACATGACCGTGGCCGAGAACCTGGCATTCCCGCTGACCGTGCGCGGTCTGAGCAAGACCGACATCAGCGAGCGGGTCAAGCGTGTGCTGGGCATGGTTCAGCTCGACAAGTTCGCCCAGCGCTACCCGGCGCAACTGTCCGGTGGCCAGCAGCAGCGGGTGGCTCTGGCCCGGGCGCTGGTGTTCGAACCGCAGCTGGTGCTGATGGACGAGCCGCTGGGCGCGCTGGACAAGCAACTGCGTGAACACATGCAGATGGAGATCAAGCACCTGCACCAACGCCTCGGCGTGACCGTGGTCTACGTGACCCACGACCAGGGCGAAGCCCTGACCATGTCCGACCGGGTGGCGGTGTTCCACCAGGGCGAGATCCAGCAGATCGCGCCACCCCGTACGCTTTATGAAGAGCCGCGCAACACCTTCGTCGCCAACTTCATCGGTGAGAACAACCGCCTCAGCGGGCGTCTGCACAGCCACGACGGTGAGCGCTGCGTGGTTGAGCTGAGCCGTGGCGAGAAGGTCGAGGCCCTGGCGGTGAATGTCGGCAAGGCCGGCGAGCCGGTGACCCTGTCGATCCGCCCCGAGCGCATCAGCCTCAACGGTTCCAGTGAGTCCTGCGTCAACCGTTTCTCCGGGCGCGTGGCGGAATTCATCTACCTGGGCGACCACGTTCGCGTGCGCCTGGAAGTCTGCGGCAAGACCGACTTCTTCGTGAAACAGCCCATCGCCGAGCTGGACCCGGCGCTGGCGGTCGGCGATGTCGTACCCCTTGGCTGGCAGGTCGAGCACGTTCGCGCGCTGGACCCCGTGCTTGACGCCAGCTGAAGCGCTGTACCCCAAGAGGCGAATTCATCGCCCCCTGCTTCACCAACCTGCACTCGTGGAGAGAAGAATAATGCTCAAATCCCTGAAATTCAGTGCCCTCGCAGTAGGGCTGATGTGCGCGGCAAATGCCATGGCGGCGACCGACCTGACCGTGGTGTCCTTTGGTGGCGCGAACAAGGCGGCCCAGGTCAAGGCGTTCTATGCCCCTTGGGAGGCGCAGGCGGGCAACGGCAAGATCGTCGCCGGCGAGTACAACGGCGAGATGGCCAAGGTCAAGGCCATGGTCGACACCAAGAGCGTGTCCTGGGACCTGGTGGAGGTCGAGTCGCCGGAGCTGTCCCGCGGTTGTGACGAAGACATGTTCGAGCAACTGGACCCGGCGCTGTTCGGCAAGACCGAAGACTACGTCAAGGGGGCCATCCAACCGTGCGGCGTAGGTTTCTTCGTCTGGTCGACCGTGCTGGCCTACAACGCCGACAAGCTCGCCTCCGCGCCAACCAGTTGGGCCGATTTCTGGGACACCAAGAAATTCCCGGGCAAGCGCGGCCTGCGCAAGGGTGCCAAGTACACTCTGGAATTCGCCCTGATGGCTGACGGCGTTGCGCCGAAAGACGTCTACAAGGTGTTGGCCGGCAAGGACGGCCAGGATCGCGCATTCAAGAAGCTCGATGAACTCAAGCCCTACATCCAGTGGTGGGAAGCCGGCGCCCAGCCGCCGCAGTACCTCGCTTCGGGCGACGTGGTGATGAGCTCGGCCTACAACGGCCGGATCGCCGCGGTGCAGAAGGAAAGCAATCTGAAGGTGGTATGGAACGGCGGCATCTACGACTTCGATGCCTGGGCCATTCCGAAGGGCCTGGACAAGGCGCGTGCCGATGTGGCGAAGAAGTTCATCGCCTTCTCGGTGATGCCGCAGCAGCAGAAGACCTACTCGGAAAATATCGCCTACGGCCCGGCCAACACCCAGGCGGTACCGCTGCTGGCCAAGGACATCCTCAAGGATATGCCGACCACGCCGGAAAACATCGCCAACCAGGTGCAGATCGACGTCAGCTTCTGGGCTGACAACGGCGAGCAACTGGAGCAGCGCTTCAACGCCTGGGCGGCCAAGTAACCCCCGACTCGTCCTCTTGCAGGCGTGAGCGGGGTGGCGAGGGGGCTTGCCCCCGTTGGGTCGCGAAGCGGCCCTGAAACCGGTGCCTGTGGTGTATCAGGTACACCGCATTGCATGGTTTTACGGCTGCTGTGCAGCCGAACGGGGGCAAGCCCCCTCGCACCGATGTGTCGCTGCATTCTCGATTGATCAAAGATTTCCGGAGTTCGTCATGGCCATCACCGTTCCTCTGAACGAGGGGACCAGTCCCACCCTGAAGCAGCGCCTGGCGCGCGCCGAGCGGGTCAACCGCTGGAAGGCCCAGGCCCTGATCGCGCCGCTGGTGCTGTTCCTGCTGCTGGTGTTCCTGGTGCCTATCGTCGCGCTGCTCTACAAGAGCGTCGGCAACCCCGAGGTGGTCAGTGCCCTGCCACGTACCGTGGCGGCCGTGTCGGCCTGGGATGGCAAAGGCTTGCCTGGCGAGGCGGCTTACAAGGCCCTCGGTGAAGAACTGGGGGAGGCCCGCAAGAACCAGAACCTGGGCGACCTGTCCAAGCGCCTGAACATGGAACTGGCCGGCTACCGCAGCCTGCTGACCAAGACCGCCCGCTCGCTGCCGTTCAAGACCGAACCGGCCTCTTACAAGGAAGCCCTGGAAGCCCTCGATGAACGTTGGGGCGATCCGGCGTACTGGCAGGCGATCCGGCGCAATACCAGTAGTGTCACCCCCTATTACCTGCTGGCGGCCGTCGATCACCGCATCGACGACCTTGGCGAACTGGCCCCGGCCACCCCCGACCAGGCCATCTACCTCGATATCTTTGCCCGCACGTTCTGGATGGGCCTGGTGATCACCGCGATCTGCCTGGTCCTGGCTTACCCGCTGGCCTACCTGCTGGCGAACCTGCCGGCGCGCAAGAGCAACCTGTTGATGATCCTGGTGCTGCTGCCGTTCTGGACCTCGATCCTGGTACGGGTCGCGGCGTGGATCGTGTTGTTGCAGTCGGGCGGCCTGATCAACAGCGCCCTGATGGCCATGGGGGTGATCGACAAGCCGCTGGAACTGGTGTTCAACCGCACCGGGGTCTACATCTCGATGGTGCACATCCTGCTGCCGTTCATGATCCTGCCGATCTACAGCGTGATGAAGGGCATCTCGCCGACCTACATGCGCGCGGCGATTTCCCTGGGTTGCCACCCGTTCGCCAGCTTCTGGCGGGTGTACTTCCCGCAGACCTATGCCGGTGTCGGCGCCGGTTGCCTGCTGGTGTTCATCCTGGCTATCGGCTACTACATCACCCCCGCGCTGCTGGGCAGCCCGAACGATCAGATGGTCAGTTATTTCGTCGCCTTCTACACCAACACCAGCATCAACTGGGGCATGGCGACGGCGCTGGGCGGCCTGCTGCTGCTGGCGACCGTGGTGCTGTACCTGATCTACAGCCGGCTGGTGGGCGCAAGCCGCCTGAGCCTGGGTTAAGGAGAGAATCGAAATGCTCAGCCCCTACATGTCGCCCGTCGAGCGGGTGTGGTTCTACAGCTTGCGCATCCTGTGCGGGTTGATCCTGTTGTTCCTGGTCCTGCCGGTGCTGGTGATCGTGCCGCTGTCGTTCAATGCCGGCAGCTTCCTGGTCTATCCGCTGCAAGGCTTCTCGCTGCACTGGTACCAGGATTTCTTCGCCTCCGCCGAGTGGATGCGCGCCCTGAAGAACAGCATCATCGTCGCCCCGGCGGCGACGGCGCTGGCGATGGTGTTCGGTACCCTGGCGGCCATCGGCCTGACCCGCGGCAACTTTCCCGGCAAGCCGCTGGTGATGGCCCTGGTGATTTCGCCGATGGTGGTGCCGGTGGTGATCATCGGTGTGGCCAGCTACCTGTTCTTTGCGCCGTTGGGGCTGGGTAACAGCTTTTCGTCGTTGATCGTGGTGCATGCGGTACTGGGCGTGCCCTTCGTGATCATCACCGTCTCGGCGACCCTGCAGGGGTTCAACCACAACCTGGTGCGTGCCGCGGCCAGCCTGGGGGCCTCGCCCCTGACGACGTTCCGCCGGGTGACCCTGCCGCTGATCGCGCCGGGAGTGATTTCCGGGGCGCTGTTCGCCTTTGCCACCTCGTTCGACGAAGTGGTGGTGACGCTGTTCCTCGCCGGCCCGGAGCAGGCGACATTGCCACGGCAGATGTTCAGCGGCATCCGTGAAAACCTCAGCCCGACCATCGCCGCCGCCGCGACCTTGCTGATCGCCTTCTCGGTGATCCTGCTGCTGACCCTGGAATGGCTGCGTGGGCGTAGCGAGAAGCTGCGTACCACCCAGGCCTGAAGGCGGCTATTCGCGGGCAAGCGGCCTTCCGAGCCAGGCGCGGTCAATGTGGGAGCCGGCCGGGCGGCGCTCCGCTTGCTGGCGATAGCGGCCGCGCGGACGCCATTGATGTATCGGATGGCCGCCTTCGGCGGATCGCCAGCAAGCCGGCTCCCACAGGGGCCTGTAGTATTGCGGAAGCGACCAAAGTCGTAGGCGTAAGCCTGCTGGATGTGCGGCCAATTATCGCGGTCACGGTGCGCGGGGCGAAACATGAGGTATACAATGCGCGCCACCGTGATTCCGCTCAAAAAGGTGCGTCATGCAGCCCTTCGCAATTGCTCCGTCGATTCTTTCCGCCGATTTCGCCCGCCTGGGTGAGGAAGTGGACAACGTTCTTGCCGCCGGCGCCGACATCGTGCACTTCGATGTCATGGACAACCACTACGTCCCCAACCTGACCATCGGCCCGATGGTCTGCGCGGCGTTGCGCAAGTACGGTATTACCGCGCCGATCGACGCGCACCTGATGGTCAGTCCGGTGGATCGCATCATCGGCGACTTCATCGAGGCCGGTGCGACCTATATCACCTTCCATCCCGAAGCCACCCTGCACGTCGACCGCTCCCTGCAACTGATCCGCGATGGCGGCTGCAAGGCCGGCCTGGTGTTCAACCCGGCCACGCCGCTGGATGTGCTCAAGTATGTGATGGACAAGGTCGACATGGTCCTGCTGATGAGCGTCAACCCCGGTTTTGGCGGGCAGAAATTCATTCCCGGTACCCTCGACAAGCTGCGTGAGGCGCGCGCGCTGATCGATGCCTCCGGTCGGGATATCCGCCTGGAAATCGACGGTGGGGTGAACGTGAACAACATTCGCGAAATCGCCGCCGCCGGGGCCGACACCTTCGTCGCCGGTTCGGCGATCTTCAACGCTCCGGACTACCGCGACGTCATCGAGAAGATGCGCGCCGAGCTGGCGCTGGCTCGATCATGAGCGCCTTCGAGCAGCTCTTTGCGGGGCGGCTGCCCAAGCTGGTGATGTTCGATCTGGATGGTACGCTGGTCGACTCGGTGCCGGACCTGGCTGCCGCGGTCGACAAGATGCTGCTCGCTCTGGGACGGCCCGCTGCCGGTCTGGGGGCGGTGCGCGAATGGGTCGGCAATGGCGCCCCGGTGCTGGTACGCCGGGCGCTGGCTGGCGGCCTCGATCACTCGGCGGTGAGCGAAAGCGACGCCGAGCAGGCTCTGGAGCTGTTCATGGAAGCCTATGACGGCGGCCATGACCGGACCACGGTCTACCCCGGTGTACGGGAAACCCTGGGCTGGATGCAGAAGCAGGGCGTGGAAATGGCCCTGATCACCAACAAGCCCGAACGTTTCGTCGCGCCCCTGCTCGACGAGATGAAGCTGGGGCGGTTCTTTCGCTGGATCATCGGAGGCGACACGCTGCCGCAGCGCAAACCCGATCCGGCCGCGCTGTTCCATGTCATGAAAATGGCCGGTATCCCGGCTTCGCAGAGCCTGTTCGTAGGCGATTCGCGCAGCGATGTGCAGGCCGCCCGTGCCGCCGGAGTCGCCTGCGTGGCCCTCAGCTATGGCTACAACCATGGCCGGCCGATCGCCGAGGAGCAGCCGGCGCTGGTCATCGACGACCTGCGCGCGCTGATTCCCGGTTGCCTGGAGGGCGGCGCTGAGCTAATGTCGGCGGACTGTACTCAATCCCCTCCTGGAAACGCCATCGTGGTGGTCACTCGCAAACTCTGGATGAAAGTCATCAAGGCCCTGGCCCGTTGGCGTTGGCGCGCCTGACATTTATCTGGCCGCTCCGCGCGGCGCGTTTGCATACCTGACCGTTTGAACCTCAAGCCACGAGGCACATGATGACCCGCGAAGAATTCCTGCGTTTGGCCGCTGCCGGCTACAACCGCATTCCGCTTGCCTGCGAAACCCTGGCCGACTTCGATACCCCGCTGTCGATCTACCTGAAACTGGCCGACCAACCCAACTCCTACCTGCTCGAATCGGTGCAGGGCGGCGAGAAGTGGGGTCGCTACTCGATCATCGGCCTGCCCTGCCGTACCGTGTTGCGGGTGCATGAGCACCAGATCCGGGTCAGCCACGACGGCGTCGAGATCGAAGCTTGCGAGGCCGAAGATCCGCTGACCTTCGTCGAGGAATTCAAGGCGCGCTACAACGTCCCGACCATCCCTGGCCTGCCGCGCTTCAACGGTGGCCTGGTGGGCTACTTCGGCTATGACTGTGTGCGCTATGTGGAGAAACGCCTGGGCAAGTGCCCGAACCCGGATCCGTTGGGCGTACCGGACATCCTGCTGATGGTTTCCGATGCGGTGGTGGTATTCGACAACCTGGCCGGCAAGATGCACGCCATCGTCCTTGCCGACCCGGCCCAGGACAACGCCTACGAGTTGGGCCAGGCGCGCCTGCAACAGTTGCTCGAGCAACTGCGCCAGCCGATCACCCCGCGGCGCGGGCTGGAGCTGGATCGCCCGCCGGCGGCCGATCCGCTGTTCCGCTCCAGTTTCACCCAGGGTGACTACGAGCGGGCGGTCGATACCATCAAGGAATACATCCTGGCCGGTGACTGCATGCAGGTGGTGCCATCGCAGCGCATGTCCATCGACTTCAAGGCCGCGCCGATCGATCTGTACCGGGCGCTGCGCTGTTTCAACCCGACGCCGTACATGTACTTCTTCAACTTCGGTGACTTCCACGTGGTCGGCAGTTCGCCGGAGGTGCTGGTGCGGGTCGAGGACAACCTGATCACCGTGCGGCCGATTGCCGGTACCCGCCCGCGCGGTGCCACCGAGGAGGCCGACCGGGCGCTGGAAGAGGATCTGCTGTCGGATGACAAGGAGATCGCCGAGCACCTGATGCTGATCGATCTGGGCCGCAATGATACCGGCCGGGTTTCCGAGATCGGTTCGGTGAAGCTCACCGAGAAGATGGTGATCGAGCGCTACTCCAACGTGATGCACATCGTTTCCAACGTCACCGGCCAGCTCAAGAACGGCCTGACCTCCATGGACGCGCTGCGGGCGATCCTGCCGGCGGGCACGTTGTCCGGCGCGCCGAAGATCCGCGCCATGGAAATCATCGACGAGCTGGAACCGGTCAAGCGCGGCGTCTATGGCGGCGCGGTCGGCTACTACGCCTGGAACGGCAACATGGACACCGCGATTGCCATTCGAACCGCGGTGATCAAGGACGGCGAGCTGCATGTGCAGGCCGGTGGCGGCATTGTCGCCGACTCGGTGCCGGCGCTGGAATGGGAAGAAACGCTGAACAAGCGTCGCGCGATGTTCCGTGCGGTCGCCCTTGCTGAACAAACCCCCGCGTCCGACGCCTGAGGAACCCTTTGTCATGTTGCTGATGATCGATAACTACGACTCGTTTACCTACAACGTCGTGCAATACCTCGGTGAGCTGGGCGCGGACGTCAAGGTCGTGCGTAACGACGAACTGACCGTGGCCGAAATCGAAGCCCTCGAGCCCGAGCGCATCGTGGTGTCGCCCGGCCCCTGCACGCCGACCGAGGCGGGCATTTCCCTGGAGGCGATCCGGCACTTCGCCGGCAAGCTGCCGATTCTCGGTGTGTGCCTTGGTCACCAGTCCATCGGCCAGGCCTTTGGCGGCGACGTGGTGCGTGCCCGCCAGGTGATGCATGGCAAGACCAGCCCGCTGTACCACGAAGGCAAGGGGGTATTCGAAGGCTTGAACCTGCCGTTGACCGTCACCCGCTACCACTCGCTGATCGTCAAGCGCGAAACCCTGCCCGATTGCCTGGAACCGACCGCCTGGACCCGGCTGGAAGACGGTTCGGTCGACGAGATCATGGGCCTGCGCCACAAGACATTGAACATCGAAGGGGTGCAGTTCCATCCCGAGTCGATTCTCTCCGAGCAGGGTCACCAGTTGTTCGCCAACTTCCTCAAACAGACCGGCGGCGTGCGCTAAGGAGTTTTCATGGATATCAAGACAGCCCTCAGCCGTATCGTCGGGCACCTGGATCTGAGCACCGAAGAAATGCGCGATGTCATGCGTGAGATCATGACCGGGCAGTGCACCGAGGCGCAGATCGGCGCCTTCATGATGGCCATGCGCATGAAGAGTGAAAGCATCGACGAAATCGTCGGTGCGGTGTCTTTGATGCGCGAGCTGGCGGACAAGGTCGAACTGCAGAGCCTTGACGGCGTGGTCGACGTGGTTGGCACCGGTGGCGACGGCGCCAATATCTTCAACGTGTCCACCGCGTCGGCTTTCGTCGTCGCGGCGGCTGGCGGTACCGTTGCCAAGCATGGCAACCGGGCGGTCTCGGGCAAGAGCGGCAGTGCCGACCTGCTGGAGGCGGCCGGTGTCTACCTGAACCTGACGCCGGTCCAGGTCGCCCGCTGCATCGACAATGTCGGCATCGGCTTCATGTTCGCCCAGACCCACCACCGCGCAATGAAGTACGCCGCCGGTCCGCGTCGCGACCTCGGCCTGCGCACGCTGTTCAACATGCTTGGCCCGCTTACGAATCCGGCCGGCGTGAAGCACCAGGTGGTGGGCGTGTTCACCCAGGCACTTTGCCGGCCGCTGGCGGAAGTCCTGCATCGCCTGGGCAGCAAGCATGTGCTGGTGGTGCATTCCCAGGATGGCCTGGACGAATTCAGCCTGGCGGCAGCGACCTACGTCGCTGAACTGAAAAATGGTGCAATAACCGAATATTGGGTTCAGCCCGAAGACTTGGGTATAAAGAGCCAGAGTCTGTATGGCCTTGTGGTGGAGAGCCCGGCGGCTTCGCTGGAACTGATCCGCGATGCCTTGGGGCGCCGCAAGACCGAGAACGGCCAGAAGGCCGCGGAAATGATCGTGCTCAATGCCGGTGCCGCGCTGTATGCCGCCGACATCGCCAGCAGCCTCAAGGAAGGCGTCGCCCTGGCCCATGATGCGCTGCACACCGGGCTGGCCCGGGAAAAACTCGAGGAGCTGGGCGCGTTCACCGCAGTATTCAAGCAGGAGAATGAAGCATGAGTGTGCCAACCGTTCTGGAGAAGATCCTCGCCCGCAAGGCCGAGGAGGTTGCCGAGCGCAGTGCGCGCCTGAGCCTGGCCGAGCTGGAAAACCTGGCTCGCGCCGCCGATGCTCCTCGCGGTTTTGCCCAGGCCCTGCTCGACCAGGCCAAGCGCAAGCAGCCTGCGGTCATTGCCGAAATCAAGAAGGCATCGCCGAGCAAGGGCGTGATTCGCGAGCACTTCATCCCGGCGGAAATCGCCAGCAGCTACGAGAAGGGCGGCGCCACTTGCCTGTCGGTGCTGACCGACGTCGATTATTTCCAGGGGGCGGACCTGTACCTGCAGCAGGCCCGCGCGGCCTGCACGTTGCCGGTGATCCGCAAGGACTTCATGGTCGATCCGTACCAGATCGTCGAGGCCCGGGCCATGGGCGCCGACTGCATCCTGCTGATCGTCGCCGCGCTGGAAGACGGGCAGATGGCCGAGCTGGCCTCGGTGGCCAAGGGGGTCGGGCTCGATGTGCTGGTGGAGTCCCATGACGCTGCCGAACTGGAGCGGGCGCTGAAGCACCTGGATACTCCGCTGATCGGTATCAACAACCGCAACCTGCACACCTTCGACGTCAGCCTGGAAACCACTCTCGATCTGTTGCCGATGGTGCCACGCGATCGCCTGGTGATCACCGAGAGCGGTATCCTCAACCGGGCCGATGTCGAGTTGATGGAAATCAGCCAGGTGTACTCGTTCCTGGTCGGCGAAGCGTTCATGCGTGCGCAGAACCCCGGCGACGAGCTGCAGCGGCTGTTCTTTCCCGAGCGCGGGACGCCGGTGATCACCGGTTCCACCCTCGATTGACTCCCGTTGTTCGAACAAGCCGGCATTGCCGGCTTTTTCATGGCCTGACTAAACGGACCTTTTGTCATGACCCTGCCTGTAGCCCTTACCGTCGAAGTCGGCCTGCGCGCCGAACAGGATCTGTTGGCCGAAGTCTGTGCCGGCGAGCGGGATTGGGGGTTGTTACTCTGGCAGCCCAGTGATCGGGCCCTGGTCATGCCGCGACGGTTGAACCGCTTGCCC
>NZ_AQOH01000062.1 GCF_000364705.1 Pseudomonas fuscovaginae SE-1 | reverse complement strand
CGGGTGGGGAGCCGGTGCCGCAATCGGCCTCGACAGTGAACATTGCCCTGGTCTATGCGCCACCGCGTGGCGAGGGTGATCAGAACCGAATCGAAACCGGCTATCTGCGCCTGTGCCAACCGATCTGTGATGCGCTGGATGAGCTGGGAGGCGTCGCGTCTCTGGGGGAGGTCGACGGAGCGTTTTGTGATGGTCGGTACAACGTCAACCTCAATGGACGCAAGCTGGTCGGTACAGCCCAACGCTGGCGGCAGAGTCGGGGGGGAACGCGTCCGGTGGGGTTGGTACATGGTGCGATGCTGATCGACGACGAGCGCGAATCGATGGTGACAGCGGTCAATCAGTTCTACCAGGCGTGTGGCCTGGAGCAGCGGGTGCGGGCCGCGAGCCATGTCGCGCTGCATGAGGTCTATCCGGCCCCGCTATTCCTTGAGAGGCTGGCCGGTTCTTACCAGCAACTGCTGGCAGGCCTGCTCGACACCTAGCGGGTGCCGAAGACCACCATGGTCTTGCCCTTGACGTGCACGAGGTTCTGTTCTTCGAGATCCTTGAGCACCCGGCCGACCATTTCCCGCGAACAACCGACGATCCGGCCGATTTCCTGGCGGGTGATCTTGATCTGCATGCCATCCGGGTGGGTCATGGCATCCGGCTGCTTGCACAGGTCCAGCAGGCAGCGGGCGACGCGCCCGGTCACATCGAAGAAGGCCAGGTCGCCGACCTTGCGGGTGGTATTGCGCAGGCGCTGGGCCATCTGTCCGCCGAGGGCGTAGAGAATGTCCGGGTCCTGCTGGGCCAGTTCGCGGAACTTGGCGTAGCTGATCTCCGCCACCTCGCATTCGACCTTGGCGCGAACCCAGGCGCTGCGCTCCTGCTCGACCCCGGCCTGTTCGAACAGCCCCAGCTCACCGAAGAAATCCCCGGCATTGAGATAGGCGATGATCATTTCCCGGCCGTCATCGTCTTCGATCAGGATGGTGACCGAGCCCTTGACGATGAAGAACAGGGTTTGCGAGCGATCGCCGGCGCAGATGATGTTGCTCTTGGCCTGGTAGCGTCGACGCTGGCAGTGCATCAGCAGCTTGTCGAGGTTCTTGATCTTGGAGAGGGAAGCGGAAGCCAGAGCAACCATGTTTGTATCCTGGAAAGACTGCACGGTTTGGTTTGATTTTTTTAGGCGTAGCCAAAAAGCTGGCATAACGCCAGCGATTTGGCGCCAGCTTAACAGACGTGCGGCATCGAGATGGCGGAATTTAATGGGCCGACCAACCGGTCGTCGCCTGAGCCTGCCGGGTGCTGTGCTAAGCTGACGCCCCTTTTTTATCAGTGGAGTCTTGGCGATGAAGGCACGCATTCAATGGGCTGGCGAAGCCATGTTCCTCGGTGAGTCGGGCAGCGGACACGTGGTGGTGATGGACGGCCCGCCGGAGAGCGGTGGCCGCAATCTGGGCGTGCGCCCCATGGAAATGGTGCTGCTGGGGCTGGGCGGCTGCAGCAACTTCGACGTGGTCAGCATCCTGAAGAAGGCGCGCCAGCCGGTCGAAAGCTGCGAAGCGTTCCTCGAGGCCGAACGTGCAAGTGAAGATCCGAAGGTGTTCACCAAGATCCACCTGCATTTCGTGGTCAAGGGCCGGGGCCTGAAAGAGTCGCAGGTCAAGCGGGCGATCGAGCTGTCGGCCGAGAAGTACTGCTCGGCCTCGATCATGCTCGGCGCCGCCGGTGTCGCCATCAGCCATGACTACGAGATCGTCGAACTCGGCTGATGCCCCGGGCAGGCTTTCGCTGTTTGTAGGAGCGGGGCTTGCCCGCGAAGCTCTTGGCTAGTTCAAGCGCCCATTCGCGGGCAAGCCACGCTCCTGCAAGATAACGGGTGCGGTGACCTGCCGGTTCAGATGCGGTAGGTGCTCTTGGTCATGACCTTGGCCAGCATGCTCATGCCGAACTTCACCGGTGCCGGGAAACGGAAGCCACCGGCGTCGAGCGCCGTCTCGGCGTGGTGCTCCTCGTCGATGCGCATCTGTTCGAGAATCGCCCGGGACTTTTCGTCTTCAGCGGGCAGTTGTTCGAGATGCTCGTTCAGGTGCTTGCAGACCTGGTCCTCGGTCGCTGCGACGAAGCCGAGGCTGACCCTGTCGCTGACCAGCCCGGCCGCCGCGCCGATCCCGAAGGATAGGCCGTAGAACAATGGGTTCAGCACGCTCGGGCGGCTGCCCAGTTGGCGGATACGCTGTTCGCACCAGGCCAGGTGGTCGATCTCTTCCTCGGCCGCGTGTTCCATGGCCGCGCGTACGTGGGGCAGTTTGGCGGTCAGGGCCTGGCCCTGGTACAGCGCCTGGGCACAGACTTCACCGGTGTGGTTGATACGCATGAGCCCGGCAACGTGTCGGGTGTCTTCCTCGCTCATCTGCGTTTCGGGCTGGACGATGGCCGGCGATGGGCGATATGGCTGGCCGCTGAACGGGAGCAAGGTGCGCATGGCGGCATCGGCCTGCAGCAACAGGCGGTCAATCGGCGAGTAGTGACGTTGGGTAGTCATGCTGACCTCCGGAGGAATCTCGGCCCGCAGTTTACCGCAATCCGCAGCGCAAGGTTTGAGCTGGGTCATCGACGGGATGGACGGGTTGCGGGGGAGCGTGTTGGCCTGGCGTTTCCTATCGCCAGCAAGCTGGCTCCCCTGGGTGATCCAGTCGCTTGCGGATCCCCTGTAGGAGCAGGGCTTGCCCGCGAACAGGCCAGTAGGTCTTACGCCGGCCCTGCGATCATCACTGCCGGCAAACCCGCTCCGACACACAGGCGTATCAGCCCGGAGGCCAGTTCATCTGGCGCTGACCCAGCACATGCATATGGATGTGGTAGACCGTCTGGCCACCTTTCTCGTTGCAGTTCATCACCACGCGGAAACCTTCCTCGCAACCCAGCTCCAGTGCCAGGCGCTGGGCGGTGAAGAGGATATGTCCGGCCAGCGCCTTGTCGTCCTCGGTCAGGTCGTTGAGGGTGGCGATCGGCTTCTTCGGAATCACCAGGAAATGCACGGGTGCCTGCGGGGCAATATCGTGAAACGCCAGAACCTGGTCGTCTTCGTAGATGATCTTCGCGGGTATTTCCCGGTTGATGATCTTGGTGAACAGAGTATCCACAACTGTTTCTCCGTTTGGGTAGGGACGGGCCGGAGTCTGTCTGCAGTGGCCCGCGAGTTCAAGTGTCAGCGTGGGCAGTATGTCCGGGTAATCAGGCCGGCCAGCTTGCGGATCATCCAGCGGCTGCCCAGGCGCGGCAGGCGGGTGAGCCAGCGATTGCGCCAGCCGGGGATGATGATCGCGCGATTCTTCTCCAGGGCACGTACCGTGTACAGCGCAACTTCCTCGGGGCTCATCATCAGTTTGCTGCGCTTGAGCTTGTCGGCCTGCAACTGGGCGGTGTGGAAGAAGGCGGTGCGGGTCAGGCCCGGGCAGAGCACCGAGACCTTGATCCCGGTTTTCTTCAGCTCTTCGCGCAAGCCTTCGCTGAAGTGCAGGACATAAGCCTTGCTGGCGTAGTAGCTGCTCATCCACGGCGCCGGGTGGAAGGCGGCGATCGAGGCGACGTTGAGGATCTGCCCACCACCCTGGATCGCCATCAGATTGCCGATGGAATGGCACAGGCGGGTGAGGGCGAGAATGTTCACCTCGATCAGGTCCTGCTCGGTACCCCAGTCCTGGGCCAGGAACGGGCCGCTGGTGCCCATGCCGGCGCAATTGACCAGCAGGTCGATCTGGTGTGTACCTTCCTCCAGTTCCAGCAGGAAGCCGGACAGACGCAAGGGTTCACTCAGGTCGCAGGCGCGGAAGAGCACCTCGACGCCGAAGCGTTGGGTCAGTTCGATGGCAATGCTTTCCAGCCGATCACGTTGGCGGGCAACCAGGATAAGGTTGCGACCGCGGCGCGCCAGGGCTTCGGCCAGGGCCAGGCCGATACCGCTGGAAGCGCCGGTGATCAGGGCGTAACGGGTCATGCAATTCTCCATGGCAACGGCGCCGTGCCTTGGGACAGGGAGGTCGCAAGGTCCAGCGCTGTTTATTTTGCCGACAGTCTACAGTGGCCACGGTTACTTGGCGCTGCTCTTGGGCTGGTTGGCCTAGGTATGCTTGATGCTGGCGGCCCCCAGGGCGAACAGCACGCCCATCAGGAAGACGACGAAGGTTGCCAGAATCGAAAGCACCTTGACCGCCTTGCTGTTCGGTGGCGGTGGTGCGCCGTAGCGGTTGGCCGAGGCATCGCCCGGATAGAACATGAGGACGAAAGGAAACACGTAGCCCACGAAGGGCACCAGCGAGAGCAGCCACAGCCAGCCGGACCAGCCGATGTCGTGCAGGCGTTGCACGGCCATCTGGATGGTCAGGAGTATGTAGAAGGCCACGGCGAGGATGATGGCCAGCCCACTTACGACCTCCGCGCCTTTCAGGACACCGACCAACACCGCTATCAGGGCGAGCGTCGCCAGTGCTGCCGTCATGCTCCAGGCCAGGTAGCGCAGTCGCCCTATCCGGCCATTGAGGCTGAATACCTTCAGTGGCCCGAATGTGGGCAACGTATCACCGACCTTGGCGGCGGGTGGAGCATATGGGGATTGCGGTTCGCTGGCGAGCGGGGGCGGGTTGTATGATGGCTTCGGCTCACTGAGGGCCGCAGGCGGTACACTGGCGGGCAACTCGTCGATATCGGCCAGGCTCAGTTCGCCGGTTGGAGTCTCTTCCACGATGCGCGCGTCGATCCCGGTTTTGCGCAAGGCTTCGAGATAGGTTTGCGCCTCGCTGGCCGAAAGGTCGCGCTTGAGGGCGATGGGCTGGCCGTTGAAGAGTTTTTCCACGGAAGCGATATCGCTCTTGAACAACTCGGCGAGGTTGAACTGGGCGGTGGTCTGTTCCACGCCAGGCAGCAAGGTGCCATCGAATACGATCTTGAAACGGATGTTGCTCATGGGGGCGTCCCTGTCGCGGCACTGATGGATGGCGCGTAGTGTAGGCCTGCAAGACACTTGCAGGCCACAGGGTTTCGCTAGCGTGGCCAGTGCCCTGACAGTTGCGTGGCGTGGGCCTGGGCCTTGCGGTATTCATCGTCGAGCCGCGCGACCAGTTGATCGATGCCCGGCAGGTCGTCGATCCCGCCGACGCCCTGGCCGGCCGACCAGACAGTTTTCCAGGCCTTGGCTTCATCGTTGAGCGGCTTGAGCTTGCTGCCGAAGTCGACTTCGCCCTTGCCCTGCAGGGCGGCCAGGTCGAAGCCGGCATTTTCCAGGCTCTGGCGCATGAAGCTGGCCGGAACGCCCGAAACGGCTGCGGTGTGCACGATATCGGCGGCATGCGAGTTCAGCAGCATTTGCTTGTAGGCTTCGGGCGCATGGCTTTCCGTGGTGCCGATGAAGCGGGTGCCGAGATAGGCCAGGTCGGCCCCCAGCAACTGTGCCGCGAGAATCTCGTGGCCATGGTTCAGACAGCCGGACAGCAGCAGGGTCTTGTCGAAGAACTGGCGGATTTCCGCGATCAGGGCGAACGGGCTCCAGGTCCCGGCATGCCCGCCGGCGCCGGCGGCGACCGCGATCAGGCCGTCGACTCCGGCTTCGGCGGCCTTTTCGGCATGGCGACGGGTCGTCACGTCATGGAAGACCAGGCCGCCATAGCCGTGCACCGCGTCGACCACTGCCTTGACCGCGCCCAGGCTGGTGATGACGATCGGTACCTTGTGCTCGATGCAGATCCGCAGGTCGGCCTGCAGGCGCGGGTTGCTGTTGTGCACGATCAGGTTGACGGCGTAGGGCGCGGGGTTTTCCAGCTCGGCCAGGCCGCTTTCGATTTCCTCCAGCCAGGCCTTGAAGCCGCTGCTTTCGCGCTGGTTGAGAGCCGGGAAGCTGCCCACCACGCCATTGCGGCAGCAGGCCAGGACCAGTTGCGGGTTGGAAATCAGGAACATCGGCGCTGCCACGACAGGCAGGCGCAGGCGTTGTTCGAGCAGAGCGGGCAGCGGCATGGGCGATACTCCGGAGTGACGACTTATTGGCTTAGAACGGTCTGACCACGACCAGAATTACGATAGCCAGCAATATCACAACCGGTACTTCATTGAACCAGCGATAAAAGACATGACTGCGGGTGTTCTCGCCACGGGCAAAACGCTTCACCTGGGCGCCGCACATGTGGTGATAACCGATCAGCAGCACCACCAGCGTCAGCTTGGCATGCATCCAGCCGCCCTGGGTGAAGTAGGCCGCGGGGTTGAGGCTGATCAGCGCACCGCCGAAAATCAGCGTGGCGATCATCGCCGGCCCCATGATGCCGCGGTACAGCTTGCGCTCCATGACGCTGAAGCGTTCCTGGCTGATGCTGTCCTCGCTCTGGGCGTGATAGACGAACAGGCGCGGCAAGTAGAACAGGCCGGCGAACCAGCAGACGATACTGACGATGTGAAAGGCTTTGAGCCAGAGATAGAGCATTTTTATGGTTTCCAGGTTCACGGTGGAGCAAATAGTAGAGTCTTGAGCCCGCGCACGTCACCTTGACGGTTGTCGCAGGCTTGCGCGGGCCCTATTATCGTGGGCTTTCCAGTGGTTTCGTTGAGGGGCAGGTCATGGTCAAGATCGGTATCGTCGGCGGCACGGGTTACACCGGTGTCGAATTGCTGCGTCTGTTGGCACAGCATCCGCAGGCAGAGGTGGTGGTCATCACTTCCCGATCCGAGGCCGGGGTGGCCGTGGCCGACATGTATCCGAACCTGCGCGGTCACTACGATGGCCTCCAGTTCAGCGTACCGGACGTCAAGACCCTGGGCGCCTGTGATGTGGTGTTCTTCGCCACGCCCCATGGCGTTGCCCATGCCCTGGCCGGCGAGCTGCTGTCCGCCGGGACCAAGGTCATCGACCTGTCCGCCGACTTCCGTCTGCAGGATGCCGATGAGTGGGCCAAGTGGTACGGCCAGCCACACGGTGCGCCGGCACTGCTGGACGAGGCGGTCTATGGCCTGCCGGAAGTCAACCGCGAGAAGATCCGCCAGGCGCGTCTGATCGCCGTGCCGGGTTGCTACCCGACCGCTACCCAGTTGGGTTTCCTGCCGCTGCTGGAAGCTGGCCTGGCCGATGCTTCGCGGCTGATTGCCGACTGCAAGTCGGGCGTCAGCGGAGCCGGTCGTGGTGCGAGCGTCGGTTCGCTGTATTCCGAAGCCTCGGAAAGCCTCAAGGCCTACGCTGTCAAGGGGCACCGCCATCTGCCTGAGATCCGCCAGGGGCTGCGCCGTGCCGCTGGCAAGGACGTCGGTCTGACCTTCGTTCCGCACCTGACGCCGATGATCCGCGGTATTCACTCCACCCTCTACGCGACCGTGGCGGACCGCTCCGTCGACCTGCAGGCGCTGTTCGAGAAGCGTTATGCCAATGAACCGTTCGTTGATGTGATGCCGGCGGGCAGCCACCCGGAAACCCGCAGCGTGCGCGGTGCCAACGTGTGCCGGATCGCCGTGCACCGTCCGCAGGACGGCGACCTGGTGGTCGTGCTGTCGGTGATCGACAACCTGGTCAAGGGCGCTTCGGGCCAGGCGGTACAGAACCTGAACATCCTGTTCGGCCTGGATGAGCGCCTGGGGCTGTCCCACGCCGGCATGCTGCCGTAAGCGCATCTTGCGACTCACCGGAAAGGCCCGCCATGCGGGCCTTTTTGCATGGTGCGCGGTGAAGCGGGCCTATTGATATACCATAACAATAGTTGACCGCTTTTCTAGGAGAAGCGGATAATGCACGTCATCACGCATTATGGCGGCGTAACGCCGGGAGATTTTCAGCATGAGCGTCGAATCCTTCACCCCCACGGCTTTGCTTTTCACTCAAGGTGCTGCGCACAAGGTGAAGAGCCTGGTCGATGAAGAGGGTAATGATCGCTTGAAGTTGCGCGTATTCGTTACGGGCGGCGGTTGTTCAGGGTTTCAGTACGGCTTCACCTTCGATGAGGATGTGGCCGAGGACGACACCATCGTCGAGCGCGAGGGCGTCAGCCTGGTGGTCGATCCGATGAGCTTCCAGTACCTGGCCGGGGCGGAAGTGGATTACCAGGAAGGTCTGGAAGGTTCGCGGTTCGTGATCAAGAACCCGAACGCTACCACGACCTGTGGCTGCGGTTCGTCGTTCTCGATCTGACGGATTGCCCAGCGCTTGACCCCAACGCCGCGAATCTTCGCGGCGTTTTGCTTGTCGGGTTCAGGCCGGGTAGATCGCGCCCAGGACCCGCAGTCCGCGTGCTCCTGTGACGCTGGGGCGGTTGGTCGGGATGCCTTCGAGGCAACAATGAGCCAGCCAGGCGAAGGCCATGGCTTCCACCCAGTCGGGGTCTATGCCGTGGGTTGCGGTGCTGGCGACCCGGGTGTCGGGCAATAGCTGCCCCAGGCGGGCCATCAGTGCCGTGTTATGGGCTCCGCCACCACAGACCAGCAGTTCCTCGGTGTTCGCCTGGGTATTGAGCAGCGACTCGACGATGGTTCGGGCGGTGAGCTCCAGCAGCGTGGCCTGCACGTTCTCGGCGTGGTAGGCGGGCAGGCGCCCCAGATGCTGCTTGAGCCAGTTCAGGTTGAAGACCTCCCGTCCGGTGCTCTTCGGGCCGGTGGTCTGGAAGAACGGATCACCCAGTAGCGCCTGCAGCAGCACCGGTTCGACCTGGCCGCTGGCGGCCCACTGGCCGTTGCGGTCGTAGGATTCGCCGCGCTGATCGTGAATCCAGGCATCGAGCAGCACATTGCCGGGCCCGCAGTCGAAGCCGCAGACCGGTTTTTCTGGCTCGATCAGGCTCAGGTTGCTGAAACCACCGATATTCAGTACGGCGCGATTGGCCCGGCGCTCGTCGAACAGTGCCTCGTGGAAGGCTGGAACCAGCGGTGCGCCCTGGCCCCCGGCGGCCACGTCACGCCGCCGAAAATCACTGACGACGCTGATGCCGGTCAGCTCTGCCAGCAACGCCGGATTACCGATCTGCACGGTAAAGCCGCGTGCCGGCTCATGGCGGATGGTCTGGCCATGGCTGCCGATGGCGCGGATCGATGCGGGAGTCAGTGATTGGCGGGCGAGCAGGGCATTGACGCCCTGGGCGGCCAGTGTTGCCCAACTGTGTTCGGCCAGCGCGGCCCGGGCAATCTCATCCGGGCCGCTGGCGCACAGGCCGAGCAGTTCGGCGCGCAGTGCGTCGGGCATGGGGATGTAGTGCGTGCACAGCAGTCGAATGCCGCTGTCCAGCTCGATCAGCGCGATATCCAGCCCGTCGAGACTGGTGCCGGACATCACGCCGATATAGAGCGCCATGATTCAGCGCTTGGCCGAGGCGAGCTTGGTGGCCTTTTCCTGGTCCATGCGCGCCATCAGCGGCTGGCTTTGCTGCAGGAAACGGGCACGCTCGGATTTGGCGATCGGGTCGGCCATCGGCAGCTTCTGGCTCAGCGGGTCGACGTGAACGCCGTTGACCTGGAACTCGTAGTGCAGGTGCGGACCGGTCGACAGGCCGGTGGTGCCGATATAGCCGATCACCTGGCCCTGCTTGACGTTGCTGCCGGTCTGGACGCCCTTGGCGAAGCCCTGCATGTGGCCGTACAGCGTACGGTAGGTGTTGCCGTGCTGGATGATCACGGTATTGCCATAGCCGCCACGGCGCCCGGCCAGGATCACCTTGCCGTCGCCAGCGGCCTTGATCGGCGTGCCACGTGGTGCGGCGTAGTCGACGCCCTTGTGCGCACGGATCTTGTTCAGGATCGGGTGCTTGCGGCCCATGGAGAAGCGCGAGCTGATGCGGGCGAAGTCCACCGGGGTCCGGATGAAGGCCTTGCGCATGCTGTTGCCGTCAGCCGTGTAGTAGCTGCTGTTGCCCTGCTTGTTGGTGTAGCGCACGGCGGTGTAGGTCTTGCCGCGGTTGGTGAAACGGGCGGACAGGATGTTGCCGGTGCCGACGGTCTTGCCGTTGACCACCTTCTGCTCGTAAATCACTTCGAATTCGTCGCCAGGGCGGATGTCCTGGGCGAAGTCGATGTCGTAGCCGAATACGCTGGCCATCTCGCGGGTCAGGCTGTGGGGCATGCCGGCGCGTTGTGCCGAGAGCGAAAGGGAGCTGTTGATCACGCCGTGCACATAGGCCGACTGCACGGTTGGCTTGGTGACTACACGGTTGAAGGTGAAACCTTTCGGGCCCTTGGTGAGTGTGATGGTTTCCAGGTCGCTGACCTTGCTGTGCAGGTTGTTCAACTGACCATCGGGGCTCAGCTCGAATTCCAGTTTCTGGCCGTGCTTGAGCTGGGAAAACTGCTTGGCCTGCTTGTCACTGGCCAGCACTTCATGCACGACCGCAGCCGGCAGGCCGACCTTTTCGAACAGGGTGGAGAGCGTGTCGCCGCGGGCCACGGTCACTTCACGGTGGCCGGGTCCCTTTTTCTCTTCCACGGCTGGCGCGGGCTCGTTCTTGACGGTGTTCTTGCCGTTATCGTCGCTGTTTTCGATCTGGGCGAAAGGCGATTCATTGCCTTCATTTGTGGCCTGGTCGAGTTCTACGGCGTCTTTGTCTTGTGTCAGTTGAGCGGCGGGACTTTCCAGTTCAAGGCTCAGGGTCGTTTTCTTGGCTTCGACATCGCTGGAGGGAAACACCAGCAGTGCCAGGCTGAGGAGGGCGGCGATACCACTTGCGGCCAGCAGGTGGGTCTTCGGATAAAGCGGCGGCGCTTTAGGCGGTTCTGTGCTCATGAGTGATTTGACTTTGAAAAAGATGAATTGGAAAAGATGAATGACATGATGAAGATGAAATAACTGTATAAAATATAACCAAAACATCTTTGAAGCAAGTCTGTCATGTGCGGGCAGGCCTTGGGCTGGCCGTACGCCGGGCAAAACTTGTATTTGGGCGGCGATCTTGTATGGTTGGTTCCCTTTGAATCTGAGCCTTGCAGGTTGGTTATGAAGTCGGTTGAAGAGCAGCTAGCGCTGATCAAGCGTGGTGCGGAAGAGTTGTTGGTCGAGTCGGAACTGGTCGAGAAGCTCAAGCGCGGCCAGCCGCTGCGTATCAAGGCTGGCTTCGACCCGACGGCGCCGGACCTGCACCTGGGTCATACGGTGCTTATCAACAAGCTGCGCCAGTTCCAGGATCTGGGGCATCAGGTCATTTTCCTGATCGGTGATTTCACCGGCATGATCGGTGACCCGAGCGGCAAAAGTGCAACGCGTCCACCGTTGACGCGTGAGCAGGTTCTCGATAACGCCGAAACCTACAAGTCCCAGGTGTTCAAGATTCTCGATCCGGCCAAGACCGAGGTGGCGTTCAACTCCACCTGGATGGACAAGATGGGGCCGGCGGACTTCATTCGCCTGACTTCGCAGTACACCGTGGCGCGCATGCTCGAGCGTGACGACTTCGACAAGCGCTATAGCTCCAAGCAGCCTATTGCGATCCACGAGTTCCTCTATCCGTTGGTGCAGGGCTATGACTCGGTGGCGTTGCGTGCCGATGTCGAGCTGGGCGGTACCGATCAGAAATTCAACCTGCTGATGGGGCGTGAGTTGCAGCGCTCCTATGGGCAGGAGGCGCAGTGCATTCTCACCATGCCGTTGCTCGAAGGTCTGGATGGCGTGAAGAAGATGTCCAAGTCCCTGGGTAACTATGTCGGGATTCAGGAGGCGCCGGGGGTGATGTATGGCAAGCTGGTATCGATTCCCGATGCGTTGATGTGGCGTTACTTCGAGTTGCTGAGCTTCCGCTCGATGGATGAGATCAGTCAGCTGCGCCAGGATGTCGAGGCGGGGGCCAATCCGCGTGACATCAAGATCCTGCTGGCTGAAGAGATCGTTGCCCGCTTCCATGGTGAGGAAGCGGCGGCCAATGCTCATCGTGGTGCCGGTAACCGTATGAAGGACGGCGAGCTGCCGGACGACCTGCCAGAGATCGAGTTGGCGGCGGCTGAAGATATGCCGATCGCGGCGATCCTTAACAAGGCGGGCCTGGTCAAGAACTCGGCAGTCGCTCGGGATCTGTTGGGGGCCGGTGGTGTTCGGGTGGATGGTGAGGTGGTCGATCGCGCCTTTATCTTCAAGTTGGGGGCTACCCATGTCTGTCAGGCTGGCAAGAAGGCGTTTGCCCGTATTGCGCTGAAGGCCGAGTGACTCGGCGTTTCGGGTTAGTAATGTTGGTAATCAGAAAGCCGGCCCCTTGGGGCCGGCTTTCTGCTTTTATGGGCTCTGCCTCTGCCTCTGCTTTGGTCTTTTGCTCTTGCTCTTGTGCTTTTGCTTTTGTGGGAGCCGGCTTTGCTGGCGATCCGCCGC
>NZ_AQOH01000061.1 GCF_000364705.1 Pseudomonas fuscovaginae SE-1 | reverse complement strand
CGACTGCCTTGCAGTCGAGCGCGGGCAAGCCCGCTCGCCACAAACCCACACTTCACAAGTCCACAAACCCACACTCCACAAGTCCACAAGTCCACAAGTCCACAAGTCCACAAGTAGCAATCCACAAACAGACCTCATCAGGCCTGCGCGCGCGCCTGCAAGCTCAGGTGTGCCCGTTCTCCGGGCGCCAGGCACAGGCTGTCGGTGCCGCCATTGGCCGCCTCGACACAGACGAAGCCCATCACCTCGCTCCAACTCACCCCGAGCAGCGGCCGCTGTCCCGGATGCCAGACCACCGTATCGGCGCTGTCACCGGTATCGATGCACAACTCGCGCTGCCAGGCGTGATCCTTGAGGTGCAATTCGCCCTCGTGCTGGAACACCCGCTGGCAGCCACCCTCGACCCGCAACTCGCCTTCCTGCTGGCAGACCCGGCGGCTCAGATGATCATACCCCTGCGCCCCGTCGAGCCCAGACAGCGCTACCTCGCCAACGTCGCCGATACGCCAATAGGCGTGCAAGGCATGACTCAACTGGCAAGGTTCACTGTCCTGGTGCTCGGTGCTGAGGCGCAGATCCATGCTCTCGCCCAGGCGGGCATGCAGGTCCACCTGCCAATCGCACAACTGCAGCCGCCAGTGCAGGCTGACGCCCTGCTCATCGGAACTGCTCTCCAGCAGCTTCCAGTCGATCAACCGCGCCCAGCCATGGGACGGCCAGGCATTTTCACTCGGATGACGACCGTACCACGGCCAGCACACCGGCACCCCACCGCGAATCGCGCCGACCTGCGGCCACTTCGCCGCACACCACAACCAGGGCTTCTGCCCCCGTGGCTGGAAATGCAGCAACTGCGCGCCCTGGCGACTGAACACCGCCTGGCACAGCGGATGGTCGATGACCAGCACCTCACGCTGCTGAAAGCGCTCCCACTGGAACACCGGCTGTTCGCGCCGGGATTTGAAGAAACGTTGTAGGGGTTGCTCGTGCATGTGCCGCGAATCCTGGAATCTCTGTCGTCGTGAAGCCAACGCGTCCTGCTGCGCAAAAAAAAGCGGACGGTCGGGTGACCATCCGCAAGATGCGCACATAGAGAGAGAGCTTATCAGCCGAAGCCTCAGAAGACCGACTGAATTTTCAGACCGGCCACCAGGGCGTTGTCGACCTGATCCACGCCACCCGGATGGGTGATGTACTGCAGGTTGGGCCGTACGGTCAGCCAGTTGGTGACATGGATGCCGTAGTTGAGCTCGTAGTTGTACTCGGTTTCGCGCAGTGGCGAGTACAGCGGGTTGTCGTAGTCGCTGACACCGATGGCGGCGTTGGCCAGCTCGGCGTTTTTCTTCACGTCGTCGTTGACATGGATACGAGCGACGCCGAAGCCGATGTCATCCTTGGGACGCGCATCGAACGGCCCCTTGTACACCAGCATCAGCGACTGGTAGTTGTCGACGACGTTGGTGTCCTTGTCGTGGAAGGTCGCGTTGGCGGCGATGTTCAGACCACGGGAAGCGTCGCCGTTGTGGCTGGTCAGTTGCTGCTGCGCGACGAACCAGTAGCCGTGCTTGCTGTCGTGAACGCGATAGGCGTTACCGGTGGTGGCGGCATCACCGCCATTGACGTCCTCGCGCACGTCATTGGCCGGCGCCGTGCTCTTGTAGTAGCCGACCCGGTATTCGCCCGGCAGGTTGTTGACCTTCGGCGACCAGACCAGCTCGACCGGCAGCACGGTACCCTTGGTGCCACTGCCGCTGAGTTTGAAGCCGTTGCCGTGCTCCAGTTGCGACGGGTTCTGGTTATACGCGCCGATCTGCGCATACAGCTCGGGGGTGATGTGGTACTTCACGCGCAGCGCAGCCTGGCTGACAGGCCAGTTGTACCAGATACCGGTCGCCCAGTTGCCCACCTGGGAACCGCAGAACGCCAGGTTCTGGAAGTCGCAGGGGAAGGTGTTGAAGTCTTCACCCTCGCCGAAGTAACCGGCCTTGACATCCAGCTTGCCGTCGAGGAACTGGTGCTGGATCCACAATTGGGTCAGACGCACCATGTGGCCACGGCCGTAGACTTCCTGGGAGGAACTCAGGGTGCCGGCACGCGGATCACCGACACGGTCGTTGGAAATGTTGTAGCCGTTACGGTTGGTGAGCTGGATCTTCGCCTGGGTGTTGTCCCAGCCCCACAGCTTCTGCAGGTCCAGCGCCACGCCCAGGCCGAACTGGTCGGCGTAACGTGCGGTCTTGTCGTCGTTGTAGCCACCGTGCAGGTTTCCACCGACCTCACCGACGTAGTCGGCCTTGATATCGATACCCTGCTCGATGAGCCGGGTGCGTTCACCGCCCCAGTCGCCGGTCATCCATTTGGAGTCGGCGCTGAATGCCTCGTCCGCCATCGCATGGCCAGCCATGACCAAGGCCGCCGCCGCTGACAACTGGCAGATCAAGCGGGTGTTGGTGTTCCTCTTTTTCATCCCTACATCCTCGTCTTTATTGTTATTAACAGTCTTTATTGAACGTGGTTTACATCGATTGCGACGAGCGGCGAGCCGCCCGCCCTGAATTCAACGGCCCTTGAATTGCGCCACATTGTCGCCACTGGCCTGGGACCGGGACTGCGCCACCTGGCCCAGGCGCTCGCCGGTCGCGGCGTCGAACAGCAACACCTTGGCCGGATCGAACTGCAGGGTCAGGGTCTCGCCCACCTGTGGCGCCACGTCCGGCGCCAGGCGGCAGCAGACCTTGCTGTCATTGAGGGTGACGAACACCAGGGTGTCAGGCCCGGTCGGCTCGGTGACCTGCACTTCGGCACGGATGCTCGGCAGACCGGCGTCGCCATTGGCCAGCAGGATCTGCTCGGGGCGCAGCCCCAGCACCACTTCGCGATCTTCCAGGCCCGCCTCGCTGGTATTGAGCGGCAGTTCGCAACGCGCCTGGCCACTGTCGAGCAGCGCCACCAGGCGGCCATCCTTGCGCTGCAGGCGCAGCGGAATGAAGTTCATCGGCGGCGAACCGATGAAGCTGGCGACGAACTGGTTGGCCGGGTCGTTGTAAATCTGTTTCGGCGTGCCGAACTGCTGGATGATGCCATCCTTAATCACCGCCACCTTGTCGCCGAGGGTCATCGCCTCGATCTGGTCATGGGTGACGTAGACCGTGGTGGTCTTCAGACGCTGGTGCATCAGTTTCATTTCGGTGCGCATCTCGACCCGCAGCTTGGCGTCGAGGTTCGACAGCGGTTCGTCGAACAGGTAGATCTTCGGCCGCCGCGCCAGCGCCCGGCCCATCGCCACGCGCTGTTGCTGGCCACCGGAGAGCTGGCCCGGCTTGCGGTTGAGCAGGTGTTCGATCTGCAACAGCTTGGCGACCCGGGCGACTTCCTCGTCGATGGCCGACTGGCTCATCTTGCGGATCTTCAGGCCGAATTCGATGTTCTCGCGCACGCTCATGGTCGGGTACAGCGCATAGGACTGGAACACCATGGCAATGTCGCGATCCTTGGGGCTCATGCCACTGACGTCCTGGTCGCCGATCATGATCGCACCGCCGGTGATGCTCTCCAGGCCGGCGATGCAGTTCATCAGGGTCGACTTGCCGCAACCCGAAGGGCCGACGAGGATCAGGAACTCACCGTCCTTGATCGACAGTTCGATGTTCTTCAGGGTGTCCGGCAGGCCGGCGCCATAGGTCTTGTTTACGTTGCGAAGTTCGAGCGTTGCCATGATTACCCCTTGACTGCGCCGGCCGTCAGCCCGCGCACGAAATACTTGCCTGCGACCACATAGACCAGCAGCGTCGGCAGCCCGGCGATCATCGCCGCCGCCATGTCCACGTTGTATTCCTTGACCCCGGTGCTGGTGTTGACCAGGTTGTTCAGCGCCACGGTGATCGGTTGCGAATCACCGCTGGAGAACACCACGCCGAACAGGAAGTCGTTCCAGATCTGGGTGAACTGCCAGATCAGGCAGACCATGATGATCGGGGTCGACATCGGCAGGATGATCCGCCGGAAGATGGTGAAGAACCCCGCGCCATCCAGGCGTGCCGCCTTGACCAGCGCATCGGGAATGCTCACGTAGTAGTTGCGGAAGAACAGCGTGGTGAAGGCCAGGCCATAGACCACGTGCACGAACACCAGGCCGGTGGTGGTGCTGGCCAGGCCCATCTTGCCGAGGGTGAACGAGGCTGGCAGCAGCACGGTCTGGAACGGCAGGAAGCAGCCGAACAGCAGCAGGCCGAAGAACAGCTGCGAGCCGCGAAAGCGCCACATCGACAGCACGTAGCCGTTCAGCGCGCCGATGGCGGTGGAAATCAGCACCGCCGGAACGGTGATCTTGATCGAGTTCCAGAAGTAGCCGTTGACCGTGGCCCAGGCCTTGACCCAGCCAATGTCGGTGAACACCGTCGGCCAGCTCAGCAGGTTGCCGGTGCTGATGTCGTCCGGCGACTTGAAGCTGGTCAGCAGCATCACCACCAGCGGCACCAGGTACAGCAGCACGGCGATGATCAGCACCGCATGGATGGCAATGCGGCTCAGGCTGATGGAGGGTTTGTCGGCGAGACTAGTCATGACGCTTGGTCCTCAGCTCGGAGTACAGGTAAGGCACGATGATCGCGAGAATCGCACCGAGCATCAGAATCGCACTGGCCGAGCCCATGCCCATCTGGCCGCGACTGAAGGTGAAGGAGTACATGAACATCGCCGGCAGGTCGGACGAGTAGCCAGGGCCGCCCGCGGTCATCGCCGCCACCAGGTCGAAGCTCTTGATCGCAATGTGCGCCAGGATCATCACCGCACTGAAGAACACCGGACGCAGGCTGGGCAGCACCACCTTCCAGTAGATCTTCGGCATGCTCGCGCCATCGATCTGCGCGGCACGGATGATCGACTGGTCGACACCGCGCAGGCCGGCGAGGAACATCGCCATGATGAAGCCCGAGGCCTGCCAGACGGCGGCGATCACCAGGCAGTAGACGACGCGGTCGGGGTCGATCAGCCAGTCCAGACGGAAGCCTTCCCAGCCCCAATCACGCAGCAGCTTGTCCAGGCCCATGCCCGGGTTGAGCAGCCACTTCCAGGCGGTACCGGTGACGATCATCGACAACGCCATCGGGTACAGGTAGATCGTGCGGATGAACCCTTCGCGACGGATGCGCTGGTCGAGAAACACCGCCAGCATCACACCGATCGCCAGGGTGATGGCGATGAACAGGCCGCCGAACAGCGCCAGGTTCTTGCTCGCCACCCACCAGCGGTCGTTGTCGAACAACCGCGCGTATTGCGCCAGGCCCACCCATTTGTAGGTCGGCAGGAAAGTCGAGTTGGTGAACGACAGCACGAACGTCCACAGGATGTAGCCATAGAAGCCCACCAGCACGATGAACATGCTCGGCGCCAGCACCAGTTTGGGTAGCCAGCGCTGCAGGAAATCGAACGGCGAGGCCTTGCTGAACACAGCAACAGAGCTCATGGGAAAATCCACTACAGGAAAGAAGGAACTGCATCGACACCCTCGGCAGGAGCCGGGCTTGCCCGCGAAGACGGTGTGTCAGTCAACGAATCCGTCGGCTGATGTACCGCTTTCGCGGGCAAGCCCTGCTCCTACAGGGAGGGAGCGTTTACTTGGCGGACTTGACCGCCGCGCCGAGCTTCTTCGCCGCATCGGCCGGGTCGGCTTTCGGGTCGTTGATGTAGTTGGTCACCACATCAAAGAACGCGCCCTGTACCGCCAGCGTGGTTGCCATGTTGTGCGCCATGCTCGGTTGCAGGCCGCCGGTCTTGGCATCGGCGAGGAAGTCCTTGGCCGCGGTCTGCGCACAGGAGTCGAAGCCATACTTGGCCATGTCGGCCAGCATGTCGTTGCGCACCGGGATCGAGCCCTTGTTGATGCTGAAGACCTTCTGGAAGTTCTCGCCCAGCACCACCTTGGCGATGTCCTGCTGGCCGGCCGCGGTCCCCTTGTCCTTCTGCTTGAACACCGCCAGGGAGTCGATGTTGTAGGTGAAGGCCTTGTCGGTGCCCGGGAAGGCTACGCACTGGTAGTCCTTGCCAGCGACTTTCTTGGCTGCGGTCCATTCGCTCTTGGCCCAGTCACCCATGATCTGCATGCCGGCCTTGCCGTTGATGACCTTGGCCGCTTCCAGGTTCCAGTCCTGGCCCTTGCCATCGACGTCCATGTAGGTCGCGACTTTCTTCAATTCGGTCAGGGCCTTGACCATTTCAGGGCCGGTCAGGGCGGCGTTGTCCAGGTCGACCAGGGCCTTCTTGTAGCCGTCGGCGCCCATCACCGAGAGCACCACCGCTTCGAACACGGTGCTGTCCTGCCAAGGCTGGCCACCGTGGGCCAGTGGAATGAAGCCCGCGGCCTTGAGCTTGTCGCCGGCTGCGTAGAATTCCTGAAGGGTGGTCGGCGCCTTGTCGATACCGGCCTTCTTGAACACCTCGGGGTTGATCCACAGCCAGTTGACGCGGTGGATGTTCACCGGCACGGCCACGTAGTCACCGTCATACTTCACGGTGTCGGAGACTTTCTTGTCGAGCAGGCTGTCCCACTTCTCTTCCTTGGCAACGTCCTTGAGAACGTCGGTATCGAGCAGCCCGGTGGAAGCCCACTCCTGGATGTCGGGTCCCTTGATCTGGGCAACGCCCGGCGGGTTGCCGGCTACCGCGCGGCTTTTCAGCACGGTCATGGCCGTGGCGCCGCCACCGCCGGCGACAGCACCGTCCTTCCAGGTGAAGCCGTCTTTTTCGACCTGGGCCTTGAGTACGTCGACAGCCGCTTTTTCACCACCGGACGTCCACCAGTGAACCACTTCCACACTCCCTTTGGAGTCGGCAGCCAGTGCGCTGAGGGGGAACAACGAGGCGAGGGAAATCACTGCGGCGAGGCGAGAAATCGAATTCATCTGAAGTACCTTTCTTGTTGTTATGCATGCAAGTCTGGTGCTTGCGCTGCATCGGATTCTAGTAAAGGCGAGTGCCCTCGCAGGTAACGAAGGGACGCGCGAATGTCACCACATGGTTACATCGCTCAGACCACGGTTTTCGACGCAAAGTGCCGGGCCAGAGCGCTTGCCAGGCTTGGCGCCAGTGGCAGGCAGGGTAACAGGACTGCCTGGTAGGCGTGATAGAGGTCGGGCTTGCCGCCCCAGATCCGCGCACTGGGCCGGTTGTGATCGTCCAGTTCGTGATGCCAGCCGCCCTGCTGCCGGTCGATGAAATGCAGCTCGTTGAAATCCCAGAAACGTCGGTACCAGGTTTCGTATTGCGGCTCTCCCGTGCGTCGCAGCAGGGCCGCCGCCGTCGCGCTGGCCTCGCAGTGGACCCAGTGCAGGCGCTCGCTGACCACCGGGCGATTTTCCCAGTCCAGGGTGTAGACCACGCCGGGTCGGCCGTCCGCCGCCCAGGCATGGCGACAGGCGCCGGCGAACAGCTCGCGGGCGTCCTCCAACAACCATTCTGGAGTCTGCAGCCCGGCCGCACGACGGGCCGCCTCGAGGTGCAGCAGCAGCCGGGACCATTCGAAGGCGTGCCCCGGCGTCGTCCCATAGGGGCGGAAACCGTCGGCAGGATTGTCCTCGTTGTAGTCCCGCCGGGGCTGCCACTGACGGTCAAAATGCTCGATGACCGCAAAGCCGTTGCCCGCCGCCTGCTGGTGAATCAGCCGCTCGACGATCCGCAAGGCGCGCTCCAGCCAGCGGCTGTCGCCCGTGACGTCGGCCAGGGCAAGAAAGGCCTCGGTGCCGTGCATGTTGCTGTTGGCGCCGCGATAGGCCTCCTCGTTGCTCCAATCACGGGCGAAGGACTCGCGCAGCGCGCCCTCCTCCTCGCTCCAGAAATGCGTGTCGATCACCCGGATCGCCTCGGCCAAAAGGCCCGGCGCATCCTGGCTGCCGGCAACCACCGCCGAACTGGCGGCGAGCGCGACGAAGGCATGCAGGTAGGCGGCCTTGCCGCTGTTGCCATCGCGATGTCCCGGCGTCGCGTACCAGCCACCGAAGGTCGCATCGCGCAGTGGCCCCCAGAGCGCGGCGACACCGTGCTCGACCAGCGGCAGGCAGCCGGGAATGCCCTGGATATGGGCCATGGCAAAACAGTGGGTCATGCGCGCGGTGTTCATGGTTTCGGCCATGGCCTGGGCCGGCAGGCGCCCCTGGCCGTCGAGATTGCCGAATCCTTCGGCGAGCCTGGCGGACCGGGCGAACGCCAGCAGGCGCCGTCCTTCTTCCATCAACCAGGCATTATGGGCAGGTGCGTTCAGCCAACTGCCGAACGAAAATTCAAGGCTGTCGCCTGTCATGCGCTTCACCGTTCTTGTTATTCAGGAGCTTGTTCCGGAGCAGGGCGTGGCCTGTCGTGCCAAGGATTCTAACCAGCACCCTGGCGGCGTCAGGTAACGAAGCCCGAGGAAAATGTCACCGGATGGTGACAATTGCGGGACACTGAAACCCAGCCCTTGTCAGGCTCCTTCATGACGCAAAGTAGGAAAAATGCCGATTAGGCCGCTTCCCTTTTCCCTGTAGGAGCTATCCCTAAAGCCTTTTCCCACATTGAAGGTCGACATTGCCTGAGCGAATCTCGCCAATCGTCATCCCTGACCGCCCCATGAAAAGCCGACGCCCGCGAAGGAGGCATGCCCCATGGTCAACGACAATCCGCGCCTGGCCCGCCAATGCTGCATCTACCCCCTGCATCTGGGAAACCGGCAATACGCCTGGAAAGTGGAAGTGCGCCGGGGTGGTAGATTGCTGAGCGAGATATTCACTTTCGAGCAGTACGGCGGCGAACAGCCGGCGCGGCTGGCTGCCGAGTCATGCCGCAATGCGCTGGTACTGAAAATGCCCGCCGCGCTGACCTATGAAAGTCGCCAGCGTCTGCTGCCCCACAACACCAGTGGCCATCCGGGGGTGATGAGGATCGAAACCAATAATGTCGGCTACTGGCGCGCCAGCACGAAAATCCATGGCTACAACCTGACCCGCAGCTTCAGCGTCGAACGCCATGGCGAGGAACAGGCCAAGCGCCTGGCGCTGAGTGAGCGACAACGGCAACTGGCGATTTGCGAAGAGCCCTATGAAGAGGCCATGAAAATCCTGCAACAGCATTTCAGCCAAACCAATGCCCGCGTACGCGAGCATCGTATCCAGGCAGCCATCGGCCAGGCCCGATGCCGACGCGCCTCAACAACCGAACTCCAGTCGCAGGACGATTCGTCACCCCTGATCATCAGCCCGGAGCAGGCCTCGCTGTCGATCAGTCGGCATTTCGCGGCAGGAACAAAGTGACCCGCAAGCCACCTTCGCGCAGGTTCTGCAGGCTCACTTCGCCGCCATGGCTGTGGGCGATGTTGCGCGCGATGCCCAGGCCCAGGCCGTAGCCCTGCTGCTGGCCGGACAGGCGGAAGTGCGGCTCGAACACCTGTTCCAGGCGCTGCTCGGGAACCCCGGGGCCCTCGTCGTCGACGTGCAGGATGAACGCACTGTCATCGTCCTCAATGTGCAGGTGCGCCCGTTCGCCATACTTGAGGGCGTTGTCGATCAGGTTGCCCATGCAGCGGCGCAGGGCCAACGGCTTGCCGGGATAGGGAGCAAGCGCCCGGCCCTCGAGGCTGACCAGCCCGTTGCCGGTGGGCGAAAGGTAGCATTCGACCAGGGTATCGAGGGCCTGGTTGAGGTCCACCGGCTCGATATTCTCGTGGATATCGGTGTCCTTCACGCATTGCAGCGCGCCCTTGACCAACATCTCCAACTCATCGAGATCGCGCCCGAACTTCAGTTGCATCTGCTCGTCCTCGAGCAATTCGACCCGCAGGCGCAAGCGGGTGATGGGTGTGCGCAGGTCGTGGGAAATCGCGCTGAACAACTGACTGCGCTCGGTCAGGTAGCGACTGATGCGCTCACGCATGGTGTTGAGCGCACGCCCGACCTCCATCACTTCGCTGCCACCGCCCTCGAGCACCGGCCTCACCTCCTCCGCCCCCAGCGACATGTCTCGCGCGGCACGGGCCAGGCGCTTGAGCGGTCGGCTCTGCCAGTGCACCAGCAGGCCGATGAACAGCAGCAGGAAGCCGCTGGTGAGCAGGATGAACCACACCTGCTGGGCCGGCAGCCCCTCCTCCTCCAGACTGGTGTAGGGCTCGGGCAACAGCGAGGCGATGTACAGCCATTCGCCCGGCGACATCTGGATCTGCGTCACCAGCACCGGCGGGTTCACCGGTTCCAGGGTCAGGGCATAGTGGGCCCAGGAACGCGGCAGTTCATCGAGCTTCAGGCCGCCATTGAAGATCCGCAGGTTGTCGGGGCTGACGAAATTCACCGTGATATCGACGTTATTGCCCAGGGACTGGCGCAACACCTCGTGGACCGCTTCGAGCACCGCGGTCTTGCGTGGGGTCGGGCCGAGCAGTTGCATGTCCAACGGCTTGTCGTTGAGGGTCACGACGAACCGCGTCCCACCCATGCTGCGCAACTGATCGAGCACCAGCGGCCGATAGGCCAGGGGCAACGAGCGCAGGTAGCTGACGCTGGCGGTCATGGAATGGGCCAGACTGCGGGCGCTGGTGACCAGCCCTTCGAGCTGGGTGGCGCGCAGTTGCGAAAGCCAGATGACGCTGGACAGCGCCTGGGCCAGCAGCACCGCGAGCAACGTCAGCAGCAGCATCCTGCCAAGCAGCGAACGGGGTACCGGCAGGCGCTGGCGCAGTTCAGAGAGCATTGGCGGCCGTGACGTTGGCGGCCAGTTGGTAGCCGCTGCCGCGCACGGTGCGGATCAGTCGCGGTGGTTTTTCGGTGTCACGCAGGCGCTGGCGCAGGCGGCTGACGGCCATGTCGACGATACGGTCGAGAGGCATCAGGTCGCGCCCGCGGGTGGCATTGCCGATGGTGTCGCGGTCGAGAATTTCCTGGGGATGATCGAGAAACAGCTTGAGCAGGGCGAAGTCGGCACCGGAGAGAATCACCTCTTCGCCGTCGATATGAAACAGCCGGTGACTGACCGTATCCAGCCGCCACTCGTCGAAGGCCAGCACTTCACTGCCGCCACGCTCCTGACCGAACTGCGCGCGGCGCAGCAAGGCCTTGATCCGTGCCTGCAACTCGCGGGGGCTGAAGGGCTTGCCCAGGTAATCGTCGGCGCCCAGTTCCAGGCCGATCACCCGGTCGGCCTCGTCGGAACTGGCGGTGAGCATGATGATCGGTACATGGGCCTGGCGCGGGTGCTGCCGAACCCAGCGGCAGAGGCTGAAGCCATCCTCGTCGGGCAGCATCACGTCGAGAATGACCAGGTCGCTCGGGGCGTCGTTGAGCGCCTGGCGAAAACCGGCGCCATCACCGACCGTACGCACCTGGAAACCGGCACGGCTGAGGTAGGTGTCCAGCAGTTCACGGATTTCCTGGTCGTCGTCGACCAGGAGAATGGACTTACTGAATGCGCTCACGGTGGATGTCCCTGTTGTTGTGGTTAGGACCGAAACGCGGATTATGCCTCAATCGATTGAGCCGTGAAGATGTGTTGCCGATACGAAGCCATTCGCGGGCAAGCCCGGCTGCTACAGGACTGCGGTGGGTTTGAAATCACCACCGTATCTGCAGGAGCCGGGCTTGCCCGCGAAAAGGCCTGCGCCGAATCAGTCGCAGAGCGCCTGCCGCAAGGCCACGCCGGCCCCGATCAGCCCGGAATACGGGGCTGTCACCAGCCACACCGGGATGCCCTTGAAGTAGTCGCTCATGCACCCCTTGTCGGCAAAGCTTTTGGCGAAGCCGCTCTGGATGAAGAAATCGGCGAAGCGCGGAATCACCCCACCGACGATATAGACCCCACCGCGCCCTCCCGTAGTCAGCACGTTGTTGCCCGCCACCCGCCCCAACCAGCAACTGAACTGCTCCAACACCTCCCGGGCCACCGGGTCCCCGGCCAGGCCGGCAGCAGTGATCGCCTCCGGGGTCTCCAGCACGGGCGTGTGCCCATCCACCGCGCAGATCGCCCGGTAGACGCGTGGCAGGCCACCGCCACTGAGGGCGGTCTCGGCGCTGACATGGCCGATTTCGTCATGAATGTGTCGCCACAGTTGGGTTTCCCGCGGGCTGCTCAGGGGCAGGTCGACATGCCCGCCCTCACCCGGCAGGGCCATGAAACCACCGTTGCCCAGATCCAGCAGGGTACCGACCCCGAGACCGGTCCCCGGGCCGATCACCACCGCCGGCCGCCGCGGCTCCGGGGTACCTTCGCAAACCACGCGGAAATCGCCAGGCTCCAGGCGGGTCATGCCCAGGGCCATGGCCGAGAAATCGTTGACCAGCAACAACTCGTCGACCTGCAGGGTGGCGCAGAACGCCTTGCGGCTCAGGCGCCAGTGATTGTTGGTGAAGCGGAACTCATCGCCACTCACCGGTCCCGCCACCGACAGGCACACGGCACCGATGGCACCGGGCTGCAGGCCCAGACCACTCAGGTAGACCTTGATGGCGTCCTCCGGACAGGCGTGGTCGGCAGTCGCCAGCACCTTGACCGAGTCCAGGCCGTTATCTTTCCACAGGGCGAAACGGGCGTTGGTCCCGCCGATATCGCCAACCAGGGCCAATTTCATTCAAGGCTCTCCAGGGCCGAAGTGAAGGCACTGGCCCCCTGCTCCGCCGAGCTGAAGGCCATGCGCATGAAGCCGAACAGTTCGCGGCCACAGCCGACATTATTACCCAGCAGACCGACTGCCGGCTCGCGCGCGGCGAATTCGGCGTCATCGACCAGCACCTTCAGCGTGCCTTTCACCCCATCGACCCGGATCACGTCGCCATCGCGCACCCGTGCCAGCGCGCCGCCGACATGGGCTTCAGGGCAGACATGGATCGCCGCCGGAATCTTGCCCGAGGCACCGGACATGCGGCCATCGGTGACCAGCGCGACCTTGAAGCCGCGGTCCTGCAGCACGCCAAGAAACGGGGTCATCTTGTGCAGTTCCGGCATGCCGTTGGAACGCGGGCCCTGGAAGCGCATGACCGCCACGAAATCCCTCTCCAACTGGCCGGACTTGAACGCATCGGCCAGGTCCTGCTGATCCTGGAACACCAGCGCCGGGGCTTCGACCACCTGATGTTCCGGCGCCACGGCGGACACCTTCATCACACCCCGGCCGAGGTTGCCTTCCATCACCCTCAGGCCACCCTCGGGAGAGAACGCCCGGGCGACCGGACGCAGGATGTTTTCATCGAGGCTCTCGGTCGGGCCTTCACGCCAGACCAGCTTGCCGTCCTGCAGGAACGGCTCGCGGGTGTAGCGGCTCAGGCCGGGGCCGGCCACGGTGTTGACGTCCTCATGCAGCAGGCCCGCCTCCAGCAGCTCGCGGATCAGGAACGACATGCCGCCCGCCGCCTGGAAGTGGTTGATGTCGGCCTTGCCGTTCGGATAGACGTGGGCCAGGGTCGGCACCACCTCGGAGAGATCGGCCATGTCCTGCCAGGTCAGGTGGATGCCTGCTGCCCGCGCGATGGCGGGCATGTGCAGGGTATGGTTGGTCGAGCCGCCGGTGGCGTGCAGGGCGACGATGGAGTTGACCAGTGCCCGCTCGTCGACGATTTCGCCGATCGGCATGAAGTTGCCGCTCTGCCTGGTCATGCGCGTGACCTGGAACGCCGCCTCGCGGGTCAGCGCATCGCGCAGCGGGGTGTTCGGGTTGACGAAGGACGCGCCCGGCAGGTGCAGGCCCATCACCTCCATCAGCAACTGGTTGGTGTTGGCGGTGCCGTAGAAGGTGCAGGTGCCGGGGCTGTGGTAGGACTTCATCTCCGACTCCAGCAGTTCCTCGCGGCTGGCCTTGCCTTCGGCATAGCGCTGGCGCACATCGGCCTTCTGCTTGTTGGAAATACCCGAGACCATCGGCCCGCCCGGCACGAAGATGGTCGGCAGATGGCCGAAACGCAGCGAGCCCATCATCAGGCCCGGCACGATCTTGTCGCAGATGCCGAGCATCAGCGCCGCATCGAACATGTTGTGCGACAGCGCCACCGCGGTCGACATCGCGATCACTTCGCGGCTGGCGATCCCCAGTTCCATGCCCGGCTCGCCCTGGGTCACACCATCGCACATGGCCGGCACGCCGCCAGCGAACTGCCCGACCGAGCCGATCTCGCGCAGGGCCTGCTTGATCTGCTCCGGGTAGGTCTCGTAGGGCTGGTGTGCGGAAAGCATGTCGTTATAGGACGAAACGATCGCCACGTTGGCAGCGTTCATCATCCGCAGGGTTTCCTTGTCCTGGCTGCCGCAGCCGGCCACGCCATGGGCGAAGTTCGCGCACTGCAGCTTGCCGCGCACGGGCCCGTCGCTGGCGGCACCACGAATCAGTGCCAGATACGCCTCGCGGGTGGCGCGGCTGCGGGCGATTAGCCGTTCGGTGACCTCAAGAACGCGGGGATGCATGTGTAGAACTCCAGGCTGACGGATATGGCGACCTGTGCGTCCTGAAGTGAGCGAAGACCTCGGCTGGCGGGGCTTTTCGTTCATCCGGACCCGTTGATTCAGGTCACTCGTTGTAGATAAAACAAAATATTGCCACTAAAAAGGCTTGTTTTCTATTTCTATGCGAATAATCTTGTAATTCCAACAACAAAATTACGACAGGCGCTTTTCCCATGACGCTAAGAATCGCAATCAACGGATTTGGCCGTATCGGCCGCAACGTCCTGCGCGCACTCTATACCCAAGGTTACCGTCAGGACCTGCAGGTCGTCGCCATCAATGACCTGGGCGACAGCTCGATCAATGCCCACCTGCTCAAGTACGACACCGTCCACGGCGCGTTCGAGGCCAGCGTGGAACATGACAACGAAAGCCTCACGGTCAACGGTGACCGCATCGCTGTCAGCGCGATCCGCAACCCGGCCGAACTGCCCTGGGCCGCCGAGAAGATCGACGTGGTGTTCGAATGCACCGGCCTGTTCACCGACCGCGCCAAGGCCGCCGCGCACATCAGTGCCGGTGCCCGCAAGGTGATCATCTCCGCCCCGGCCAAGGGTGCCGACGCCACCGTGGTGTATGGCGTCAACCACGACATCCTGCGCCAGTCCCACGAAATCATCTCCAACGCTTCGTGCACCACCAACTGCCTGGCCCCGGTGGCCCAGGTGCTGCACCGCGAACTGGGCATCGAAAGCGGCCTGATGACCACCATCCACGCCTACACCAACGACCAGAACCTGACCGACGTCTACCATACCGACCCGTACCGCGCCCGTTCGGCGACCCAGAACATGATCCCGAGCAAGACCGGCGCAGCGGAAGCCGTCGGCCTGGTGCTGCCGACCCTGGCCGGCAAGTTGACCGGCATGGCCGTGCGTGTGCCGGTGATCAACGTGTCGCTGGTCGACCTGACCGTGCAGCTCAAGCGCGAAGCCAGCGCCGACGAGATCAACGCCCTGTTCAAGGAAGCCAGCCAGCACTCGAAGATTCTTGGCTACAACGCCCTGCCGCTGGTCTCCAGCGACTTCAACCACAACCCGCTGTCGTCGATCTTCGATGCCAACCACACCAAGGCCAGCGGCAAGCTGCTCAAGGTCCTGGCCTGGTACGACAACGAGTGGGGCTTCTCCAACCGCATGCTGGATAACTGCCTGGCGCTGTGCAACGCGGAATGACGGCAAGGCCTGAGTGAATGGCCACAAGAAAAAGCCTCGTCGATCGCGAGGCTTTTGGGGTGAACAGGGTCTCAACTCTGCGGCTTCAAGCCCTGGGAAAGCCCGAACATGAGCAGCAACAGGTCGTGATCGGGCTTGACGCTCACACTGGCCTTGGCCACGCGCGGCAAGGGACAACGCTCTGCACTCTGGGTCATGCTGAGGACCCGCGGCCGCGGCTGTTCCCAGACCACCAGCGCCAGGGAAGCGACAGCCAACGCCCCGATCAGAAACAAACCTCTAGCCATTTCTAACTTCATCACCGTAAGCCTTTGATGGTGCTGCCGAACGCCATACCGTAAAAGTAGTTCAGCCTGCTCCAGTCCGCCTCGTTCCACGACGAATGGCGTCGCAGTTGCTTCAGGTCGTGCCGAGCCGCGCGGCGGCGGCTCAAACGCTGGCGGGCCTTCTCGAAATCCAGCAAGGCCACCTCGACGCTGGCCGACTCTGCCTCGCCAACGACCCGGACGAACACGTGCTTGATATACAGGCAGCCATGCTGCCAGCGGCCACGGTGCATGCGCGCCAGCGTACCGGCCAGTTCCTGAAGCAGGCGATCGTGCAACGCCTCACCATGCCGCTCACGCCCGCCCTGGGCATACCATTGCTCGATTTCGATGAAGCCATCCAGGGCGGCGGTCACCAGCAGGGCCTGCCATCGGCCTTCGGGATCACGACGCGCACCGCAGAACACCAGCTCGGGAACCCTCACATCGAGCATGCGCAGGTCGTTCAGCGCAGCCTGCTCACGCAGCACCGTCGGGCGGCCGAAGGGATGCAGCAGGCTGCGGTAGGTATGCCCAACCTGGCGCTTCACGTACAACAGCCGACCGCTGCTGCCCGTCACACGCTGGACGCCACTTTCGCCGCCGCGACGCTGGTTGGGTTCTTCGACCCACTCGCCCTTGCGCGCCCAGAAGTGCTCGAAACGATCAGTGGTGGATCCTGCGGTATACGAAGCGTAATCAACGGCCATCCTGCTACCTCTTGCGTAAGACATAGACCCGCCACATGGCGTAGAACGGAAAGAAGTCCAGATGCTGCTGAACTCGAAAGCCAACGCGCTTGAATTCTTCTTCGACCCGCGTGGCCGGCAATACAAAACGATTCTGGTAACTGTCCGGCTCCGCCGCGGCCTGCCGCGCGCGCTCCAGGCGCTTGCGACGCCAGGCCTTGAAGTTGCCGTCCACCCACAATGACACGATCACGCTGTCACGGGTTACCCGATAGAACTCCCCGAGCAACGCCAGCCGATGCGCCGATTCACCGATATGGTGTAGCAGACGCATGCAGAAAATGCTGTCGACCGCGTTCTCCGGCAAATCGATATCGAAGGCCGAAGTCTGCAATGGGCGCACCCGACTCACCACCTCCGCCGGTTGCGCCTTGAGCGCGGTTTCCAACATCGGTGCGGAATTGTCCGCCCCGATGATCACGCGGTTCGGCTTCTGTGCCAGCAACGGCCAGAAGCGCCCGGCCCCACAGGGCAGATCGAGCACCAGACCCGGCTCACCAGCCAATGCCAGGGCGTGACGGGCCAGTTGCTCGTCCCGAAGGTGGGACAGCCGTCGCGCAAGACCGTTCTGATGCTTGTGCAAATATTGCCGAGCATGCTGCTCGTCGTATTTGTCGGAAAACTCAAGCTTTACCGGGGAACCCATAACCGTCTCCTGTAACTGATGGCCAGAGGTTAAGCAGGCGTACGTCAGCTACAGGTCGTTCCCTCGTGAAAAATTCGTACCGTCCAGTACAAACCATTACAATTTTTTACAGGTCAACAGTAATGGCAGGGGGCCACAATCGTAAACCCCTGCCGCGTGTGCCCCGAGGGCGCGGGCACACGCTGGGACACCTTCAGATACCGGAGGGGGCCAGGTCCACCTGGAAGCGGCAACCATTGGGCTCCATGGTCGTCAGTTTGACCTGCCACCCCTGGTTCTCGCAGATCCGCTGCACCAGCGAAAGGCCCAGCCCCAGGCCCTCGCCACGCTTCTCATCACCCCGCACGAACGGCTGGAACATGGCTTCGCGCTTCTCCTCGGGAATCCCGACACCCGTGTCTTCGACCACGAACCCCGCGGGCTCCAGCGTCAGCCGAATGAAGCCCTGTTCCGTATAGTGCAGGGCATTGCGCAACAGATTGCCCATCACCGCGTGCAGGAAGGTGGCGTTATAACGCGTACTCAACGGACAGCCCGGCTCGAAGATCAACGTCAGCCCCTTTTCCTCGATCGGCGTGCGCCACAAGCCGATCAGGTCCTCGGCCACCACGCTCAGCGAAACCTGCGGCGACATGCTGGCATCCTCCCGCTGCGCCCGGGCGAGCATCAGGAAGGTCTGCACGAGTTCGCGCATTTCCTCACTCGCACGGGAGATCCGTTCGACCTGATTACGTCCACGGGGGTCGAGCGCCGGGTTTTCCAGCAGCAGCTCGCAGGAAGTGGCCAGTACCATCAGCGGCGTACGCAGCTCATGGCTGACATCACTGGTGAACAGCCGCTCGCGAGTCAACGCATCGCGCAGGCGGCCCAGGGTCGCATCGAAGGCCACCGCCAATTCGCCGACTTCGTCGGCCGCGTAGTCCGGTGCCAGCGGTGGGGCGAAACCGAGCAACTGGTCGCGATGGCGTACCTGGCGGGCCAGCCGCACCACCGGCGCCATCACCCGGCGCGCCAGCCCCCAGCCGAGGAAGACCGCCAGCACCAGGGCCAGGACAAACCCCACCAGCACCACGGCGAACAGCAACCGCTCGCGCTCCTCGAAATCGCTCTGGTCCTGCAGCAGCACATAGCGCCGGCCGTCGACCACCTCGACCATCGCGTGATAGGACAGCTGCTCACGGAACACCTCGTGGAACCCCGGATCGAGGTGGCGCAGGTCCTTGGGCAGCTCGAAATCGCCCTTGCCGCCACTGTAGTAGAACAGTTGGTCGGGCTCGGGCCGGTGGCTCCAGTCACTGACGCTGTCCATCAGCAACAGGCGCTGCAGGTCGCCACCCAGCCCCGCGGAGATCAGTTTCTCCTCGACCAGGTGGACCGTGGCCACGATCCCCATGGCGAAGGTGCCCGCCACCAGCGCGCTCATCAAGGCGAAGGCGATGATGATGCGCTGGGCCAGGCTCTGCTTAAACTCCATCGCGACCCTCGGCCAGCCGGTAGCCGACACCATGCACGGTGTGCAGCAACGGCTTGTCGAACGGTTTGTCGATCACCTGGCGCAACTGGTGCACATGGCTGCGCAGGCTGTCGCTGTCCGGGCAGTCGTCGCCCCACAGCGCCTCTTCCAGCACCTCCCGACGCAGTACATGCGGGCTCTTCTGCATCAATACCGCCAGCAGCTTCAACCCCACCGGGTTGAGCTTGAGCAGACGCCCCTGACGGGTCACCTCGAGGGTATCGAGGTCGTAGCTCAGGTCGCCGACCTGCAGGGCTCGCCGCCCGCCGCCCTGGGCACGACGCAGGACCGCTTCGATCCGCGCCGCCAGTTCGGACAGCGCGAAAGGCTTGAGCAGGTAGTCGTCGGCACCGGACTTGAAACCCTGCAGACGGTCGTCGAGCTGGTCGCGGGCGGTCAGCATGATCACCGGCGTGTCGCGTCGGGCATCCTCGCGCAGCCGCTTGCAGAGGGTATAGCCGTCGATTCCCGGCAGCATGATGTCGAGCACGATCAGATCGTAGTGCTCGGTGGCGGCCAGGTGCAGACCCGACAAACCGTCCTGCGCGCAGTCGACGGTATAGCCTTTAAGCCCCAGGTAGTCAGCCAGGTTGGCGAGGATATCGCGGTTGTCTTCAACCAGTAGAATTCGCATGGGTACTCTCTCCGTACGCGGTAACGACCGTCTTGGCTCGCGCAGCTTACGGTGTCGCTCAGGCCACGGCTAGGGCAGGAGGATTTAATGGTTTTTTTACCCCCGGTTCACGAAACGGCCACGACAGCACCGGCAGAATCGGTCGCTGCCGAAGCCTGGCCGCCGCTTCGGCGGGCAAACCGCGGGCACAAAAAAGCCCCGCACCAGGCGGGGCTTTTTCATACGGGAGCCGGGTGGCTTACATCATGCCGCCCATGCCGCCCATGCCGCCCATGTCTGGCATGCCGCCAGCGGCTGGAGCGTCTTTCTTCGGAGCTTCGGCGATCGCAGCCTCGGTGGTCAGGATCAGACCGCCGATGGAGGATGCAGCCTGCAGAGCCGAACGGGTGACCTTGGTTGGGTCCAGGATACCCATCTCGATCATGTCACCGTATTGGCCGCTGGCAGCGTTGTAACCGAAGTTACCCTTGCCGTTCTTGACTTCGTTGACCACGACGCTTGGCTCGTCACCGCTGTTGGCGGAGATCTGACGCAGCGGTGCTTCAACGGCACGACGCAGTACAGCGATACCAACGTCCTGATCGGCGTTGTCGCCTTTCAGCTCGCTGATGGCCTGCAGGGCACGGATCAGGGCCACGCCACCGCCAGGAACCACGCCTTCCTCGACGGCTGCGCGGGTAGCGTGCAGGGCGTCTTCAACGCGGGCCTTCTTCTCTTTCATTTCGACTTCGGAGCCGGCGCCAACCTTGATCACCGCAACGCCGCCGGACAGCTTGGCCAGACGCTCCTGCAGTTTTTCACGGTCGTAGTCGGAGGAAGTCTCGGCAACCTGGGCACGGATCTGGGCGATGCGTGCTTCGATATCGCCCTGTACGCCGGAACCGTCGACGATGATGGTGTTTTCCTTGGACAGGGTCACGCGCTTGGCGCTGCCCAGGTGCTCCAGGGTGGTGCTTTCCAGGCTCAGGCCGATCTCTTCGGAGATGACGGTACCGCCGGTCAGGACGGCGATATCCTGCAGCATGGCCTTGCGACGGTCGCCGAAGCCCGGTGCCTTGACGGCCGCGACCTTGACGATGCCACGCATGTTGTTCACGACCAGGGTCGCCAGGGCTTCGCCCTCGACGTCTTCAGCCACGATCAGCAGTGGGCGGCCGGCTTTGGCAACGGCTTCCAGCACTGGCAGCATTTCGCGGATGTTGGAGATCTTCTTGTCGACCAGCAGGATCAGCGGGCTGTCCAGCTCGGCGGTCATGGTGTCCGGCTTGTTGACGAAGTAAGGGGACAGGTAGCCACGGTCGAACTGCATGCCTTCGACGACCGACAGTTCGTTTTCCAGGCCCGAGCCTTCTTCAACGGTGATCACGCCTTCTTTACCGACTTTTTCCATGGCTTCGGCGATGATGTCACCGATGGAGCTGTCGGAGTTGGCGGAGATGGTACCGACCTGGGCGATCGCCTTGGTGTCGGCACATGGCTTGGACATCGACTTCAGTTCCTTGACGATGGCCACGGTAGCCTTGTCGATACCGCGCTTGAGGTCCATCGGGTTCATGCCGGCGGCAACGGCCTTCAGGCCTTCGTTGACGATCGACTGGGCCAGAACGGTGGCGGTGGTGGTACCGTCGCCAGCGTCATCGTTGGCACGGGAGGCAACGTCCTTGACCAGTTGCGCGCCCATGTTCTCGAAGCGGTCTTCCAGCTCGATTTCCTTGGCGACGGAAACGCCGTCCTTGGTGATGGTCGGAGCGCCGAAGCTCTTCTCGATGATCACGTTACGGCCTTTCGGGCCCAGGGTCGCTTTTACCGCGTCAGCCAGGACGTTAACGCCAGTCAGCATTTTCTTGCGGGCGGAGTCGCCGAATTTAACTTCTTTAGCAGCCATGATCGTTATTCCTTAAATACTTTGTAGTAACGGGAAGAATGAGCGGGGAATCAGCCTTCGATAACGGCGAGGATTTCGTTCTCGCTCATTACCAGCAGGTCTTCGCCGTCTACTTTCACAGTGTTGCTACCGGAGTACGGGCCGAATACGACCTTGTCACCCACCTTCACAGACAGCGCACGTACTTCACCATTGTCCAGCACACGGCCAGTACCTACAGCGAGAACTTCACCGTGGTTGGCTTTCTCGGCGGCCGAACCTGGCAGCACGATACCGCCGGCGGTTTTCTTTTCTTCTTCGCTGCGACGAATGACGACGCGGTCATGCAGAGGACGAAGCTTCATTGTCGATCTCTCCTAATTATGGTTTTTTCAACGACCGGTATAGGCACCGGCCGGTTAACAAATCCGGCGTTGCCGGTTACGGCTCGGCGAGCGAACCGTGGAAGTCTGTCTGGCGACTCTCGCCAAAACCTTGCGGTGACCGTTACATAGGGGCACCCGAGACGATTACAAGGGCACCCAACGATTTTTTTTCACACGATCAGCGAAGCGCCAAAATGCACACGGCACCCGAAGGTGCCGTGTGTAGGGGCAACGGGTCACTCAGGAGTCACGATGCTCGAACTCACCCTCGATCACCTGAGGCCGACGACCGTGGGCCGGCGTGCTGTCCGGCTGGCCACGGGCATACAGGTCATCGGCGAAGGCGCGCTGACGCATGGCCTGCTCCTCGGCCCGCCGCCGCATCCGTTCGGCCGCCAGGCGGCGAGTCGTCGGCAGCAGCAACAGCAGGCCGAACAGGTCACTGATGAAACCGGGCAACAGCAACAGGCCGCCGCCCAGAGCCAGCATCAGCCCCTCGAGCATGGTCTGTGCCGGCAGTTCACCACGGTTCAGGCTTTCACGGGCGCGCAGGGCGGTGGTCAGGCCGGCCACCCGCAACACCAGCACCCCGATCGCCGAGCCGAGAATGATCAGCGCCAGCGCCGGGAAGAACCCGATCGCCGTGCTGACCTGGAAAAATACGTACAGCTCCAACACTGGAAACAGTAGAAAGAGCAAAAGAAAAGCGCGCATCAAATAGGTCCTCTGCGGAAGAAATCCTTCCCGTCATTCTCAGATGCCGTCGATATCCGGTGAATTCAACCCTCGACAGCCGGCTTTTTCGGCCAATGTTCGGCGCGAGCCAGGGAAACCAGGGCTTCGCGAACCTCCGTCGGCGTGTTGCAAGGTGTTTCAAAGCCCAGCCAGTACAGCCCCTGGCCGATCCGCAGGTGCATGCCCTCGGTATCGATTCCCGCCAATTGCGCCGGCTCGCGACTGGGCAGCCCGGTCAACTCCACGTAATGGGCGATGGCCTTGGCGTGATCACTGTTCATGTGTTCGACCATGCTCACTTCGGCCTTGCCGGCGAACGGGTTGGCCAGAGTCACCTGATCCAGCCAATGGATCGCGCCGAAACCGCCGATATAGCGATGGCGTACCGGGTTGAGCACCCAGAAATCGAAATCATGGGCCTTGTGATAACCCCGTGAGTCCGGGAAGTAGCGGTAGTAGCGCTCGGCCGCGGCGTCGATGGTATCCGCCCCGGTCAGCTTATGGGCCTCGGCCAGGTAGGTCAGGCGACCGACCGCCTGGACATCCTCGGCCTCACGCTCGCCCACCAGCAGCGAACACTTCGGGTCTTTCTGCAGGTTGTGGGTGTGCTGGGCGATACGGCTGATCAGGATCAGCGGCCGCCCCTGGTCGTCCAGGCAATAGGGCACCACGGAGCCGAACGGGAAGCCGGGCATGGCCTTGGAATGGGTCGACAACACGCCCCGATACTCCTTGAGCAACAACTCGCGCGCATTCCTGGCTACTTCAACGCTCACCTTATGACTCCTCTTCGAAAACCCGTCACCGACGGACGAGCACCCCGGACCCGATTCACCCAGGGACTGCTCTGGCTGACTGACGCCTTGCAAGCGCCCCACGCGCCTGCCGCCGCACGCGAATGCAACTCAATGACAAGGTAATCATTATCCGCCGCGGTTGCCAGAGGCGGTCGACCGACCGGCCGCCCGTGCGGGAGGCGAACCTACCAGGCCACGCCGAAACCGACGGTGTAGCGGGTCTTGTTCAGGCTGCTTTCATCGTCGCCATTAATAATGTCGCGTTCGGCCTTGAGGTTCAGCGAGGCCCAGTCGGTGATCTTGTAGCGCAACCCGAGCTGGGCATCGAGGGAATACTTGGACGGACCGCTCAGCGGCCGACCGACCTCGCCATTGCTGAACAGCTCGATGGTCTTGCCGACCAGGTAACGGTTGTAGTCCCACTTCATGCCCAATGAATAGAAACTCTTCTTCTCGCCATCGGCATACTCGTAATGGGTGTTGTTGAGCAAGGACCCGAGGGAAAAGGCACCCAGTTCGTCGTCCCAGAACTGGTAACCGGGACCGGTACCGATGGTGCGCTGGCGCGACAGATCCTCGACCCGGTCGCGCTTGTAGGTCAGGCGGCCCTGCCAGAACCATTTTTCGGTGAGGAAGCGGTCGAGGGCGTACTCGACCCCCCAGTTGTCGGTGGTCACCACGCTGTCCTGGAACTCGCGGTTGTACTCGCCTTCGGCATGGTGACGCCAGGCGCCATGGCGGGCGGTGGTCTTGAAGTCGATGTCGTAGTCGTCGGTGTCCTTTTCCGCGCGCTTGTAATCCATGGCCACGTCGACATTGCCCTTCCAGACCATGTCCTCGATCAGCGGCTTGGGCTTGACGATCTGCTGGATGCTCGCCAGCTCCACGGTTTTCGGCGCCTCGCCATTGGCCAGGGTCACCTTGCCGGCATCGGCCGCCTGCAGGGACTTGGCCTTCTCACCGGTATAGGCGTCCTGCTTGACCAGCAGCTCCTGGTCGCTTTCCAGGGTCTTGACCTGGGACCAGTCCAGCGACACGGTTCCGGCATAGGTCGTCTGGACCACCAGCTTGCCACCGTCGAACAGCTTGATCTTGCCGCTCAGGCGATCACCGTTCTTGAGCCAGACGGTATCGGCCAGCAAGGGCGTGGAGGCGCTGAAAACAGCAAGGCACAACAGGGTTCTGGACAACATGGGCAACACTGGACTCGGGTTTGCAAGAAAAAACCGGCATTATCACGCTGGATGCCGCCTGAACAAGCACTGACCGGGCAGCACTTATCGAGTTCAATAATCACTCCCGATAATTCAGAAAATACCTACATAAAGGGTAAGAATTGCTACAGGAATGAACGCGTGAGCGAAGAAAACGCCAGCGAAAGCCCCGCGCAGATGCGCCGCACCGCCCTCTACCTGACCCTGGATCAGGTGCCCGAAGGCAAGGTGGTCACCTACGGCCAGCTCGCCGAGCTGGCCGGACTGGGCCGCGCCGCGCGCTGGGTCGGGCGCACCCTGAGCCAACTGCCGGCCGATACCCGCCTGCCCTGGCACCGGGTCCTCGGTGCCGGCGGTCGGATCAGCCTGCCGGCCGGTAGCCCGTCCGGCGACGAGCAACGCGCCCGGCTGCGCACCGAGGGCGTCAGCGTCCTGAACAATCGTGTCGATATCAAGCGCCATGGCTGGCGCCCGATAGAGCACAGCGGTTAGAGTGCGCGCTTTGTTTCCGTCAACCCTGAGGCAGATTCCAGCCCATGCCCCGTAAAACCTGGCGCGCCGCGCTTGCTGCCTATGCCAGCCCCTCGACATTAGTGTTGCTGCTGCTCGGTTTCGCTGCCGGTCTGCCTTACATGTTGGTGTTTTCGACGCTTTCGGTCTGGCTGCGCGAGGCTGGCGTCGCCCGTGAAACCATCGGTTATGCCAGCCTGATCGGCCTGGCGTACGCCTTCAAATGGGTCTGGTCGCCCCTGCTCGACCAATGGCGCCTGCCGTTGCTGGGCAAGCTCGGGCGTCGCCGTTCCTGGCTGGTGCTGGCGCAGACATTGATTGTCCTGGGTTTGATCGGCATGGGTTTCTGCGACCCGCAGAAGCACCTCTCCTGGCTGATCGCGATCGCCGTACTCGTCGCCTTCGCCTCCGCCACCCAGGACATCGCGGTCGACGCCTACCGACTGGAAATCGCCAACGACAGCCAGCAGGCCGCCCTCGCCGCCAGCTACATGTCCGGTTATCGGGTGGCGGCACTGCTGGCGACGGCCGGCGCACTGTTTTTCGCCGAAGGTTTCGGCTCCACCGGTTTCAGCTACAAGCACTCGGCCTGGACCGGCACCTACGTGCTGTTCGGCGTGCTGATGATCCCGGCGCTGCTCACCACGCTGCTGATGCGCGAGCCGCCGGTGCCGTTGCGCACGCAACTGTCGGCCGGGCGCTACAGCTTCATCCACCAGTTGGCCTCGGTGTTCGTGCTGATCATCCTGCTGGTCTCGGTACCGGCGATGTTCACCCAGCTCTATAACACCGACTTCGCCAGCGTGCTGTTCCATGGCGTCAGCCTGCTCGACCTGCTGCTCGAGGACCGCGCCTTCCTCCGTGCGATCCTCTACACCACCCTGACCGCCCTCTGCCTGTCGAGCATGGGCCGCCGTGGCCTGGCACCGGTACTCACGCCGGTCAACGATTTCATCGTGCGCTACCGCTGGCAGGCCCTGCTGCTGCTCGGACTGATCGCCACCTACCGGATGTCGGACACGGTGATGGGGGTGATGGCCAACGTCTTCTACATCGACCAGGGCTTCACCAAGGACCAGATCGCCGGCGTCAGCAAGATCTTCGGCCTGATCATGACCCTGGTGGGCGCCGGCATGGGCGGCCTGCTGATCGTGCGTTTCGGCATCCTGCCGATCCTGTTCATCGGCGGCGCCGCCTCGGCCGCGACCAACCTGCTGTTCATGCTGCTGGCCGACATGGGACCGAACCTGAACATGCTGATCGTGACCATTTCCCTGGACAACTTCAGTTCGGGCATGGCGACCTCGGCATTCGTCGCCTACCTGTCGAGCCTGACCAACCTGAAGTTTTCCGCTACCCAGTACGCCCTGCTCAGCTCGATCATGCTGCTGCTGCCGCGACTGATCGGCGGCTACTCGGGGGTGATGGTGGAGAAGCTCGGCTACCACAGGTTCTTCATCGTGACCGCCGTGATGGGCATTCCCACCCTGATCCTGATCGCACTGCACTGGTACCAGGAGATCCGTGGCGGCGGCCCCGCGCCCGCTCATGAGACAAAAACCCAGGAAACGCCGTAACGGGGCTTCCTGCCCGGAAACACCCCGTAAACACGGGGGGAGCCAACCGCCCCCCGCGCAAGACCCGCCTCATGCCTGTACGCCGCCTGATCCCGCCCGTACAATGCTCCGTCATTTCCAGTCATAAGCACCGACAACGGCCAATTCATGCGCACCAGTCAATATTTGCTCGCCACACTGAAAGAAACGCCTTCCGATGCGGTCGTGATCAGCCACCAGCTGATGCTGCGCGCCGGGATGATCCGCAAACTCGCTTCCGGCCTGTATACCTGGCTGCCGATGGGCCTGCGCGTGATGCGCAAGGTCGAGGCCATCGTGCGCGAGGAAATGGACGCGGCCGGCGCCCTGGAAGTGTTGATGCCGGGCATCCAGCCAGCCGAGCTGTGGCAGGAATCCGGTCGTTGGGAACAGTACGGCCCCGAGCTGCTGCGCCTGAAGGACCGCCATGACCGCGACTTCTGCGCCGGCCCGACCCACGAGGAAGTGATCACCGACCTGTGCCGCAACGAGTTGAGCAGCTACAAGCAGTTGCCGATCAACCTGTACCAGATCCAGACCAAGTTCCGTGACGAGATCCGTCCACGCTTCGGCCTGATGCGCGGCCGTGAATTCATCATGAAGGACGCCTACTCCTTCCATGCCGACCAGGCGTCGCTGCAGGTCACCTACGACCGCATGCACCAGGCCTACTGCAATATCTTCACCCGCCTGGGCCTGCGTTTCCGTCCGGTGGAAGCCGACAACGGCTCGATCGGCGGTGCCGGTTCCCACGAGTTCCACGTGCTGGCCGAATCCGGCGAAGACGATATCGTCTTCAGCAACGGCTCCGACTATGCGGCGAACATCGAGAAGGCCGAAGCGGTGCCTCGCGAGACGTCGCGTCCTGCCCCGACCGAGGAGCTGCGCCTGGTCGACACCCCCGACGCGAAAACCATCGCGCAGTTGGTGGAAGGCTACAACCTGCCGATCGAAAAGACCGTCAAGACCCTGATCGTCCACGCCGAGGAAGAAGGCAAGCTGGTTGCCCTGATCGTCCGTGGCGACCACGAGCTGAACGAAATCAAGGCCGCCAACCAGCCTGGCGTCGCCAGCCCGCTGGTGATGGCATCCGACGCCGAACTGCGTGACGCCATCGGCGCCGGCGCTGGCTCTCTCGGCCCGCTGAACCTGCCACTGCCGATCATCATCGACCGTTCGGTCGCCCTGATGAGCGACTTCGCGATCGGCGCGAACATCGACGACAAGCACTACTTCGGCGTGAACTGGGAGCGTGACCTGCCCGTACCGACCGTCGCCGACCTGCGTAACGTGGTCGCCGGCGACCCGAGCCCGGACGGCAAGGGCACCCTGGAAATCAAGCGCGGCATCGAAGTCGGGCACATCTTCCAGCTGGGCACCAAGTACAGCGAAGCGATGAAGTGCCAGGTGCTGGGCGAGAACGGCAAGCCGGTCACCCTGACCATGGGCTGCTACGGCATCGGCGTATCCCGCGTGGTGGCAGCGGCCATCGAGCAGAACAACGATGACAACGGCATCATCTGGAGCGACAGCCTCGCGCCCTTCCAGATCGCCCTGGTACCGCTGCGCTACGAAACCGAGCAGGTGCGCGAAGCCACCGACAAACTCTATGCCGAGTTGACCGCTGCCGGCTTCGAGGTACTGCTGGACGACCGCGACAAGAAGACCAGCCCGGGCATCAAGTTCGCCGACATGGAACTGATCGGCATCCCTCACCGGATCGTGGTCAGCGACCGCGGCCTGGCCGAAGGCAACCTGGAATACAAGAGCCGTACCGAGAGCGAGGCGCAGGCGCTGCCGGTGGCCGACGTGCTGTCGTTCCTCCAGGCCCGTATCCGTCGTTGAATCCGGATAGAGCCAACATGTCCAGTCGAAGTACCTTGACCCTCGGGGGTGCCGCCTTGTGCGGCGCCCTGCTGCTGGCCGGCTGTGCCAACCCGATGTCGCAGCGCAGCGAGCACGAGGAGCGCGTCGAGCGCAAACTGCTCGAACACAGCCTGCAGATCGATGTCGGCGAGCCGAAGATCCTCGAGTTGCCGCAGCGCCGCGTCCGGATCCACGAACAGAAGACCTTCGAGGTCACCGAGTTCGATGTCACCCGTCGCTACGACCGCTATACGCCCTACCAGCCCTGGCGCAAGGCCTACGAGATACCGCTGGGCGCGGTGGCTCTGGTCGGCGGCATCGGCGCCAACGTGGTCAACGTGTTCGCCCTCGGCTCCCTGCCCACCAGCGTGACCCGCGACTGGCTGAGCTATGGTGTCGACGGCCTCAACCCGTTCATGAACATGCAATCCCATGGCCGCGCGCAACAGAACCTGGCCGGTATCGAGGAAGTCCAGCGCGACAAGCGCACGGAGTATTCGAGCCTGCCCTGGGCCGAGCGCCCGGTCGAGGTGGTCGCGGGTCGCCAGACCCATGAACTGACCACCGACCGCCACGGTGTCCTGCGCCTGAACCTGCTGGACAGCCCGTTTGCCGAGCAGGACCTGAACCGAATCGGCAGCCTGACGATTCGCGTCGAGGACACCCAGGACCAGATCCATTCGGACTCGAGCCTGTCCATCAGCAGCAAGCTGCGTGGCAAGCTGGTCGAGGCCCATGCGCTGATCTACGACGACCTCGAGGGCGACGATGTCGGCCAATGGGTGCATCGCGTCAAGCGCCTGTCGGAGCTGGGGCTGGAAGAGGAAGCCAGCGAACTGGAACAGAGCCTGATCGAACTGACCCGCAACGATCCCGAGTTGCAGCGTGAGTTCCTCAAGTCGCTGACCCAAAACGCCGGACGCCTGGTGGCCGATCCCGGAGCCATCTGAGTTGATCGAGGGGGACCGCCTTCTGCCAGGTGCGCCCCTCAACGACTGAACAACTCCAACTGCTCATGCCCACCGCGCAGATCCTCCAGGCGTACGCCAATGCCCAATAGACGCACTGGCTTGCCACCGCGGGCGAATGCCTGGCTGAGCAATTGCCGGTAACTCTCCAGATCCCGCGCAGCTCCGGCCTGTTCCAGGGTGGTCTGGGTGAAATCGTGGAATTTCACCTTGACGAACGGCTTGCCCGGTCGATAGCTACTGTCCAGCCGCGCCATGCGGCCAGCCAGGGTTTCCATCAACTCCGGCAGTCTTTCCAGGCAACTCGCCAAGTCGGGCAGATCAATGTCGTAGGTATTTTCCACACTGATCGACTGCCGCCGACTGTCGTTCTGCACCAGCCGCTCGTCGATCCCCCGCGCCAACCCCCACAGGCGCTCGCCAAAACCGCCGAACTCACGCACCAGGGCCAACCGACTCCACTCGCGCAACTGCAGGCAGTCGACGATCCCCAGCCGCTCCAGCCTCTGCGCCGTGACCTTGCCGACGCCATGCAACTTGCTAACCGGCAGTTCGGCGACAAAGTCTTCCACCTGGTCGGGGGTGATCACGAACAACCCGTCGGGCTTTCTCCAGTCGCTGGCGATCTTCGCCAGGAACTTGTTTGGCGCAACGCCCGCCGAGACCGTGATATGCAACTGCCGGGAAACCCGCCGCCGGATATCCTGGGCGATGCGCGTGGCACTGCCGGCAAAGTGCGGGGTGTCGGAAACATCGAGATAGGCCTCGTCCAGCGACAGCGGCTCGATCAGATCGGTGTAGTCACGAAAGATCCCCTGGATCTCCTTCGACACCTCCCTGTACACCTCCATGCGTGGCTTGACGATCAGCAGGTCCGGACACAGCCCCAGGGCGTGCCGCGAGGACATCGCCGAACGCACGCCAAATGCCCGCGCTTCGTAATTGCAGGTGGCGATCACCCCCCGCCGATCCGCCGAGCCGCCCACCGCCATCGGCCGGCCTGACAGGCTCGGATCGTCACGCATCTCGATGGCGGCGTAGAAACAATCACAGTCGACGTGAATGATTTTGCGTTGCGTCATGTAGGAGAGTTCTGGAAACGGAAGCCATGGAACGCCAGTATCGTACCCGAAACTGTATATAGCACCAGTGGTTTGACACTTACTCGAAGATTGCCGGCAGCAACCGAAATGAATTTATTTTTTCAATCGAACAGTGAGCCACAATAGAGCTGAAACCCTTGCCCGGCATGGCCTGGAGCCATCTCAAGGTTCGTCGCTGGAACCTAAGCAGTTGAACAATAAAGAGGTTTTTTGAAATTAGGGTTTGACAGGCCAGCACAGATCTGTAGAATTGCGCCACATCAGACGCGGGATGGAGCAGCCTGGTAGCTCGTCGGGCTCATAACCCGAAGGTCGTCGGTTCAAATCCGGCTCCCGCAACCAAACATCAGAAAAGGCTACTCGAAAGAGTGGCCTTTTTTGTTTCTGAGTGTTTCTATCCAGCCCCCCTTCCCCTCCGTCTCAAAAAACCTTGCCTATCCGAGACTTACCGAAGCCAAGCGGTCATCCCCGGCCTTTCTGTATTTTTTTGACCCTTGGGCCTATTAATGGTTGACAGCGCGCCATTCGACTGTAAAATGCCGCCTCACTGACGCGGGATGGAGCAGCCTGGTAGCTCGTCGGGCTCATAACCCGAAGGTCGTCGGTTCAAATCCGGCTCCCGCAACCAAACATCAGAAAAGGCTACTCGAAAGAGTGGCCTTTTTTGTATCCGTCGAAAAAGCCCTTCCAGCCAACCGCACGAACCCTCGACGGAAATCGGAGTCAATCGCTGCACAGGCTATGCTGAATTCGCAACAAACTTCCTCTACAAAAGCCCCGGGGCGTGGGTCGCCGCAAAGCGGCGAGACGCGTTAATATTTGTAATTATTTTGTCCATAGGGATTGGTAACTTGGCTGGATACCTCCATCCTGTCGCGCACAATCCTAGAGGTGATTGATGCGCGCCAACTCGTCTGAACCACAAGACTCCGTCACAGCGACACACCCGATTGCAGCCACCCGTTTGCGCTGGCTGGATCTGTTGAGCAAATATCGCCAATCCGTCGGCCTGGCCATCACCCTGCTGCTGTTCGCCATTGCCCTGGTCGCCTGTCGTCATCTGCTGATGGAACTCGATCTGGACGCCCTGCACGACTCGATCATGAGCGTGCCCAAGCCGGCTCTGGGCGGAGCGGTAGCAGCCACCGCCATCGGTTTCATCATCCTGCTCGGCTACGAGTGGTCCGCCAGCCGCTACGCGGATGTCCGGTTGCCCGGCAAGACCCTGATGCTCGGCGGCTTCACCGCCTTCGCCATCGGTAACGCCATCGGTCTTTCGCTGCTCTCCGGCGGCTCGGTCCGCTATCGCCTCTACGCCCGCAATGGTCTGGGCGCCGCCGAAGTCGCGCGGATGACCCTGTTCGCCAGCCTGTCGCTGGGTTGCGCCCTGCCGCCTCTGGCCGCGCTGGCGACCCTGAGCAACCTGCCGGCCGCCTCCGAGGCGCTGCACCTGCCGCCCTATCTGCTGGGTGGTATCGCCGTGGTCATACTCGGTCTGTCCGCCCTGCTGGCGCTGGGTATCTATCGCCGTCGCCTGCCGGAGCAACCGATTGCGAACAACCTGCTGGTCAAGGTCGGCCGTCGTACCCTGCGCCTGCCCAGCGCGCGTCTGACCCTGCTGCAACTGGTCATCACCGCCCTGGACGTGGCGGCAGCGGCCACCGTGCTCTACCTGCTGCTGCCGGAAGCGCCCCCCTTCGGCGCCTTCCTGCTGGTCTACCTGCTGGCCCTGGCGGCTGGGGTACTGAGCCACGTGCCCGGCGGTGTCGGGGTGTTCGAAGCGATTCTGCTGGCCGCCTTCACCAATGAACTGGGCGCAGCCCCACTGGCCGCCGCGTTGCTGCTGTATCGCCTGATCTATGTCCTGCTGCCGCTGCTGCTGGCCTGCCTGGCGTTGCTGAGTACCGAAGCGCAGCGCCTGATCGCCTCGCGCCAGAGCATGCGCGTGGCCTCCGGCCTGGCCGCGCCGATCCTCGCGGTACTGGTGTTTCTCTCCGGCGTGGCCCTGCTGTTCTCCGGCGCCACCCCGGAAATCGACACCCGCCTGGAGGGTATCGACTTCCTGGTGCCGGACCGCCTGATCGACGCCTCGCACTTCGGCGCCAGCCTGGTCGGCGTACTTTGCCTGCTGCTGGCCCAGGGCCTGCGTCGGCGTCTGTCGGCCGCCTGGATGCTGACCATGATCCTGCTGCTGGTCGGCGCCCTGCTCTCGCTGCTCAAGGGCTTCGACTGGGAAGAAGCCAGCATGCTGACGGCCACCGCCTGTCTGCTGGGGATGTTCCGCCGCTCCTTCTACCGTCCCAGCCGCCTCACCGAACTGCCGTTCTCGCCGCTGTACCTGGTGGCCAGCCTGTGCGTGCTCGGCGCCTCGGTGTGGCTGCTGCTGTTCGCCTACCAGGACGTGCCCTACAGCCACGAACTGTGGTGGCAGTTCGCACTGGACGGTGACGCCCCGCGCGGCCTGCGCTCGTTGCTCGGTGCCGCGGTGCTGCTGGTGGTGGTCTCGCTGACCTGGCTGCTGCGCACCGAACGCCCGGTGATCCACCAGCCCAACGCCGAAGAGCTGGAACGCGCCCACAAGATCCTGCTGGCGTCCGACCAGCCCGACGGCGGCCTGGCGCTGACCGGCGACAAGGCGTTCCTGTTCCACCCCACCGATACCGCGTTCCTGATGTATGCCCGCCGTGGCCGCAGCCTGGTGGCGCTGTACGACCCGATCGGTCCGGCGCGCCAGCGGGCCGAGCTGATCTGGCAGTTCCGCGACCTGTGCGACACCCACCACGCCCGCCCGGTGTTCTACCAGGTGCGCGCCGAGAACCTGCCTTACTACATGGACATCGGCCTCACCGCGATCAAGCTCGGCGAGGAAGCCCGGGTCGACCTCAAGCGCTTCGACCTCGAGTCCAAGGGCAAGGAGATGAAGGACCTGCGCTACACCTGGAACCGCGGCAGCCGCGACGGCCTGTCCCTGGAAATCTACGAACCGGGGCAGGCCCCGATGGACGAGCTCAAGGTGATCTCCGACGCCTGGCTGACCGGCAAGAACGTCCGCGAGAAAGGTTTCTCCCTGGGTCGCTTCAGCAAGGACTACATCAATCACTTCCGGGTGGCGATCATCCACTTCGAAGGTCGCCCGGTGGCGTTCGCCAACCTGCTCGAGACCCACAGCCATGAACTGGCCAGCCTCGACCTGATGCGTTCGCACCCCGATGCGCCGAAGCTGACCATGGAGTTCCTGATGGTCGGCCTGATCCAACACTACAAGCAACAGGGCTATGCCCGTTTCAGCCTCGGCATGGTCCCGCTCTCCGGCCTGCAGCCACGGCGCGGCGCACCGCTGACCCAGCGCCTGGGCTCGATGGTGTTCCAACGTGGCGAGCAGCTCTACAACTTCCAGGGGCTGCGCCGCTTCAAGGACAAGTTCCAGCCTGACTGGGAACCCCGTTACATGGCCGTACCAGCCGGACTCGATCCGCTGGTCGCCCTGGCCGATACCGCCGCCCTGATCGCGGGTGGCTTGACTGGATTGGTGAAACGCTGATGATTCGACGCTCCTGGCGGTTGTTGCTGGCAATGGTGGTGGTTCTGGTCGCGCTTGCGGGCGTCGGCTACTGGTTCTGGAACCGCCCCGCGCCGGAACCCACCCTCGAACACCTGAGCCAGGCCGATGGCTCGCCCCTTACCCGCCTGATCCCGGGAACCTCGCCGAAGGCCCAGGTCATCGTCGCCACCCTCGCCGAAGACGCCCTGAGCGACAAGCAACTGGCGGCCCTGAGTCGCGGCGGCGCGGCGCAGATCGTCCAGGTGATTCTGCCCAAGGACGACTGCAAGCTGCAGCAGGCCGCGCTCGATGCGGCGATGAAGCAGTTGAGCGGCCCGGCCACCGTGGTCACCGGCATCGGCCCTGGCGCCTCCCTGGCCTGGAACTGGCTGGCTACCCAGAACAACGACAAGGCCCAGGCCATCTCGGTCGGTTTCACCCTCGAACAACCCGGCTGCAGCACGCCGGTACCGAAGACCGCCGCCCATGGCCACTGGCTGGTGGCCTGGAACGACGGCCCGGACGATCCGAGCGCGGCCTTCGTGCGTGATCAACCCAACGCCGAGACCAGCATCAGCGACTACGACGTCCATCTGCCGCAGGTGCTGAACAACGAACTGCGCAAGATGCTGGTGGGCAACGAGAACGGCGGCCTGGCGATCCCGGTGGTCGAGGTACCGGCCGGCCAGACCACCGACACCGTGACCCTGTTCCTTTCCGGCGACGGCGGCTGGCGCGATCTGGACCGTGACGTCGCCGGCGAAATGGCGAAGATGGGCTACCCGGTGGTGGGCATCGACACCCTGCGCTACTACTGGCAGCACAAGAGCCCGGAACAGAGCGCCGTCGACCTGACCGAACTGATGCAGCACTACCGGCAGAAATGGGGTACCAAACGCTTCGTGCTGACCGGCTACTCGTTTGGCGCGGACGTGTTGCCGGCGATCTACAACCACCTGCCGGAAGCCGAACAGCAACGGGTGGACGCAATCATCCTGCTGGCCTTCGCCCGCAGTGGCAGCTTCGAGATCCACGTCGACGGCTGGCTGGGCAAGGCCGGCATGGAGCTGGACACCGGCCCCGACATGGCCAGGCTGCCAGCAGCCAAGGTGCTGTGCATCTACGGCAAGGAAGAGGTCGACGAAAGCGGTTGCACCACCAAGACCGCCGTCGGCGAATCGATGGAACTGCCAGGCGGGCACCACTTCGACGAGAACTATCCGGCACTGGCCAAACGCCTGATCGCGGCCATCGACAAGCGCCAGAAGGACAAGGCCGAGTAAGCGCAAGCCAGGCCGAAAAAAGCCCCCGCTGCCGCCAGGCAACGGGGGCTTTTTCAGGCTCCGGGTTTACATTTCGACCTGGGTACCCAGCTCGATCACCCGGTTCACCGGCAACTTGAAGAACCGCAGATTGCCATTGGCGTTCTTCAGCATGAAGGCGAACAGCGACTCGCGCCAGCGGGCCATGCCGACGAGCTTCGAGGCGATCACGGTTTCGCGGCTGAGGAAGTAGGTGGTGCGCATCGGGCTGAAATCCAGTTCGTCGAGATGACACAGTTTCAACGCTTCCGGCACGTCGGGCTCGTCGGTGAAGCCGAAGTGCAGGATCACCCGGAAGAAGCCCTCGCCGTAGGCGTCGACCTCGAAACGGCGCTGGGCCGGCACCCGCGGAATATCCTCGTAGACCACCGTGAGCAGCACCACCTGCTCGTGCAGCACCTGGTTATGCAGCAGGTTGTGCAGCAAGGCATGGGGCACCGCATCCGGACGGGCGGTGAGGAATACCGCCGTACCCTGCACGCGATGCGGCGGCTGCACGCGAATACTGCCGATGAAGATCGGCAGTGGCAGGCCGCCTTCGTCGAGGCGATCGACCAACAACTCCTTGCCGCGCTTCCAGGTGGTCATCAGGAGGAACAGCACGATCCCCGCCAACACGGGGAAAGCCCCGCCCTGGACGATCTTCGGTACGTTGGCGGCGAAGAACAGCCCATCCACCAGCAGGAACCCGACCAGGATCGGCACGGTGAGAATCGGTGGCCACTTCCACAGCAACAGCATCACCGCCGACACCAGAATACTGGTGATCAGCATGGTACCGGTCACCGCGACACCGTAGGCCGAAGCCAGTGCGTTGGACGATTCGAAACCGAGCACCAGCAGGATCACGCCCACCATCAGGGTCCAGTTCACCGCCCCGATGTAGATCTGCCCCTGCTCGGCACTCGAAGTGTGCTGGATGTACATACGCGGGATATAGCCGAGCTGGATCGCCTGGCGGGTCAGCGAGAAGGCCCCGGAAATCACCGCCTGGGAGGCGATCACCGTGGCCAGGGTCGACAGTCCCACCAGTGGGATCAGCGCCCAGGACGGCGCCAGCAGGTAGAACGGGTTGCGCGCCGCCTCGGGGTTTTCCAGCAGCAGCGCGCCCTGGCCGAAATAGTTCAGCACCAGCGCCGGCAGCACCAGGGCGAACCAGGCACGGGCGATCGGCTTGCGCCCGAAGTGCCCCATGTCGGCATACAGCGCCTCGGCACCGGTCAGCGCCAGTACCACGGCGCCAAGGATCGCCACGCCCATGCCGGGATGCACGATGAAGAAACGCACCCCCCACATCGGATTCAGCGCACTGAGCACCTCCGGATGCTGGGCGATACCATGCACCCCCAGGAACGCCAGCACCAGGAACCAGGCGACCATCACCGGGCCGAACAGCTTGCCGATGCTCGCCGTGCCGTGTTTCTGGATCAGGAACAGCCCCACCAGCACAATCAGCGCCAGGGGCACCACCCAGTGCTCCAGGCCATCGAAAGCCAGCTCCAGGCCTTCCACCGCCGACAGCACCGAAATCGCCGGCGTGATCATGCTATCCCCGTAAAACAACGCCGCGCCGATCAGACCGAGAATGATCAGCACCGCCCGCAACCGCGGATAGGACGCCGATGCACTGCGCGCCAACGCGGTCAGGGCCATGATCCCGCCCTCGCCCTGGTTGTCCGCACGCAGGATGAACAACACGTACTTGATCGAGACCACCCAGATCAACGACCAGAAAATCAGTGCCAGAATCCCGAAGACGCCATCGTGATTGACCTGCACCCCATAGCCGCCGGAGAACACCTCCTTGAGGGTATACAACGGGCTGGTGCCGATATCGCCGTACACCACCCCCACCGCGGCAACCAGCATGCCCAGCGGCTTCGCCGCCGGGTGCCCGGCTTGCGCCTGACTCACTGCCTGACCCATCAACTACTCCCCCACAACCCGGACCGGGGCTTCTTCAAAGAAGCACTATTCTTTTTTCAGTTCAGCATGTCAGTGCAGCATGCGCTGCTTTTCCTACAGTTGCCGATGCTCAATCTTTTGCCGGCAATTTGAAACAAAAAATGACAACAAACGCCAACGCGGCGAAGCATAGCGCAGCACTCGTCGCATTTCCCTCCATAAAGCTGTTCAAGTGCCTCGCTCGCCGCTAGAATTGCGCACTTTTTGATCAGAGGCGCGCCCAGCGCCCGTCGTCACCGAACGACCTGACACCCCAACCGAGGTTAGACATGTCCACCCCCACCGCGCCGGCCAATCCCAAGGTCGGATTCGTAAGTCTTGGTTGCCCGAAGGCCCTCGTGGACTCCGAGCGCATCCTCACCCAACTGCGCATGGAAGGCTATGACGTCGTCTCCACCTATCAGGACGCCGATGTCGTGGTGGTCAACACCTGCGGTTTCATCGACAGCGCCAAGGCCGAATCCCTGGAAGTGATCGGCGAGGCGATCAAGGAAAACGGCAAGGTGATCGTCACCGGCTGCATGGGCGTGGAAGAAGGCAATATCCGCGAAGTGCACCCCAGCGTGCTGGCGGTGACCGGCCCGCAGCAGTACGAGCAGGTGGTCGGTGCCGTGCACGAGGTCGTGCCGCCACGCCAGGACCATAACCCGCTGATCGACCTGGTGCCGCCACAAGGCGTCAAGCTGACTCCGCGCCACTACGCTTACCTGAAGATTTCCGAAGGCTGCAACCACAGCTGCAGCTTCTGCATCATTCCGTCCATGCGCGGCAAGCTGGTCAGCCGCCCGGTCGGCGACGTCCTCGACGAGGCCCAGCGCCTGGTCAAGGCCGGCGTCAAGGAACTGCTGGTGATTTCCCAGGACACCAGTGCCTACGGCGTCGACGTGAAGTACCGTACCGGCTTCTGGAACGGTGCCCCGGTCAAGACCCGCATGACCGAACTGTGCGAGGCCCTGAGCACCCTGGGCGTCTGGGTGCGTCTGCACTACGTCTACCCGTACCCGCACGTCGACGAGTTGATCCCGCTGATGGCCGCCGGCAAGATCCTGCCGTACCTGGACATCCCGTTCCAGCACGCCAGCCCGAAGGTGCTCAAGGCCATGAAACGCCCGGCGTTCGAGGACAAGACCCTGGCGCGGATCAAGAACTGGCGCGAGATCTGCCCGGAACTGATCATCCGTTCGACCTTCATCGTCGGCTTCCCCGGCGAAACCGAGGAAGACTTCCAGTATCTGCTCGACTGGCTGACCGAAGCCCAGCTCGATCGCGTCGGCTGCTTCCAGTACTCGCCGGTCGAAGGCGCCCCGGCCAATGACCTGGGCCTGGACGTGGTCCCGGACGAGGTCAAGCAGGACCGTTGGGAACGCTTCATGGCGCACCAGCAGGCCATCAGCTCGGCCCGCCTGCAACAACGCATCGGCAAGGAAATCGAAGTGCTGATCGACGAAGTGGACGAGAACGGCGCCGTTGGCCGTTGCTTCTTCGATGCCCCGGAAATCGACGGCAACGTATTCATCGACGGTGCCGGCGATCTCAAGGCGGGCGACAAGATCTGGTGCCGGGTGACCGACGCCGACGAGTACGACCTCTGGGCGGAACGCCTGTAAGCCGTAAAAAACTCGAAAAGCCCCGCTCTTTCCACGAGAAGCGGGGCTTTTTTACGACTATCGTTTGGCGAACGATCCGCTTCGCGCCAGAAAAGGAAGGGCGACATGCGCCAGCACTCAGCCATCTACCCCCCCAGGGCCAACGACTACCAGGAACTGACCGACGTCTGGGAAGCTTCCGTACGTGCCACTCACGACTTCCTTCCGGACAGCTACATCGAGCTGCTGAAGAACCTGGTGCTGACCCGCTACCTGGATGCGGTCATGCTGATCTGTACCCGCGACTCACGTCAGCGGATCAGCGGCTTCGCCGGCGTCGCGGCGGGCAAGGTGGAGATGCTGTTCATCGCCCCACAGCACCGCGGACAAGGCCTGGGCAAGCTGCTGTTGTGGTACGCCATCGACCACCTGAATGCCGACCAGTTGGACGTCAACGAACAGAACCCGCAGGCCATCGGTTTCTATTTAAAGCAGGGCTTCGAGGTGGTCGGGCGTTCGGAGCATGATGGCATGGGCCAGCCGTATCCGCTGCTGCACCTGCGGCTCAAGCGCTGAGCTGTGGCGCCCCACAAGGCACGAGCCTGGCGCGATCACGTGGGAGACGGCCGGGCGGCGCTCCGCTTGCTGGCGATAGGGCCGGCAACTCTTGCGCCGCCTGTTCGACCGCTATCGCCGGCAAGCCGGCACCTACAACAAAGCGGTCTGCGCCACCCCAGACCCAACTGCGACAAATGTTGCCGGACGCAACCGGCGCTGGCAGGTACAATGGGCACCCTTTATCGTTACGGCCGCTGTCATGTCTGAACCCATCCGCCTTTCCAAACGCCTCATCGAGCTGGTCGGCTGCTCCCGCCGGGAGGCCGAGCTGTTCATCGAGGGTGGCTGGGTCACGGTCGATGGCGAAGTCATCGACGAGCCGCAATTCAAGGTCGACCAGCAGAAAGTCGAACTGGACCCGAATGCCAAGGCCACCGCACCCGAGCCGGTGACCTTGCTGCTGAACCAGCCCGCCGGCCTCGATACCGACGGAGCACGCCAGTTGCTGGGCGCCGCCAGCCTGTCCGAGGAGCACCGCTACGGCAAGCGTCCGTTGCGCGGGCATTTCCTGCGCCTGAACAGCGCGGCCGAACTGCAGACCAACGCCAGCGGCCTGCTGGTGTTCACCCAGGACTGGAAGATCCTGCGCAAGCTGACCGAGGATATCGCCAAGGTCGAGCAGGAGTACGTGGTCGAAGTCAGCGGCCGGATGATCGAGCACGGCCTCGAGCGAATCGGCCGCGGCATCACCGTCAAGGGCCGCGAACTGCCAGCGGCCAAGGCCAGTTGGCAGAATGAAAACCGCCTGCGCTTCGCCCTGAAGAACCCGCAGCCGGGCCTGATCGCCCAACTCTGCGAAGCCGTCGGGCTCAAGGTCGTGGCCATCCGCCGGATTCGCCTTGGCGGCGTGTCCATCGGCAAGGTGCCGGTCGGCCAGTGGCGCTATCTGTCGCCCAAGGAAAAGTTTTAATTTCAACGCCGCTGCGCATACGCGGCGTTTACCACCCAGGACTGCCCACATGATTCACAACGATGTATTGCGCAGCGTGCGCTACATGCTCGATATCAGCGATGCCAAGGTCGCCGACATCATCCAACTCACCGGTTTCGACACCTCCCGGGCCGATATCGTCAGCTACCTGAAAAAAGACGAGGAAGAAGGCTTCGTGCATTGCCCCGACGAGGTCATGGCCCATTTCCTCGATGGCCTGGTCATCTTCAAGCGTGGCAAGGACGACAGCCGTCCGCCGCTGCCGGTCGAGCTGCCGGTGACCAACAACATCATTCTGAAGAAACTGCGTGTGGCCTTCGAGCTCAAGGAAGACGACCTGCACGCGATCCTCAAGTCTGTCGACTTCCCGGTTTCCAAGCCGGAACTGAGCGCGTTGTTCCGCAAGGTCGGCCACAACAACTATCGCCATTGTGGCGACCAGTTGCTGCGCAATTTCCTCAAGGGCCTGACGCTGCGCGTACGCAAGTGAGCCCAGGCCCGCGCGAGCCAGCCAGCTCCGCGGGCATGAGGGGACATTCCCCGGGGCAATAGTGGCTCCACTGGCGGAGCCCGGCGGCTAGGGTATGACGACCCTATTCCCGCTCAGGACTCGCCATGCTTCCCTACTTTTCCCTGCAAGGCCGCACCGCACTGGTGACCGGTGGCACCCGTGGTATCGGCCGGATGATCGCCAAAGCCTATGTCGAGGCCGGCGCCACGGTCTATGTCTGCGCTCGCGATGCCGAGGCCTGCCGACAGACCGCCGAGGAGCTTGGTGCACTCGGCCACTGTCATGCCCTGGCCGCCAACCTGGCCAGCGAGGCGGGAGTGCTGGAATTGGCCACGCAACTGGGCGAAGCCGTCGATCGCCTGGACATCCTGGTCAACAACGCCGGCACCACCTGGGGGGCACCGCTGGAAAGCTACCCGGCCAAAGGCTGGGAGAAGGTCATGCAGTTGAACGTCACGGCGGTGTTCGGCTGCATCCAGCAGTTGCTGCCGCTGCTGCGCCGTGCCGGATCGGCAGACAATCCGGCACACATCATCAACATCGGCTCGGTGGCGGGGATTGCCTCCTTTGGCGAGCAGGCCTATGCCTATGGCCCGAGCAAGGCAGCCCTGCACCAGATGTCGCGGATACTGGCGCGGGAACTGGTGAGCCAGCATATCAACGTCAACGTGATCGCCCCCGGACGCTTTCCAAGCAAGATGACCCGGCATATCGTCGAGGACGAACAGGCCCTGGCGCAGGATTGCGCGCTGATCCCGATGAAACGCTGGGGCCGCGAGGAAGAGATGGCGGCCCTGGCCATCAGCCTGGCGAGCACCGCGGGGGCCTATATGACCGGAAACATCATTCCGCTGGATGGCGGATTCAGCCTTTAGGTCATCGCTGCAGGCTGGCAGTGGCCAGCCCCTTCAGATCCCTGAGCGCAGAACGTTCCCGGGCAGCGTCTCGCCCCGCTCGACAGTGGCCGCCACCTGCTCGATCAGCTCATCCAGGACATGCCCCTGGGCCTTCAGCCAGGCCTCGTCGTAATAGGTCGTGGCATAACGCTCGCCACCATCGCAGAGAATCGCCACGATCGAACCGCTCTCCCCGGCCTCGACCATCTGCCGTGCCGCCATCAATGCACCGACCAGGTTGGTCCCGCTGGACCCACCGACCCGTCGCCCCAGGCGCCGCGCCAGGTAGTGCATGGCCGCCAGGGACAAGGCATCCGGTACCTTGACCATCGCATCGATCACCTTGGGCAGGAACGACGCCTCGACCCGCGGCCGGCCGATACCCTCGATCCGCGAACCGCAGTCCAGGCGCAGGCTGGCATCGCCGCTCTGGTAGTAATCGAAGAACACCGAACGCTCGGCATCGGCACACAGTACCCGCGTGCAATGCTGGCGGTAGCGCACGTAGCGGCCCAGGGTCGCCGTGGTGCCGCCGGTGCCTGGGCTGGAGATCAGCCAGCTCGGCTCAGGATGCCGCTCGAAGCGCAATTGCTGGAAGATCGACTCGGCGATGTTGTTGTTCGCCCGCCAGTCGGTGGCCCGCTCGGCATAGGTGAACTGGTCCATGAAATGGCCGCCACTCTCGCGCGCCAGGCGCTCGGACTCGGCGTAGATCTGCGTCGGGTCCTGTACCAGGTGGCTCCTGCCCCCATAGAAGGCTATCTGCGCGATCTTCTCCTGGGAGGTGGTGGCCGGCATCACCGCGATGAACGGCAGCCCCAGCAGCCGGGCGAAGTAGGCCTCGGAGATCGCCGTCGAACCGCTCGACGCCTCGATCACCGGCGCTCCCGGTTTCAGCCAGCCGTTACACAGCGCATAGAGGAACAGCGAGCGCGCCAGGCGATGTTTCAGACTGCCGGTGGGATGGCTGGACTCGTCCTTGAAATACAAGTCGATACCCGGCAGCCCGGGCAATGGCAGGGGAATCAGGTGGGTATCGGCACTGCGCTGGAAATCGGCCTCGATGATCCGGATCGCTTCCCGGGACCACTGTCGGTTATCGCTCATGATGGATTACTCGTTGTCACGGACACGCCCGAAGGCGCTGACGGGCTGGCGTGCGCATAGCTGACAGCCAAACCACGAAAAGAACAAGGTGAAAGATTCAACCGGCAACAACTATAGGAATTTTCCTACAACCCGCACAGATACAGTGAGGACGCATTTGCACGGGTAACTGCTAGGCTGCCATGAGTTGATTCCCCAGCTTTCCAGTTATCGCCAATAGAAATATAGGTCCTGCTTTAACAACTGATGGTACGGGTTTGGGTGTCCCACCTTTTGACTTCATCGATGGAGGGCGAACCTTGCCTCTGCGTAGCACATTCACACGGTTCTTTCAGTTGGAAGCCGCCAGCGGTCTGTTATTGATTGCCGCTGCCGCCCTGGCTCTGCTGATCAACAACTCCCCGCTGTCGTACCTGTACAACGGCCTCCTGGATGTTCCGGTGGTCGCCCAGGTCGGCGCCCTGAAGATCGCCAAGCCGCTGCTGCTGTGGATCAACGACGGCCTGATGGCGCTGTTCTTCCTGCTGATCGGCCTGGAGGTCAAGCGTGAAGTGCTGGAAGGCCAGCTGTCCAAGCCTTCGCAGGTGGTCCTGCCAGGTGCGGCGGCGATCGGCGGCATGGTGGTACCGGCGCTGATCTATTGGCTGCTGAACCGGGACAACCCGACGGCACTCGGCGGCTGGGCGATTCCCATGGCCACCGACATCGCCTTCGCCCTCGGCGTATTGGCCCTCTTGGGCAAGCGGGCTCCGGTGTCGCTGAAGCTGTTCCTGATGACCCTGGCGATCATCGACGATCTGGGGGCGATCATCGTCATCGCGATGTTCTACTCCGGCGAATTGTCGAATCTGTCGCTGCTGCTGGCGGGAGCGTGCCTGCTCGCCCTGGTCGCGATGAACCGCCTGGGGGTGATCAAGCTCGGTCCCTACCTGGTCGTCGGCCTGATCCTCTGGATCTGCGTACTCAAGAGTGGCGTGCATGCGACCCTGGCAGGCGTGACCCTGGCGTTCTGCATCCCGCTACGCACGAAAAACGCCGAATCGTCGCCGCTGCTGAGCCTGGAACATGCCCTGCACCCCTGGGTGGCCTACGGTATCCTGCCGCTGTTCGCCTTCGCCAACGCGGGCGTATCGCTGGCAGGCATCAACCTGGAGAGTTTCACCCATCACGTACCGCTGGGTATCGCCGCCGGCCTGCTGATCGGCAAGACCATCGGGGTATTCGGCCTGACCTGGCTGGCGATCAAGGCCGGCCTGGCGGCACTGCCCCAGGGCGCCAATTGGGGTCAGGTGCTCGGCGTGGCGATCCTCTGCGGCATCGGCTTCACCATGAGCCTGTTCGTCGGCTCCCTGGCTTTCATCCCGGGCAGCAGCGACTACGCCGGCATGGATCGCATGGGTATCCTCACCGGTTCGATGCTCGCGGCAGTGATCGGCTACATGGTCACGGCCATGGCCAGCCGGCGCAGCACCCTCCCATAGGTACATTGGCTTGCCATTGCAGGAACAGACTTACCCGGCGGGAACCTGACTGTGCCATCGTAGGAGCAGATTGGCGCCTGGAGGAGCAGGGCTTGCCCGCGAATAGGCCCTTGAGGCCATGCAAAGCTTCGCGGGCAAGCCCTGCTCCTACAGCGGGAGGCGCCGAGAGGGAGCGGACCGATACGCTCCGGACAAAAAGAAAACCCCGGCCAAGAAACTGGCCGGGGTTTTCTGTTACAGCCTGATTGCAGGAATCAGTGGGAAACGCGGCTGGTACCACCGACAGTGGAGATACGCACACGCTCGCCGACACGGAAGATCTCGTTCGGCGCCACTTCCTGCACGTAGGCACGCAGGCTGCCGTCATCTTCACGTACGGTGATTTCCACGCCCTGGGTCTTGGTCAGGCCTTTTTCCGCCATGTTGCCCAGCACGCCACCGGCCACCGCACCGATCACCGCAGTCACGATACTGCCACGGCCACCACCGATGGCACTGCCACCGACACCGCCGACGATCGCACCGGCACCGGCACCGATTGGCGAGTTGGTGCCTTCGATCTGAACCGGACGCAGGGATTCGATGGTACCCAGGCGGATGGTCTGTACGCGACGGGCCTCATCACGGGAATAGGTGTCGCCGGTCAGGCTGTTGGTGCAACCACCCAGCAGCATGGCCATTGTGGAGAAGGAAGCAATCAGCAAAACAGACTTACGCATGGGGGCAGCTCCAAGAGGACATAGTTCAATTAAACTCCGCAGCTTGACCTCTGTCACGACAGCCTGCGGATAAAATGGCTTTCATTCAGCGCCAGTACAGACTCGACGTACATTAGAACCGGGACAGGGCAATGCGCTTTTGAAGCGCCTTTCCCACCCGCCACAAGGACCGCCATGGATTACTTCATCATCGCCATCACCACTGCCGCCGGATTGTATTTCCACGGGTGGCTGTATGTGAAAACCAGACGCTGGATGGACCGTGACCTCGCATTATCTCTTGCGGGAGACAACGAGGCGCGGAAAAAGTTCATGCTGCAGCGTCTCGAGGACGCGAGGAAGCGGAAGGTCAAGCGACGAGACCTGCAGCGTTGGCTGGAAGCCGCCGCTGCAGAGTTTCCCGGTTAGGGGGCCAGGCGCGCGCGCGTCCAGCCGGTATCCGTCAGCCGGTAGTCGAGACGGTCGTGCAGGCGACTGGCGCGGCCCTGCCAGAACTCCATGCGCTCCGGCAACAGCCGATAACCGCCCCAATGCTCCGGGCAGTGCGGCTGGCTGTCGCAGAACCGGGCCTGGGTGGCCTGGAGCAGCGCCTCCAGCTCGCCACGGTCGGCGATCACCCGGCTTTGCGGTGAAGCCCAGGCCCCCAGGCGGCTGCCCAGCGGACGCACCTGGAAGTAGGCATCCGATTCCTGCGGCGAAACCTTCACCACGCGTCCCTCGATCCGCACCTGGCGCTCCAGGGCCGGCCAGAAGAACGTCATGGCCGCGAACGGCCGCGCCGCCAGTTGCCGCCCCTTGTCGCTCTCGTAGTTGGTGAAGAAGGTGAAACCCTGTTCGTCCAGCCCCTTGAGCAACAGGATGCGGCAATGTGGCCGACCGTCCTCGTCGACGGTCGCCAGGGTCATGGCATTGGCCTCCACCGGCGCCTGTTCGGTTTTCACCGCATCGGCGAACCACTGGTGGAACAGCGCGAACGGTTCGGCCGGGGCCTGGGCCTCGGTGAGACCGTCGCGGGTGTAGTCGCGGCGCATATCGGCCAGGGCTTGGGTCATGAGGCTTTCCTTTTCAGTCCAGGATCGGTCGGCCGCGAATCAGTTCTTGGCCGAATTGTCGGTTGCCGCGTCTTTCTTCGCCACAGCCGCCTTGGCTGGCGCAGCTTTCTTGACCGGAGCCTTTTTCGCCGGAGCCTTGGCCGGAGCTTTCTTGGCTGCGGCGGTCTTGCCCTTGGCGGCTGGAGCCGGCTTCTTGGCTGCCGGAGCCGCAGGCTTAACGTCCTGGGCCGCGACCATGGTCGCCGGCACCGGAGCCGGAGCCGGAATGCTGTATTTGCTCAACAGCGCCACCATAGTGTTCTGCGGAGTCAGGATGATTTCCATGCGACGGTTCAGCGCACGCCCTTCGTTGCTGTCGTTGGCCGCACGCGGCATCACCGAGCCCATGCCGCGCAGGATCAGGCGATCGCGCTGCAGGCCGCTGAGGCGGAAAATCGCCGCGATCGACTGGGCACGCTGCTGGCTCAGGGACTGGGCAGCTTCGGTACCCAGGACGTTGTCGCCATGACCGAGCACCAGCACTGCGGTTTGCGGGTCGGACTCGACCGCCTTGGCAACCTTGGAGAACGGGCCGAGGGTGATGGGCAACAGCATTTCCGGACGCTTGGGGTTGTAGAAGCCGTCGATCGGGGCCACCACCACCAGCACGTTCTCGCGCCGCTCCAGCTTCAGCGAAGTGTCCTGGATCGCGGCGCGCAGGCGCGGCTCATGGTCGTCGAGCCAGGCCTGGGTGACTTTCGGGTCAGGCATCGGCACAGCCTTGACCGACGGCTGGTCGGCGTCCTTGGCCTTGCTCGAACCACCAAACGGCCACCACCAGTGGGTTTCCGCGGGAGGCGTCGGATTGGTCGCGGCAGCGACGGCAGTCGCCAGGGGAACCGGCTTTTCTTCAGCCTTGGCGGCGGCAGGGGCAGCAGCCTTGCCATCCTTGCTGGCAGCCGGGGCTGGCGCCGCAGCACTCGAAGCCTGGGCATCGCTCTTTTCGGCCACCTTGTCCGAAGAGCCGAACGACCACCAGTGGCCGCCATCTGCATTTTGTGGAGTTTGTGCGCAACCGGTGATGGTCAGGCAAAGGGCCAGGGCTAGGGACTTGTTAGATGACATTGGAGATCCACAAAATGAGGTAGTAATTACAGGGGCCCGAGGGCCATATAAACAGACGCTTGGAAAACACAAAAGCCACAGGGTTCCGACCTGGGGCTTGCCGTGCGTATTCTACAGACAGCCGGCCAGAATCCGTACCAGCTTCTGGGCCCGCGGGTCCATCAGGACGTACGGCCCCAGGGTATTGGTCACGAAACCGAAGGCGACATCATGCTCCGGGTCGGCAAAACCGACCGAACCCCCGGCACCCGGATGCCCGAAAGCCCTGGCACCGAGACCGAACGTGGCGTTGGCGACGTCCGGCTGATCCAGCATGCAGCCCAGACCGAAACGGGTCTGGGTCAGCAGGGTCTTGTCCATGCCCAGGCTGTGCTCGCGAGTCAGTTCGTCGAGCATCTCCCCTTCCAGCAGGCTGCCATCGAGCAGACCGCTATAGAAACCGGCCAGGCTGCGCGCATTGCCATGGCCATTGGCCGCCGGCTGCTGCATGCGCCGCCATTCCGGTTTATTGGTGCTGGTCATGATAGACGGCGGATTGGTGAAGGCTCGGGTGGTCATCGCCGTCGGCTCGCGCATGGTTACCTGCAGCAGGCGCTGGGCCGCCGCATCGCCGACATTGCCCTTGCCACGGGCGATGTGCGCAACCCGGTGGAACTCCTCGTCCGGCAGGCCGACGTGGAAATCCAGCCCCAGCGGGCGGGCGATCCGCGCGGCGATGGACTCACCCGGCCCACGGCCGTCTGCCCGGCGCAACAACTCGCCGATCAGCCAGCCATAGGTGATCGCCGCATAACCATGGCCGTCGCCGGGCGTCCACCAAGGTGCCTCGGCGGCCAAGGCATCGACCATCACCTGCCAGTCGTAGAGCGACTCCGGTGCCAGCAACTCGCGCAGGGCCGGCAGGCCGGCCTGATGGCAAAGCAACTGGCGCAAGGTGATCCGTTCTTTACCGGCTGCGGCGAATTCGGGCCAGTAGCGGGCAACCGGCACGTCCAGTTGCAACTTGCCCTCGGCCACCAGTTGCAACGCGGCGACGGCGGTAAAGGTCTTGGTGCAGGAGAACAGGTTGGCGATGGTGTCGCTGTGCCAGGCCTCGGCACCGTCCTTGTCGGCGGTACCGGCCCAGAGATCGACCACGGTTTCCCCGCCGATCCGGATGCAGAGCGCGGCACCGCGCTCCTGGGGATCGTCGAAGAGGGCCGCGAACGCCTCGCGAACCGCCTCGAATTGAAGCTCGAAATGACCCTGAATCTGCACCCTTGAATTCCCCCGGGCAAACGCCTGACAAAGTGCGTGCATTGTTCCAGCGATTGTCGGGTTTGGGAACAGACACGGGGCGAACGGTTCTTACACCTGCACTGTAGGAAAAATGCCCCTGAGACAGTCCAGAGGGGCTTTTCGATCAGTGACCATTACCGGAGTGCCCGCCCGCATGCCCGGCGGCACCACCGCCGGCGCTGCCGGAACGGCCCTTGCCGCCACTGTCGTCGTGGTCGATACCCTTGGCCGCCTTCTGCTGGGCATCGACCTTGGCCTTCTCGGCCGCCTTGCCCAGCAGTTCGAGAGCCTGCAGATTACTCTTGCGTACGCTCTCGACGAAGCCCTGAAACGGCACATCGGTGATGCCGACCAGACCGAAGTGGCCGTTCTCGCCATCAAGCAGGCGTCCGGTCACCGGCTGATCGAGATACTGGAACCAGTGCACACCGACGATCGAAGGCTCGCTCACCGCCTGCTTGAGGAAGTTGGCATAGGCCGGGCCACGGTCATCCTCCTTCGCTACCTCGGTCAGCCCCCCCCAGAAGGGGCCACGATCCCGCGAGCCGAAGTTGAACTCGGTGATCAGCACCGGCTTGTCCAGCGCCGCCAAGCGGTCGAAGTCGTAGCCGTCCTGGGGTTGCAGCGTGTAGAAATTGAAGCTCAGCACGTCGCAGTACTGCGCACAGGAGGCGACCGCCTCCGGTGTGCTGACGGCGAAGCGTCCACCCAGCAGCAGATGGTTCGGCGCATGCCATTTCAGCGAATCGGAGATGGTCTTGAAGTAGGTATCGGCAAACACCTTCTGGAAATACTTGAGGTCAGCCTCGATTTCCGGGTGCTCGGGATTGGGCAGTGGCGCCTCGAACCCCGGGTCCTCCATCTGCTCCCAGGTCGGGATATCCACGCCCCAGGCCTTCGACAGCCCCTGCTGGTTACGGTACTTGTCGCGCAGTTGCTTGAGGAACGCACGCTTGGCCGCCACATCGGTGGTCATGCGCAGGGTGCCGTAGGCCAATGCGTAGCGGGATTTCGGATCGTCGCCAGGACCGGCCCAGGCCAGCTCGTTGTCGGCGAAGTAGCCGACCAGCCAGGGATCGTCGCGGTGATCGCGGGCGGCGATGGCCACGGCACGCTCGGTCGCCATGGCAAAGCGCGGGTCGAACGGATCGGGCATGCCGCCCCACCAGTCGCTACCGGTGCTGATGCTGGCGTAGTCGCCGACAATCGACAGCGGCAAGGTATAGGGCACGCGGTCATTCAGGCCCAGCGCCGGGTCGCTCCAGTTGCCGATGGTGTTGAAACCCCAGGCCTGCAACCGGTCCAGGGTGTGGGTCTGCCAGCGCTTGGCGTCGAAGCCTTCGGTGCACGGCTGCTGCGACTCGCCTTCCCTGGGCTGGGCGCAAGGCTTGCCATAGGTGCGTTGCAGGTTGGCACCATAGAAATCGAACCAGCGCCCACGGTTGAATCCGCGTCCGGCGTTGGAAGCCAGGGCGACACTGTTATCCCCCTTGCCATAGTAGGCGGCCAAGGGCTCGCCCGCCTTGGGCAGCTCGCCGAACATCCATTCACGCCCCTCGACATAGGTCTGCTGGTCGCTGGCACTGACCGTGTTGACCCCGAGGGAATAGAACGGATGGCCTTCCGGCGTCACCAGGTACCAGCGGCCGTCGTGCTTCTCGGTGCGGAAAAAGCCCGTGGCCTCGAAGCTCGGCCCCTTGGTCCAGCCGCCAAACCTGTCCAGGGCATTGCGTTCACGCTCGGCCAGCCAGCCCTTGAGCTGTTGCCCTTCGCGGTTGGCCGCACTCTTGAGTTGCTCGTCGGACGTAACCTTTTCCGGCCACCTGGCACGGCTCGACTGGCCGTAGCCATCGACCAGCGAGCTGTAGGCGGCCTTGATCACATCGTCGCCGTTCTGCACGCCAAAGCGCTCCAGCAGGATGTTCTGCGCCACTTTCGGCTTGTCCATCGACAAGGTCACCGACACCACCTGCGAGCGGTCCAGCTCGCCGACGCTGCTGGCCAGCAGCACCCGCTGACCGTCCACGGTCAGTGGCATCGGCGGCCCGGCACGCATGCCCTGGCTCAGCGGCGAAAAGGCCTGCAACGGCACCAGCAGGGTCTGAGCCGGACCGGCCGGCAGGTCGACACGGCTGGTCAAGGTCTTGCCGTCGTTGCTCTGGATGGTCACGTTGAGCGTCAGCGCCCAATCCATGGCGCTCTGGATCCGCAGGCTCATCACCCCGGACTGCGACCAGTCCCAGGCTCCGCTCTGCGGCGTCAGGCGCAGGCTCGGCTGCGCCGTCGGGGTGAAGGTGACGCGGCGCAGCACCTCGCCCTCGGCAGTCTGTTCGGCATTGGATTGCGGCAGGTCCGCGCCGTTGGTCACCACCTGCACCACATCGGCGGGACGAACGAAGTTGAACAGGGTCTGCTGGCCAGCAGGCGCGGCCAGCAGTGGTGCGGCGAACAGCAGGGCAAAAACGGTGGGCAGCGTACGGCGAATCATTTGAATCCAGTTCTCCCTATCGGCCAGTCAACGGCCTGCGTGGCGCCGGGCTCTGCACGAAACTGCCTGGGCGGATTCGTGCGGCCCTCGAAAGCGCCCTCCATAGACAACGAAATAGGCGATTTAACCCAGGTCACATCAAGATATTTCACGCCGGAACGGTGGCAAGGCATTGAGGATAGCCTTCCCATAGCGCTGGGTGACCAGGCGTCGGTCGAGCAAGGTGATGATCCCCCGGTCCGCCTCGGTACGCAGCAAGCGGCCACAGGCCTGCACCAGCTTGAGCGAGGCGTCCGGCACCGCGATCTCCATGAACGGATTACCGCCACGGGCCTCGATCCACTCGGCCAGCGCCGCCTCGACCGGATCGTCCGGCACCGCGAAGGGGATCTTGGCGATCACCACGTGTTCGCAGTAGGCACCGGGCAGGTCGACCCCCTCGGCGAAGCTCGCCAGGCCGAACAGCACGCTGGAGTCGCCACCATCGACCCGCGCCTTGTGCTTGTTGAGGGTTTCCTGCTTGGACAGGTTGCCCTGGATGAATACCTGCCGACGCCAGTCGCGATCCAGGCCGTCGAACACGTCCTGCATCTGCTTGCGCGAGGAAAACAGCACCAGCGACCCTCGGGAGCCTTCGACCAGCTCCGGCAGGTCACGGATGATCGCCGCCGTATGGGCGGCGGCATCGCGCGGATCGGCCTTGAGGTCCGGCACCCGCAGTACGCCGGCATCGGCATGATGGAACGGGCTCGGCACCACCGCCGTTACCGCGGTCTTCGGTAGGCCGGCACGCATGCGGAAACGATCGAAGGTGCCCAACGCGGTCAAGGTCGCCGAAGTCACCAGGGCCCCGTAGGCCACGTTCCACAGGTTGCGCCGCAGCATGTCCGCGGCCAGGATCGGGCTGGCATTGACCTCGATGTCGAACAGCGCGCCACTTTCGGCCAGCGTCAGCCAGCGCGCCATCGGCGGGTTGTCCTCCGGGTCCTCGGTGGTGAACGCGGTCCACAGTTCCCAGTTGCCCTGGGCGCGCGACAGCAGGCTGCCGAACAGCGGATACCACTCCTCGGCCTGGCTGCTGGTGATGCCGATGCTGACCTCGCCGTCCATGCCTTCCTTGAGCAGGTCGGTCAGGCGGGTGAACAGGTCGTTGAGGCGGGCGAAGCCCTTCTTCAGCTCGATGCCGATTTCCCGAATGTGCTCGGGGATCACCCCACCGACGAAGCGATGACGTGGCCGCTCGCGGCCTTCCATGTCTTCGCCGCTGCGGAAGTCGGCCAACTGCTCGCAGGCGCTGAACATGAACTGCTGCTGGGTCTTGATCTCACGGGCCAGTTCCGGGACCTGCTCGATCCACTTGCCCAGGTCGCCCGGCAGCGGATGCTGGGCCAGCAGCTTGGTCAGGTTCTTGGCGGTCTGCTCCAGCCAATCGGCGGTCGAGCGCAGCCGGGTGTAATGGGCAAAGTGGCCGATGGCCTTGTCCGGCAGGTGATGGCCTTCGTCGAACACGTACAGGGTGTCGCGCGGGTCGGGCAATACCGCGCCGCCGCCGAGGGCGAGGTCGGCCAGCACCATGTCGTGGTTGGTGACGATCACATCGACCTTGCCCATGCCCTCGCGGGCCTTGTAGAAGGCGCACTGGCCGAAGTTCGGGCAATGGCGGGTGGTGCACTGGCTGTGGTCGGTGGTCAGCCGGGCCCAGTCGGCATCTTCCAGGGCCGTGGGCCAGCTGTCGCGGTCGCCGTCCCATTTGTTGCCGGCCAGTTTCTCGATCATGCTGGTGAACAGCTTCTGGCTGGCCTCATCGACCTCGATCTTGAAGCCTTCTTCCTCGAACAACTGGGCCGTGGCGGTTTGCGCATGGCCCTCCTGCAGCAGCATGTCGAGCTTGGACAGGCACATGTAGCGCCCACGGCCCTTGGCCAGGGCGAAGCTGAAATTCAGCCCGCTGCTGCGCATCAGGTCCGGCAGGTCCTTGTAGACGATCTGCTCCTGCAGGGCGACGGTCGCGGTGGCGATCACCAGGCGCTTGCCGGCCGCCTTGGCGGTGGGGATCGCCGCCAGGCTGTAGGCGACGGTCTTGCCGGTACCGGTGCCGGCCTCGACCGCCACCACCGCCGGCTCGCCGTCGCGGCGGCCTTCGTCATCGGTGTCGATATCGCCGAGGACCTTCGCCACTTCGGCGATCATCAGGCGCTGGCCATAACGCGGCTTGAGGCTCTTGGCTTCGAGGAAACGCGAATAGGCGCCCTGGATCGTGGTTTTGAGTTCGGTGCTGATCATGATTCTTCGGGCGCGAAAAACGCTGGATAAATTTTCAGTGGTTCGAATGGCCGCTATCATACCCCGCTAATTCATCCCACGCCGAACGGAGTAGCCGAATGACCGCTTTTGCCCTCGTTTATGCCCTGCATCTGCTGGCGGCCCTGATCTGGGTCGGCGGCATGTTCTTCGCCTGGATGGTCCTGCGTCCGGCGGCCATGGCCGCACTGGAGGGGCCGGCCCGGCTGAAATTGTGGATCCAGGTGTTTCAGCGGTTCTTCGTCTGGGTCTGGGTCGCGGTGGTGGTGCTGCCGATCAGCGGCATGGGCTTGCTCCATCTGCGCTTCAGCGGATTCGAGACGGCGCCACGCTACGTACAGATCATGATGGGGCTGTACATCGTGATGTTGGCACTGTTTCTTCGTATCCAGTCATTGCAGTTGCCGGAACTGCGCAAGGCGGTCGAGGCCGGGCAATGGGCCGAAGGGGCCACCGTGCTGGGCAGAATTCGTCGGCTGGTGGGGATCAACCTGCTGATCGGGCTGACGCTGGTGGCGATCGTAGCGGCGCGGCCGATGCTCTGAGACGGGTGCTGAGAGGATGATCGCCATCGCCAGCAAGCCGGCTCCCAGAGGTTCGGCGTTGCACCTGAACCTTGTGATCGGCAGCGACCTCGTGGGAGCCGGCTTGCTGGCGATGGGGCCGGCAAGTCATGCCTCATGTCGACTGGCAGACTTGGCGCCCCAGGCCATTCACAACCGCTGGATGGTTACGCTACCAGCCTCGCCCTGGGGCCCTGGCTTCCCGGCCAAGCCAGGTCGACCCGGTTTGCCGCCGGCGGTGTCATAGATGAAGCAGCCCTTGGACTTGCCACCGGCACCAGGGCGTCCCGCCGCTCCCGCCGGGCCACCGGCACCACCATCGACCTGGACCTTGATCTGCTCGGCCGGGTAGTCCCGTGGCAGTTGCAGCCGAACCTGCGCTCCCGGTGCGCCCTGGCGGCCATCGCCGCCATTGTCACCGTCCGCGCCGCGTCCGGCACTGCCCCAGGTGCAGCCCGGCTCCGCACCGTTGGCACCGTCGAGCCCGACATAACCCGGAACGCCGGTGCCGCCACGGGCGTCCACCGACAACAGCGGCCCTTTCAGGGCGTCGATCCGTACATTCAGGTTCCGCCCAGGCAAGGGTGCCTTCTGATAGGTACCAGGAGCACCGCGCGCGGTAATCTGGCTGCCACTGTCGAGCTCGGCGCGCACGGCCTTGAGCTCGAAGGCCTGTTCACTGGGCACGATGGCGATACGCGCCTCGCGCCCAAGGTGCAAGTCGCCCACATCCAGCCGGGTGATGCCTGCTGGAACCAGCAGGGTGCCATTGTCGGCCACCTCCAGGCGCTCCAACTGCAGGGAACTGGTATTGCCCGGCAGACGCAGCACGGAATGGGGCTCGACGCTGACGACCTGGGCGAAAGCCAGGGGGCTGCACAGCGCTGCCAGCAGGCAAAGACTACGCATGGCTGGCCTCCTCACGGGAGGGAAGTGGCAGAACCTGCACATGGAACATGCCGAATATCAGGATCTGCGCCCGATCACGCCAGGGATGGGCACGCTCGCGCAGGCTGCCGTTGAACAGCAGCACCTCCAGCAAATGAGTCAACAACAGCAGGCTCCCGGCCAGATTCACCAGCAGACGGAACGGACTGATCAGCGGGCTCACCAGGTTGACCAGCACCACCAGCCAGAACAGCAGTGTCAGGACCTTCCCCAACCCCCAAAGCACCTTCATACGCCCCTCTCGTGAATTTATTCTTTGGGCGCACAGTAACGGCTTGCACGGGCACTTTGCCAGTGGGCTGAAAAAATTATTCTCCAACGGTCGGTTTCCCCCAAGGTTCGGCGAAATCACCCACTCCAGAGCCGCAGGGAACACCAGCGGCCCGTGCCGTCGGTTCATCCGTTCGCCTTCGCCCAGGGGCCTTGAATTATCCGCACAGACCACTAGGCCCGCCCCGCCGGGCAGGCTAGTCTTTGCAGTTCTGATTGAGGATTTTCGATGACCGAGAGCATTTCTTCCCGCACGCCCCAGCAAGCCCTGGCGGCACTCCTGGACCGCTATGCCCCGCAGACCCTGCTGCTGGTGGGCGCGAGCAGCTTTCCGGCACTCGAGGCATTCCAGGCGGCTCACCCGCAGACCCAGGTCGCCTTCGCCGAACCCGGGGCCCTGCCGGCCGAACTGGCGGCGCGACGTTTCGACCTGGCCCTGGTGCTCGACTGCCTCGAACACTTGCCCAAGCGAGCCGGCCGGGAACTGCTCGGCGGTATCCGCAACCTCAATGCCAGCCGCCTGGCGGTGCTGGTGGACATGCCGGCCGCCGACTGGCAGGACAGCGACTTCTTCGCCCTGGCCCTGCAGAGCAGCGAACGCTTCCAGCGCGACGAGCAGGTGCTGACGCTGTTCACCTATGACCTGCGCGAATACAAACAGGTCCCGGACTGGCTCAACGCCAAGTTCTGGGCCAACCCGGAAAACTTCGGCAAATACTGGTGGTGATTCCCGTGAGCGTATCGATTTGCCCCTGCGGCAGCGGCAACCTGCTCGACACCTGCTGCGGCCATTATCATGCCGGCCATCCAGCGCCCTGCGCCGAAGCGCTGATGCGCTCGCGCTACAGCGCCTACGTGCTGGGTCTGGTCGATTACCTGGTGGCGACCACCCTGCCGATCCAGCAGGCCGGCCTGGACCGCCAGTCCATTGCCGACTGGAGTGCGCAAAGCACCTGGCTGGGCCTGGAGGTGGAAGGCTCGGAGGTGTTCGGCGGCCAGCCGGAACATGCTTTCGTCACTTTTACCGCACGCTGGCACGACAGCGGCGGCGAACACAGCCACCGCGAACGCTCCGCCTTCGTGCAGAACGCCGGACGCTGGTACTTCATCGACCCGACCGTGACGCTCAAGGCCGGGCGCAACGATGCCTGCCCCTGCGGCAGCGGGCAGAAATACAAGAAGTGCTGTTCGGGCTATCTGGCCGGATAAGCCGGCTCAGCACAGCTTCAGATGGGAGGTGTCGGGTGCCGCCGGTGCCGCGGGCCCCGGGATCTGTCCCATATCGCTGCCCAGCGGTGCCATGCTTAGCGCCGACAGGTCGAAAACCGGCGCGACCGCTGCCGGCCTCGGGTCCTGCAGGTCACCGCCGACCTCGGCAATCGCGTAATCCGGCGCATCGACGGAGCTGAATGCGGCCATGCAGACGTCGCGCGGCACCACCCGGGCACGACTGGCCGGTTCGGCAGCAGTGTCCACCGCGACCTCTTGCGGCGGCATGGCCAGCACTTCGACCCGCGCGCCGGCCCGCTCGAGGGTCGCGCGGTACTTCTCCGCGGCCGCCGCATCGAGCTGGTTCTTCAGCACCAGCCGGCGCCCGGAGAACAACAGTTCGATCCGCTGGGTATCGGCCTGGAACAGCCGCGCCAGGTTGCTGCGAACCTGCTCGACCGACGCCCCGGGCAGCAGTTCGCCACTGAAGACAATCTCGTAAAGGCTCATGACCACGCTCCTGTGTGCCCATTCGATCCCAGGTTGACCGACAGCAGTATCGCCCAGTTGATGGGGTCGGACTAGACTGGGCTTCGAGAGGAGGCCCCCATGCACCCACGGACACTCGCTACGCTCGCCCTGCTGGCCGCCCTGGCGCTGCCCGGCTGCGCCTCCTGGCTCGATGCCGGGCCTCGGGACCCCGAGGTCAGCGTGATCCGGGTGGAACTGGTCAAGGCCACGCTGCTGCAGCAGAGGTTCAAGCTGCACTTTCGCCTCGACAACCCCAACGACAACCCCCTGACCGTGCGCGCCCTGCACTATCGCATCTACCTGGACCAGTGGCTGCTGGCCGAAGGCGACTACGACCGCTGGATGACCGTGGAGCCCAACAGTCGAGCCTTTTTCGTGGTGCCGGTACGGACCAACCTCTGGCAGCACCTGAAACCGCTGGCCAAGCGCCTGGAAAAACCCGGCAAGCCCATCCCCTATCGGCTGGAAGGCACCCTGGAAACCGGATTATTCATCGGCTATGACGTGCACCTGGAGCACAAAGGCGAGATAATTCCCGGCGATCTCATTTCGGAGTAGTTCCAGCATGACCCAGCAACCTCACGTCCATGGCCCCGATTGCAACCACGATCATGATCACGCGCACCACGATCACGGCCACGTTCACGGCCCGCACTGCAACCACGCGCACCAGGAGCCGGTACGCAACGCTCTGAAGGACGTGGGCCGCAACGACCCGTGCCCATGCGGCAACGGCAAGAAATTCAAGAAGTGCCACGGCGCCTGACGCCTCGTCTGAAAGCCAGGCCGTACCAGCCGCCTTGGGAGCAGTCCAGAGCGGCATGCTCGATATAACGCGCGCCCGTCACTTTGTGGGAACGGGCTTGCCCGCGAAGCTTCCGGCACACTCAGGGCCGCCTTCGCTGGCAAGCGAACGCCCACGGAGCTGCGGCGCACGCCAACCAGACGATCACCGCCACACTCGTGCACGCCTGTTCTGCCGCTTATCGGCAGTGAACTGAAGACAGTTCCCCGTAGCTTGCTGCGCTTGCCCCCTAATCCTCGCGCCGCTCGAAGGCCAGCGTCACCTCCAGCCCGCCGCCTTGGCGATTGCGCAAGGTCATGCGGCCACCGTGGGCCGCCGCGATGGTATGGGCAATGCTCAGCCCCAGGCCATAGCCGCCGGTTTTCGCATTGCGCGAACCCTCCACCCGATAGAAAGGCTCCACCACCTGCTCCAGCAGCGCCTCGGGAACACCCGGGCCGCGATCACGGATGATGATACGCAGGTGCTGCGACTCGTCCTCGATCCGCACCACCACCTCGCGACCATACCGCACCGCGTTCTCCAGCAGGTTCTGCACGCAGCGCTTGAGGCTGCGGGCATAACCGGGCAAGGGTCGTTGTGCCCGGCCCTCGACGCTGATCGGTTCGCCGATATCCTCCAGGTCGGCCTGCAGGCTGCGCAGCAGCGCATTGATATCGATGCTCTGGCGCTCCTCGTTCACCTCGCCACTGCTGACGAAGTCCAGGGTACTGGAGACCATGTGTTCCATGTCTTCCAGATCCGTGCGAAAGCGCTCCTTGACCTGGTTGTCCTCCAGCAGTTCGGTGCGCAGGCGCAGCCGGGTGATGGGCGAGCGCAGGTCATGGGAAATGGCCGCGAGGAAACGGGTGCGCTCGGCGATACTGGCGATCAGTTGCTGCTGCATGACATTGAAGGCCTGGGCCGCCCGTCGAACCTCGGTCGGCCCGTCCAGTGGCAACGGCGGTCGGCGGATGTCCCGCCCCAGGGCCTCGGCGGCCTTGGCCAGGGCGTTCAGCGGACGGATCGCCAGGCGCACCGCGAGCAACGCAATGATCACCACCACGATGATCCGCAACAGGTAGATACGCATCACGTAGTCGAACAGCAGATCCAGCGGCGAAGTGCTGGTCCAGCCCTGCTCCTCGCTGGCCTCCACCAGCAGCCAGCGACCATCGGGCAGGCGCAGGTCGATCAGGAAGCGGCCGATCGCCGGACGGGCGCCGAACAGTGTGGACAGGCCGGCAATCTGCCCCTGCTGATCCACCACCGACACCTGCAACAGGCGCAGGGTCTGGGAGTAGCCGGTCTTCTCCGACAGTACCTTGTTCAGCAACCGCTCGGTGTCCTGGTCCTTCTCGCTGAGCCTGCCGGGGATACCGCTGGCCTGTTCACTGAGGGTCAGGCGAAAGTTCGGCGAGTCGATCAACTCGATCAGGCTGTCCGCACGGTGCGGGTCAAGGTGCGAAAGACGGACGATATTGGCCAGCCGGGTAGCGATCAGGCGGGAGGGGATTTCCAGGACCTGACTGTGGCGTACGTCGTACCAGATGCTGCTGGTGAGGATCTGCGCCGCCAGCATGCCCGTCACCAGGATCAGCACCAGCCGGCCGAACAGCGAGCCCGGCCACAGCTTCACGACTGGGGTTCCACATCGGTGGCGGTGAGCATGTAGCCCTCGTTACGCACGGTCTTGATCAGGCTCGGCTCCAGTTGCTGGCGCAGACGGCTGATGCACACGTCGATCGAGCGGTCGAACGGCGTGCTGTCCTTTTCGAACACGTGATTGAGCAGGAAATCCCGGCTCAGTGGTCGGTTGGGATGCTGCAGCAGCAGGCGCAACACACGGAAATCGGTGTTGCCCAGGCTGATCACCAGCCCTTGCGGGGATAGCAGTTGGCGGGCCCGGGTATCCAGTTGCCAGCCGGCGAAGCGAATGGTCGGCACATCGTCGATCCGCGCCCGCTCGGGGAAACTCTGGGCCCGGCGCAACACCACCTTTATACGCACCAGCAGTTCGCGCGGGTCGAACGGCTTGGGCAGATAGTCGTCGGCGCCCAGTTCCAGGCCGAGGATCCGATCCACCAGAGTACCGCGGGCGGTCAACATGATCACCGGGGTGTTGGAGGTCACCCGCAGTTCGCGGCACAGACTCAGCCCATCCTCCCCCGGCAGCATCAGGTCGAGGACGATCAGGTCGATGACATTCAGTTCCAGGCGGCGGCGCATCTCCTTGCCATCACAGGCGGTGGAGGTCTGGTAGCCGGCGTTGGTCAGGTACTCGGAAAGCAACTGACGGATTTCCGGATCGTCATCGACGATCAGCAGATGATCGGGCTTGCTCATGAGGAAAAGTCGGTGTCCGAAAAAAACTACGGGATAGCCGAAAGTTCTCGGCCTGTAGAAATGAAATGTAATGGAATGTGTTGAGACGCGCTTGTATGCAATTCCAATACAAAGCGCGACCCGTCCGCCGAGGCTGGCTCTTTAGACTACCGAATCTAAATAAGATTTATTTAAATTTAGCACAGGTTGTCCCGCATGCCGTCGTCGTCCCAGCCTTCCACCTCACGTCTGCAACCCCTGTCCCTGCCAGGCTCCCTGGCACCGGTCTTCGGCCTGATGGCCATGGGCGCGCTGCACTCCGCCATGGCCCAGGATACCGAAACATCGGGCGCCCTGACGCTGCCGGAGCTGAAAGTCGAGGGCGAGTACAGCTCGCCGTTCAAGGTCGACCGCGCCAGCTCGGCCAAGCTCAGCCAGCCGCTGCTCGACACGCCGCAGAGCGTCACCGTGGTCCCCCAGCAGGTGCTCAAGGAACAGAACGCGCAGACCCTGCAGGAAGTGCTGCGCAACGTACCCGGCATTACCTTCATGTCCGGCGAAGGCAATCTGGGCTGGGGCGACCTGTTCTCGATCCGCGGCTTCTCCTCGGAACAGAGCCTGACCGTCGACGGTGTGCGTGATGCCGGCATGTCGACCCGTACCGATACCTTCAACCTGCAGCAGGCCGAAGTGTTCAAGGGTACCGGGGCCATCGAGTCGGGCATCGCGGCGGTCGGCGGCAGCGTCAACCTGGTCAGCAAGGAAGCCCACCTGGGCGACCGGAACAAGCTTTCGGCCGGGGTCGGCAGCGACAACTATCGGCGCCTCACCGCCGATCTCAACCACGAATTGAACGACACCACCGCCGTGCGCCTCAACCTGATGCGCCACTACAACCAGGTGGCCGATCGCGACGATGTCGACTACGACCGCTGGGGCCTGGCCACCTCCCTGGGCATGGGCCTGGGTACGCCGACGCGGGTATTCGTCGACCTGTTCTACCAGAAGGACAACAACACCCCGGACGGCGGCCTGCCGATCCAACGCGGCACCCACGGCGACACCATGCCGGGCGTGAAGCGCTCCAACTGGTATGGCGATTCGAGCCTGTATACCCAACAGACCGAAACCCTGTCGCTGACAGCGCGCCTGGAACATGACTTCGACAACGACGCCCGGCTGAAGAACCAGATCCGCTGGGAACGCACCGACAACTTCGCGGTGCTGTCGCCGGCGCGCTTCTTCGCCGCCGACGCCAACGGCCAGAAGACCTGTACCGGCACCCGCTGTGCAACCCTGGGCTACACCGGCGTCGGGCCGGTCAGCCAGGTACCGGGCTCAACGGTCAACGCCTACCCCGGCTACGTCGCCAGCGGCGACACCGCCCATGGCATCCTGCGCGGCTCCGACTACGGCCAATCCAAGCGCTACACCATTCTCGACAACCAGACCGACTTCAGCTTCGGCTTCAACACCGGCAGCCTCTCCCACGCGGTGGTCAGTGGCCTGGAGCTGTACCACGAGACCTACGGTGGCCTGAAGCGCAATGCCGAAGTTCCCGCCGGCGACATGCTCTTCGATATGGCCGACCCGCAGCACGACTTCGCCAGCACCTGGGTGACCAAGGGCGAAGGTGAACCCCGCTCGGTGATCGACAACGCCGGTCTCTACGTGGGCGACACGGTGACCCTGAACGACCAGTGGCAGGTGCTCGGCTCGCTGCGCTACGACCACTGGCGCGCCCAGACCACCCAGCGCGGCCAGGCCGATATCGACAGCACCGACGGCGCCCTGAGCGGCCGCGCCGGCGTGGTCTACAAGCCGCTGCCCAACGGCAGCCTCTACGCCTCCTACAGCGAGGCGGCGGAGCCTTCGGCGATTGGCGCCTCGACCAACAACCAGATCTACGGCGCCTCGACCACCAGCAACTACTCGCCGGCCAAGTCCAAGACCTATGAAGTCGGCACCAAGTGGGACCTGTTCCACGACCAGTTGAACGTGACGGCGGCGCTGTTTCGCACCGAGCTGGAAAACTCCTGGGAGTACCAGAGCGGTGAAACCGCCCCGGTGCGGGCCCTGCCGGCCAAGCGTGTCGACGGTGTCGAACTCGGCCTGCAGGGCAACCTCACCCCGCAATGGACCGTGTACAGCGGCTTCTCCGCGCTCAAGAGCGTGCAGACCAAGGGCGCCAACAAAGGCTCCGAAGCCAAGAACGTGCCGGACCTGACCGCCAACCTGTGGACCACCTACCAGGTCACCGAGGATCTGAGCCTGAGCTACGGCGCCAACTACGTCGGCCGTCGCCGCTACAGCGACAACAAGTACGTCGGTGGCCTGAACAACAACAGCAGCTACGCCACCGGGCCGGCCGGCGTCTACGCGGTCTACGTCAAGGACGACGAGAAGGCGCCGAGCTACTGGCTGCACAACCTGGCGGCGCAGTACCAGATCAACGCGCAGACGCGGCTCAACCTGAACCTCAACAACGTCTTCGACAAGTTCTACTACAGCCAGATCGGCGCCTCGCTGGACGGTTTCCAGTTGTACGGCATTCCCGGTGCCGGCCGCACGCTGACGGCGAGTGTCGATTATGAGTTCTGAGTCATGCTGATCGAGATTCCCGAACTGTTCAGCACCGAGGAGACCCGCGACATGCTCGCGGGCCTGCTGGCCGAGCCGTGGATCGATGGCAAGGCCACCGCCGGGCTCGGCTCGGCGCGGGTCAAGCACAACCGGCAACTGCCCGAGGACTCGGCACTGGGCATCCGCCTCGGCGAGCGGATCCTCAACCGGCTCTCGGACAATGCCCTGTTCATGTCCGCCGCGCTGCCAAAGAAGATCTACCCGCCGCTGTTCAACCGCTACAGCGACGGCGAGTCGTTCGGGCTGCATATCGACAACGCCATCCGCGGCCTCAAGGGCGTGCGCGAGCGGGTCCGCACCGACCTGTCCGCCACCCTGTTCCTGGCCGACCCGGCCAGCTACGACGGCGGCGAACTGGTGATCCGCGACACCTTCGGCGAACACGCCGTGAAACTGCCGGCCGGGCACCTGGTGCTCTACCCCGGCAGCAGCCTGCACCAGATCAACCCGGTCACCCGTGGCGAACGGATCGCCGCGTTCTTCTGGATCGAAAGTCTGGTCCGCGAAGACAGCCAGCGCAGCCTGCTGCTGGACATGGATGTGGCGATCCAGCGCCTGAGTGCGCAACACGCCGACGAACTGTCGCTGCTGCAACTGAGCGGCGCCTACCACAACCTGTTGCGGCGCTGGAGTGACGTCTGATGCGCCGCCCGCCCCTCCCGGAGAAACCGTGATGATCAAACCCCGTGCGCTGCTGCGCCTGAGCGCCCTGTTCACCGTTCTGCTGCTTGTCCCCGTTGCGGCGGCGTCGGCCCATGAGGTCACCGACGTACTGGGCCGCAAGGTCGATGTACCGGACCACGTCCAGCGCGTGGTGCTCGGTGAAGGCCGGCTGATGTCCGCCTTCGCCCTGCTCGACCGCGAGGCACCGTTCCAGCGCATCGTCGGCTGGCAGAACGACCTGCGCCTGCTCGACCCGCACACCTACGCCGCCTATGTCGCCAAATTCCCCAAGGTCAAGGACATCCCGCTGATCGGCCAGGCCTCGGAGCAGAGCGTCAGCGCCGAGGAAATCCTCAGCCTCAAGCCGGACCTGGCGGTGTTCAGCATCTCCGGCCACGGCCCGACCGAGCACAGCCCGGTTGCCGACATACTGGCCAAGGCCGGTATCGCGGTGCTGTTCGTCGATTTCCGGATCAACCCGATCAATGGCACCCACGCCAGCCTCGACGCCCTCGGCCAGGCGCTCGGTCGTGAAGCACAGGCCAAGGCCTACCTGGACTTCTACGACCAGCACGTGAAAGCCATCACCGACAAGGTCGGCGACCTGCCGGACAGCCAGCGGCCGAAGGTCTTCCTCGAGCTGCTGGCCGGCGCCTGGCAGGCACCGGGGCATACCACCGGCAAGAGCGGCATGGGCGAAGTGATCCGTACCGTCGGTGGCGTGAACATCGCCGAAGGCGTGGTGCCAGGTGCTCTCGGTGATGTCAGCGTCGAATACGCACTCAAGGCCGATCCGGACCTGTATGTCGCCACCGGCAACCACAAGCCGGGCCTGGTCCTGGGTGCCGGGGTCAGCCAGACCGAAGCCCGCACGGCCTTCGACACGGTGCTGGCACGTCCCGAGTTCAAGAACCTGCGGGCGATCCGCAGCGGCAACGCCCACGGCCTTTGGCATGACTTCTACAACTCGCCGTACAACCTGCTGGCGATCGAGGCCCTGGCCAAGTGGACCCACCCTGAGCTGTTCGCCCAGTTGAATCCACAGGACACCCTGGAGGCGATGAACAAGCAGTTCCTCGATACCCCGATCAAGGGCGCGTACTGGATCGATGCGCAAGCCAAGTAATCGACTTCAACCCTGAGGAACAGGGCTGCCGGAATGGCTTCGACACCGATCCCATGTGGTGAGCGGGCTCGCCCGCGCTCGGCTGCAAGGCAGCCGTAAACCGGAGAACTCGGTCTATCGGATAGACCGGGTTTTCCGGTTTCAGGGGAACTGCGTTCCCCAGCGGGGGCAAGCCCCCTCGCCACAGAGTCAGTGAACAGCCAACACCCGAGTACCGCCCGCATGACCGTGATGACCCCATCCCTGAACGCTTCACCCCTGGACCTGGCCGCTGCCAGCCAGGGTTATCGCCGCCTCCTGCTGCGCCGCCTATGGTTGCTGGTGCTGCTGGGCGGCGCCCTGCTGTGCGCGATGCTCATCGACCTGGCCAGCGGCCCGTCCGGCATGGGCCTGCCGGCCCTGCTCGACGGCCTGCTGCACCCCGGTCACCTGAGCCTGACCGACCAGGTGATCATCTGGAACGTGCGCCTGCCCTACACCCTGATGGCCGTGCTGGTCGGCTGCGCGCTGTCGCTGGCCGGCGCGGAAATGCAGGCGATCCTCAACAACCCGCTGGCCAGTCCCTTCACGCTCGGCGTGTCGTCGGCCGCGGCCCTCGGCGCGTCGCTGGTGATCGTGTTCCCGCTCGCCACCGCCTGGCTGTCGAGCAATACGGCCATCTCCGTCTCGGCCTTCGTCTTCGCCGCCGCCTCGGTCTTCCTGCTGCAAGCCATGTCGCGGCTGCGGGGTGCCGGGGTGGAAAGCCTGGTGCTGTTCGGTATCGCCCTGGTCTTCAGTTGCAATGCGATAGTGGCGCTGCTGCAACTGGTCGCCACCGAAGACGTGCTGCAACAACTGATCTTCTGGACCCTGGGCAGCGTGACCCGGGCCAACTGGGACAAGCTGGGCATTCTCGCGCTGGTGATCGCCCTGGTCATGCCGTTCTCCTTCACCGCAGCCCCGCGCCTGACCCTGCTGCGCATGGGCGAGGACCGTGCGATGAGTTTCGGCGTCGATGTGAAGCGCCTGCGCTTCGCTTCATTGTTGCGCATCAGCCTGCTGTCGGCGACGGCGGTGGCCTTTGTCGGCACCATCGGTTTCATCGGTCTGGTCGGTCCGCACATCGCCCGCATCCTGGTCGGCGAGGACCAGCGTTTCCTGCTGCCGGCCAGCGCCCTGGTCGGTGCCCTGCTGCTTTCGCTGTCGTCGATCGCCAGCAAGCTGATCATGCCCGGCGTGGTCGTACCGGTGGGGATCGTCACCGCGCTGGTGGGCGTACCGATCTTCGTCGTGCTGGTGTTCAAGCGTGGGAGGCAACTATGAGTGAGCAAGCACAGGGCCTGGCAGTCGAGCATGCGGTGATTGGCTACGGCCGGCGCCAGGTGGTCCGCGACCTGAGCCTGCCGATCTTGCAGCCGGGCACGCTGACCGCCCTGATCGGCCCCAATGGGGCCGGCAAGTCGACCCTGTTGCGCGGGATCGCCGGCCTGGAAAAGATGAGCGGCAGCGTACGCCTGCAAGGTGAGGATCTGGCTCGTCTATCGGTGGAGGAACGCGCCCGACGGGTGACCTACATGCCGCAGAACCTGCCGCCGGGCCTGAGCCTGAGCGTCATGGAAAGCGTGGTTGCCGCCCTGCGCGTCGGCCGCCTGTCGCACCGGCAATGCCTGGATGAAGCGTTCAGTGCCCTGCAGCGCATCGGGATCACTCACCTGGCGGACCAGTGGTTGAGCAGCCTGTCCGGGGGTCAGCGCCAACTGGTCAGCCTGGCGCAACTGATCGCCCGCCGGCCACAGGTGATGCTGTTGGACGAGCCGACCAGCGCCCTGGACCTCAACTACCAGTTGAAGGTCATGGCCTGCGTGCAGTCGCTGGTACGTGAACACCGGTTGATCGCCGTGGTGGTGCTGCACGACATCAATCTCGCGGCCCGCTACGCCGACAACCTTGCGGTGCTGCGCCAGGGGCAACTGTTCGCCAGCGGCACGCCGCAGGACATTCTCGATACGCGGCTGTTCGCCGAGGTCTATGGCGTCCAGGCCCGGATCGAGCGCTGTTCGCGGCAGACCCTCCAAATCCTGGTGGATGAGGCGATGGGCTGATCCCATGTCGACCGTCTCCCTGGCATAAGGTCCCTTGAAACCCGCGCTGTTCCTGTAGGAGCCGGCTTGCTGGCGATAGCAGCGTATCAGTCAGCAAAGATGTTGACTGACAAGCCGCTATCGCCAGCAAACCGGCTCCTACAACAGCCATGTGCTGCCGCCAAACTCGCCTATCGGCCCATCACCTCGGCGGCGGACACCACCGTCGCGTACTCGCCATGCAGGTTCCCCAAGGACATGGCGTGTACCTCCTGGGCGGTACGCATCTGGCCGAAGTAATCCGCCTTGTCGAAGGTGTAGCACGCATCCTCGGCCACTCGGGTGATGAACCCGAGATTGCCCGCGGTACGCGCCGTCGCCTCCACCGAGTTGTGGGTCGCCACGCCGACGATCACCAGATCATTGATGTGCGCCGCCTGCAAACGCTCTTGCAGACGCGTGGCGCAAAAGGCATCCGGCACCGCCTTCTGGATCAGCCACTCACCCGGCAACGGTCGAAACCGTTCCTGGAACTCGACCCCCGACTGGCCAGGCCAGAACACCGATTCCGACGAACGGGACAGATGCTGCACGTGCACCACGGGCCAGCCGTGTTCGCGCCAATGTTCCAGCAACTCGGCGATCCGCTCCTCGGCCGCGGGGTTGTTGCGTGGCCCGAGCCGGGGCTGAAGGATGCCCTGCTGCTGATCGATTACGATCAGTGCGGCACATACCCTGGTGGTCATCGTTCTTTCGCTCCCTGTCCGACAAGAACCGACAGGATCGCATAAAACCGCAAAATAACCGCGGCCCCCGTCTTGCGCGGCCTGGTCCCGCTCACTAACGTAGCGCCTTTACTGACGCTACCCCCGCAGGAGCCTTGCCATGGCCTCGCCAGCCTACCCTCACTTTTTCAAAAAATGTGGCGTCGCCGCCGCCGTGGCAGGCCTGCTCGGCCTGGCCGGCTGCCAGTCCTGGAACGCCCGGGACAGCCTGCCACCGACTTCCGGCGTGCAGCCGATCAAGGGCCTGGCTCAGAACGTCTCGGTGCGCCGCAACACCCTGGGCATGCCGCTGATCGAAAGCAACAGCTTCCATGACGCACTGTTCACCCTGGGTTATGTCCACGCCAGCGACCGCATCACCCAGATGGTCACCCTGCGCCTGCTGGCCCAGGGCCGCCTGGCGGAAATGAACGGTGCCGAAGCCCTGGATACCGACCGTTTCATGCGCGCGGTCAACCTGAAGAAAAGTGCCGGCGAGCTGTACAACGCCGCCTCGCCGCGCCTCAAGCGTTTCTTCGAGGTCTATGCCCGTGGCGTCAACGCCTACCTGTTCCGCTATCGCGACAGGCTGCCACCGGACCTGGCCCGCACCGGCTACCTGCCCGAATACTGGAAGCCGGAGGATTCCGCGCTGATTTTCTGCCTGCTGAACTTCCAACTGTCGGCCAACCTGCCGGAAGAGATTTCCTCGCTGGTGATCGCCCAGAAGGTCGGGATCGACAAGCTCGCCTGGTTGACCCCGAGCGCTCCTGACGAGCCGCTGCCACAGGCCGAGACGGACAAACTCAAGGGCATCGCGCTGAGCCAGGTCAGCGGTCTCGCCGTCGTCGACAAGGCCTCTGCACAGGTCAGCGCCCTGAACGGTTTCGGCGCCGGCACCTCGACCAACTGGGCCATCGCCCCGCAACGCAGCCGCAGTGGCAAGAGCCTGCTGGCCGCCGACCTGCAGCAACCGACCAACGCTCCCGCCGCCTGGAACTACGTGCAGATCCGCGCCCCGAAGTACCAGGCCGCCGGTCTGTCGGTCGCCGGCCTGCCAGCGATTCTCTCCGGCTTCAACGGCAAGGTCGCCTGGAGCCTGGCGGCAGTGCCGGGCGACAGCCAGGACCTGTTCCTCGAGAAGCTCAAGCGCCAGGGCAATGCGCTGTATTACGAAGCCGACGGCAAATGGCTGCCGGCCATCGTGCGCAACGAGACCTACTTCATCAAGGGTCAGCGCTCGATCCGCGAGACCGTCTACGAAACCCGCCACGGCCCGCTGCTCAACAGTGCCCTGGGCGACGCACCGCTGGCCGGAGGCTACGGCCTGGCCCTGCAGACTGCGCCGCTCAAGGACGACAAGAGCCTCGATGCGTTCTTCGACCTGTCCCGCGCACAGAATGCCGAGAAGGCCTCCGACGCCAGCCGGGAAATCCGCGCCATCGCCCTGAACATGATCTTCGCCGACGCCAGCAACATCGGCTGGCAGGTCACTGGCCGCTATCCGAACCGCCGCGAAGGCGAAGGCCTGCTCCCCTCACCGGGCTGGGACAGCCGCTTCGACTGGGACGGCTACGCCGACGCGATGCTGCACCCGTACGACCAGACCCCGCCGCAAGGCTGGCTCGGCACCGCCAACCAGCGCACAGCGGCCAAGGGCTACGGCATGCAACTGTCCAATTCCTGGTACTACCCGGAGCGTGGCGAGCGCCTCGCGCAACTGGCCAGCGCCGGCAAGCAGGACACCCGCAGCACCATCGCCATGCAGTACGACCAGAGCACCACTTTCGCCAACAAGCTGAAGAAGATGTTCCAGGCCCCGGGCATGGCCCAGCCGCTCAAGCAGGCCATCGACGCGCTGCCGCAAGCCGAACGCGCCAAGGCGCGTGAAGCCCTCAGCCGGTTGATGGCCTTCGACGGCAAGCTCAGCCCAAGCTCGGCCGACGCCGCGCTGTACGAACTGTTCCTGCAGGAAAGCCTGAAGCAGATCTTCCTCGACAAGCTCGGCCCGGAAAACGGTCCGGTGTGGCAGGCCTTCATCGCCAACGGCCGGTTGTCCTACTCGGCCCAGGCCGATCACCTGCTCGGGCGTGAGGACAGCCCGTTCTGGGACGACAGCCGCACCCCGCAGAAGGAAGACAAGCCGGCGATCCTCGCTCGCAGTCTGGCTGCCGCGATCAGCGCCGGTGACAGCCAGCTGGGCACGGACCACAAGGCCTGGCAGTGGGGCAAGCTGCATCGTCTTGACTGGAAGAGCGCCAGCGGTCAGAGCCTGCGTGGCCCGGTCCAGGTCGGCGGTGACCACACCACCCTGAACACCACGGCCTACCTGTGGGGCGGCGACAGCTTCGAGACGGTCCTGGCTCCCGCCGTGCGGATGATCGTCGACTTCGGCCAGATCGAACCCATGAGCGGCCAGCAGAGCCCCGGCCAGTCCGGCAACCCGGCCAGCCCGTACTACGCCAACGGCCTGGATGGTTGGCTGAAGGCCCAGTACGTCAGCTTCCCGATGCAGCCGCAGAACCTCGACAGGGCCTACGGCACCAGTCGCCTGACCCTGACCCCGGGCAAGTAGGTCCGGCGCGCGAAGCAGGGATTGCGGTTGCGGTTGCGGTTGCGATGATTGTGGCGAGCGGGCTTGCCCGCGCTCGGCTGCAAAGCAGCCGTAAACCTGGCGACCGGTTCTCCCTGGCACAGCGCGGGAAGGTTTAGGGGCTGCTCTGCAGCCCAGCGGCCCGAACACAAAAAATCTGACAGTCTCGTTTAGGGCTGCTCTGCAGCCCAGCGCGGGCAAGCCCGCTCGCCACATCCCTCATCCCTCATCCCTCATCCCTCATCCCTCATCCCTCATCCCTCATCATCCCTCATCCCTCATCCCTCATCCCTCATCATCCATCATCCATCACCCATCACCCATCACCCATCACCCATCACCCATCACCCAGCACCAGGCACCAGGCACCAGGCACCGGTCATCACCTCAAATCACACAATCCCGGCCCTGTGATGCCCACCTCCCCGCCCATTTACCGCACCAATATTGTGCGCTTGTTTTCTGATGCCCGATTTCGGGCATCATGAGCTGGCTTGTAGCCATATTCCTACCTTTTGAAACGCTTGTTCGGGACTATGGTTCGGAAATTGCTACTTTTATCCGGTCATACGCGTTCCAGTAACAGTACTTAATGCGCCACAAGCGCTCATTCTGGTCTTCAGGGATTAAATAATGAAAAAAGCATTGCTGACCCTTTCCGCACTGGCTCTCTGCATGGGCGCAAGCGTCGCCATGGCCAAGGAATACAAGGAACTGCGCTTTGGCGTGGACCCTTCCTACGCGCCCTTCGAATCCAAGGCCGCTGACGGCAGCCTGGTCGGCTTCGACATCGACCTGGGCAACGCCATCTGTGCCGAGCTGAAGGTCAAGTGCAAATGGGTCGAAAGCGACTTCGACGGCATGATTCCGGGCCTCAATGCCAACAAGTTCGACGGCGTGATCTCGTCGATGACCGTGACCGAAACCCGCCAGAAGGCCATCGATTTCTCCAGCGAGCTGTTCTCCGGCCCGACGTCCCTGGTGTTCAAAAAAGGTGCGAACTACTCCACCCCCGAATCCCTCAAGGGCAAGACCGTGGGCTACGAGCAAGGCACCATCCAGGAAGCCTACGCCAAGGCCGTGCTGGACAAGGCCGGCGTGACCACCAAGGCCTACGCCAACCAGGACCAGGTCTACGCCGACCTGACTTCCGGCCGTCTCGACGCCTCGGTACAGGACATGCTCCAGGCCGAACTGGGCTTCCTGAAATCGCCAGCCGGCGCCGGCTACGAAGTCAGCAAGGCCATCGACGATCCTCTGCTGCCATCGAAGACCGCGATCGGTATCAAAAAAGGTAACAAGGACCTCAAGGCACTGCTGGACAAAGGTATCGAAGCGTTACACAAGGACGGCAAATACGCCGAAATCCAGAAGAAGCACTTTGGCGACCTGAACCTGTATAGCGGGAAGTGATCCCCTGGGCGCCCCCTGCAAAGGGGGCGCTTTCCTGACGGCCAAAGGCACACGTTCATGTTCGACAACCTCCTGCAAACCCTGGGGCTCTCCGCCTTCAGCCTGAGAGGCTTCGGCCCGATTCTGCTGGAAGGCACCTGGATGACCATCAAACTATCGATTCTGTCGCTGCTGGTGAGCGTACTGCTCGGCCTGCTCGGCGCCAGTGCCAAGCTTTCCAGCATCAGCCTGCTGCGCCTGCCGGCCCAGATCTACACCACGCTGATCCGTGGCGTACCCGACCTGGTGCTGATGCTGCTGATTTTCTACAGCCTGCAAACCTGGCTCTCCAGCCTGACCGATGCCATGGACTGGGACTACATCGAGATCGACCCGTTCGCCGCCGGGGTCATCACCCTGGGCTTCATCTACGGCGCCTATTTCACCGAAACCTTTCGTGGCGCGATACTCGCCGTGCCACGCGGCCAGCTCGAAGCCGCCACCGCCTATGGGCTCACCCGCGCCCAGCGCTTTCGCTTCGTGACCTTTCCGCAGATGATGCGCTTCGCCCTGCCAGGGATCGGCAACAACTGGATGGTGATCCTCAAGGCCACCGCGCTGGTCTCGATCATCGGCCTGGCCGACCTGGTCAAGGCCGCCCAGGATGCGGGCAAGAGCACCTATCAACTGTTCTACTTCCTGGTGCTCGCCGCCTTGATCTACCTACTTATCACCAGTGCCTCGAACTATGTCCTGCGCTGGCTTGAACGGCGTTATGCCGCGGGCAGCCGGGAGGCCGTACGATGATCGAACTGCTCGAACAATACTGGCGTCCGTTCCTCTACAGCGACGGCCAGCACATCACCGGCCTGGCCATGACGATGTGGCTGCTCAGCGCCTCGATCTTCATCGGTTTCCTGCTCTCGATCCCGCTGTCGATCGCCCGGGTCTCGCCCAGGCGCCGCATTCGCTGGCCGGTGGAGTTCTACACTTACCTGTTCCGCGGCACGCCGCTGTATATCCAGTTGCTGATCTGCTACACCGGGATCTACAGCCTGGAGGCGGTACGCAACCAGCCGTTGCTCAACTCGTTCTTCCGCGATGCGATGAACTGCACCATTCTCGCCTTCGCCCTGAACACCTGCGCCTACACCACGGAGATTTTCGCCGGGGCGATCCGCAGCATGAACCACGGCGAGGTCGAGGCGGCCAAGGCCTACGGCCTCACCGGCTGGAAACTCTACGCCTATGTGATCATGCCGTCGGCCCTGCGTCGGTCGCTGCCGTACTACAGCAACGAAGTGATCCTGATGCTGCACTCGACCACCGTGGCCTTCACCGCGACCGTTCCGGATATCCTGAAGATCGCCCGGGACGCCAACTCGGCGACCTACATGACCTTCCAGTCGTTCGGCATCGCCGCGGTGATCTACCTGGCGATCACCTTCACCCTGGTCGGCCTGTTCCGGCTGGCCGAACGCCGCTGGCTGGCCTTCCTCGGCCCGGCTCACTAGGACTTTCCCATGCGTCATGTCACTCATGACCTGCTGGCGCCCGTACCGGGTACAGCACGTCAGATCCACAGTTTCCACTTCGGCCCGGAACAGGCCGAACGCAAGGTCTATATCCAGTCGTCGCTGCATGCCGACGAACTGCCGGGCATGCTGGTCGTCTGGCACCTCAAGCAGCGCCTGGTCGAGCTGGAACAGGCCGGCCGCCTGCGTGGCGAGATCGTTCTGGTGCCGGTGGCCAACCCGGTCGGCCTGGAACAGGTGCTGATGGATGTGCCCCTGGGCCGCTACGAACTGGAAAGCGGGCAGAACTTCAACCGCTGGTTCGTCGACCTCAGCGAAGAAATCGGCAACCGCATCGAACAACAGCTCAACGATGACCCACGGCACAACCTGCTGCTGATCCGCCGTGAGCTGAAGGAGGCCCTGGCCGCCGAGGTCCCGGCCACCCAGTTGCAATCCCAGCGCCTGGCGCTGCAACGGATCGCCTGCGACGCCGACATGGTGCTCGACCTGCATTGCGATTTCGAGGCGGTGACCCACCTGTACACCACGCCCGAGGCCTGGCCGCAGGTCGAGCCGCTGGCGCGCTACATCGGTTCCCAAGCCAGCCTGCTGGCCACCGACTCCGGCGGCCAGTCGTTCGACGAGTGCTTCACCCTGCTCTGGTGGGACCTGCGGCAACGCTTCGGCGAGCGCTTCGCAATGCCCATGGGCAGCTTCTCGGTGACCGTCGAACTGCGTGGCCAGGGCGACGTCACGCACCCGCTGGCGAGCCAGGATTGCCAGGCGATTCTCGACTACCTGACCCAGTTCGGGGTGATCGATGGCGAGATCGCGCCGCCACCGGCCCTGCGCTATCCGGCCACGCCGCTGGCCGGGGTCGAGCCGGTGGCCACACCGCTTGGCGGCCTGCTGGTGTTCCACGCCCTGCCAGGGGAATACCTGGAGGCCGGGCAACTGATCGCCGAAGTCATCGACCCGATCAGTGACCGGGTCATCCCTGTCCACAGCAATACCACGGGGCTGCTCTACGCCCGTTCGCTGCGCCGCATGGCGACGGCCGGCATGGTCATCGCCCATGTCGCCGGCCGCGAGGCCTATCGCAGCGGCTATCTACTTTCCCCTTGAGGTACCCATGTACAAACTGACCATTGAAGGCCTGCACAAGAGCTATGGCGACCACGAGGTGCTCAAGGGCGTTTCGCTCAAGGCCAAGACCGGTGATGTGATCAGCCTGATCGGCGCCAGCGGCTCGGGCAAGAGCACCTTCCTGCGTTGCATCAACTTCCTGGAAACGCCCAATGACGGCGCCATGAGCCTCGACGGCCAAGCGATCCGCATGGTCAGCGACCGACATGGCATGCGCGTCGCCGACGAAGCCGAACTGCAGCGCATCCGCACCCGCCTGGCGATGGTGTTCCAGCACTTCAACCTGTGGAGCCACATGAGCGTGCTGGAGAACATCACCATGGCGCCGCGCCGGGTGCTGGGCGTTGATCGCAAGGAAGCCGAGGACCGCGCCCGCCGCTACCTGGACAAGGTCGGCCTGCCGGCGCGGGTCGCCGAGCAGTACCCGGCGTTTCTTTCCGGTGGCCAGCAGCAGCGGGTGGCGATTGCCCGGGCGCTGGCGATGGAGCCGGAAGTGATGCTGTTCGACGAACCGACCTCGGCCCTCGACCCGGAGCTGGTGGGCGAAGTGCTGAAGGTGATCCAGGGCCTGGCCGAGGAAGGCCGGACGATGATCATGGTGACCCACGAAATGAGCTTTGCCCGCAAGGTGTCGAGCCAGGTGCTGTTCCTGCACCAGGGGCTGGTGGAAGAACAGGGAGCGCCCGAGGACGTGCTGGGCAACCCGCAGAGCGAGCGGCTGCGGCAGTTCCTCAGCGGTAACCTCAAGTAATTGGGGAAGGTTTCAGGGCCTCTTCGCGGGCAAGCCACGCTCCTACAGGGGTTGCTGCCATGCCCGGAATACGTGTACGGCGCAATATTGTAGGAGCGTGGCTTGCCCGCGAAGAGGCCATCACGCTCTGCCTCAGTTATGGGCAGCCTGCCACGGATAGGCCAGCCACTTCTGCATGCGCTTGGCGAACCGCCCGCTTTCCATGTCCTGGTGCAGCCACTGGTCAACGTACTGCTTGAGCACGATATCCCTCGGCAACAGCACCGCCTTCTCGGAAAAATCGAACGGCTGGTCCGGATGCACCGCGCACAACTGCGGGTGCAGCTTCTCCTGCAGGCGCGTCTCCACCGCGTCGGTCATCATCAGGTCGGCCTTGCCGTCGACGATCTGCTGGAAGATGGTGACATTGTCCTGATGCACGATGATCCGCGCCTGTTTCAGGTTGGCCCGGGCGAACTTCTCGTTGGTACCGCCCGGGTTGACGATGGCCGTTACCTGCGGCTGGTCGATCTGTTCCAGGGTCTGGAAGGCCTGCTGCCGGGAGCACAGGGTGATCGGTGTCTTGCCATCACGCTGGTACGGCTGTGAAAAAAATGCCTGCCTCTGGCGCTCCATGTTCACCGAGATGCCACTGATCGCCAGGTCGAAGTGGTCCGCCTGCAAATCGTTCATCAGCGTCGGCCAGGTCGTCGGCACCAACTGCAGCTTCGCCCCCATCGATTGCGCCAGCTCCTGTGCCAGCTCGATGTCCAGGCCGATGAAATGCTCGCCACTCTTGTAGCTGAAGGGCTTGTAGTCACCCGTGGTGCCGACTCGCAGTACACCCTGCTGAATGATCCGGTCGAGCCGACCGACCACTTGCATCGGCGCAGCACCCTGCGCCAGCTCGGCAGCCTCGACCAACGGGGTGGCGACCAGCAGCGCCGAAAGCAGGAGCCGGGAAAATCTCAGGGGAATGGAAAACGTCATGGGCAGCCCTTTTTATTGTCTGATATCCGTGAGTGCGCGTTGATGGCACTGGCGCAGACTACCTGCAAGGACTGGAACAGGCGACCCCTGGACGGCACGCGGCCGTCCAGTCGGCCATGGATCAGGCGACAGGAGCCGGTGGCGGTTCGTCGGGCAAGACCGGTTCGCCCGGCTCGGTGGGCTGTTCGTTGGGGGTATCGGGTTCGGGCTGGCCGGGAATGCCGCCCATCAGGGTCTGTGGGTGGGCGAGCAACGACCAGGCCAGCAGGCCCACTTGATTGGGTTCCAGTCTGGCCAGTTCGGCACTGATGCTAGGATCGATCTTCATGGGCGACTCCTGGGCGATAGGGTCCGGTCAGCCTTGCGCCAACCGGAACGGTACACCCAGTAGAGTGCACCAGCGCCCAGGAATTCCCTCGGGCTGACCGTCCGCCGGTCAGGTGCGCGGCAGGGTCACGCCACGCTGGCCCTGGTACTTGCCACCACGGTCCTTGTAGGAGACTTCACATTCCTCGTCGGACTCCAGGAACAGCATCTGCGCCACGCCCTCGTTGGCGTAGATCTTCGCCGGCAGGGTGGTGGTATTGGAGAACTCGAGGGTCACGTGGCCTTCCCACTCCGGCTCCAGCGGGGTCACGTTGACGATGATGCCGCAACGGGCGTAGGTGCTCTTGCCCAGGCAGATGGTCAGCACGTTGCGCGGAATGCGGAAGTACTCGACGGTACGGGCCAGGGCGAAAGAGTTCGGCGGAATGATGCAGACATCGCTCTTGATGTCGACGAAGCTGCCGGCGTCGAAGTTTTTCGGATCGACGGTCGCCGAATTGATGTTGGTGAACACCTTGAACTCGTCGGCGCAACGCACGTCGTAGCCATAGCTCGACACGCCGAAGGAAATCAGCCGGTCGGCGCCTTCGCCCCGCACCTGGCGCTCGACGAAGGGTTCGATCATGCCGTGCTCTTGCGCCATGCGGCGAATCCACTTGTCCGATTTGATGCTCATGGCGGGTGTCCTGAAATAGCGAGGTGGAGAAATTCTGCCGGGCATCTTACCGGGGCGCATCGCCGGGTTCAAAGACCGGGGGGCGATTTGCCTCAAAAAGCTGCCCCGGATACCCCCGCCAAACCCGGCCAAAGCCCTTGTGGCGGGCGCTTTCTGGCAGTACGGGACGCCGTCAGTCACGAAATCGGCGAAACCTTGGCAAAGACCATTGGCACGTTCTGGAAAAAGGGTTAAGGTGGCGCCACTGTGCTGCTTGTGTCACTGAGAATCTCTCCACGATGTTGAATTTCGATCCAACCATCTCCAAGAATTTTTCCTGCTCTTTGCACTCAGTCTCGGCCAGGGCGTTTCCTGAGTCGCAGTTAACTTTGTCCAAGGAGACATCAAATGTCTAATCGCCAAACCGGTACCGTCAAGTGGTTCAACGATGAAAAAGGCTTCGGCTTCATCACTCCACAATCCGGTGACGACCTGTTCGTACACTTCAAAGCCATCCAGGCTGACGGTTTCAAAACCCTGAAAGAAGGCCAGCAGGTTTCTTTCATCGCTACCCGCGGTCAGAAAGGCATGCAAGCTGAAGAAGTTCAAGTTATCTAACTTGTCCTGAGCCAGCAAAAAGCCCCGCTCTCTCACGAGAGGCGGGGCTTTTTTGTGCCTGGGTGTTTTCCCTTCCAAGGCGATGAAACATTTTCGTGGCACACGAGCTTTCATGATCAGCGGGCTTTTGTGGTGAGCGGGCTTGCCCGCGCTGGGCCGCAGGGCGGCCCTGAAACCTGCATCCCGCATATATCAGCCCTATCGGGTTGCCTGGTTTTGCGACTGCCTTGCAGTCGAGCGCGGGCAAGCCCGCTCGCCACAAAAAGCCCGCCCACCAGCGGGCGGAGTCAACCCGACGGTTCAATCGTCGCTGATGGTGATATTCGGCAACGCCTGGCTCGCCGCTTCCTGCAGGACGATCCGTGCCCCCACATGCCGGGCCAGTTCCTGATAGACCATGGCGATCTGCCCGTCCGGCTCGGCCGCCACGGTCGGCCTGCCGCCGTCAGCCTGCTCACGAATCACCAGCGACAGCGGCAGCGAGGCCAGCAGCTCGACGCCGTATTGCGAAGCCAGCTTCTCGCCACCGCCTTCGCCGAACAGATGCTCGGCATGGCCACAGTTCGAGCAGATGTGCACCGCCATATTCTCCACCACGCCCAGCACCGGAATGTTCACCTTGCGGAACATCTCCACCCCCTTCTTCGCATCGAGCAGGGCCAGGTCCTGCGGCGTGGTGACGATCACCGAGCCGGCCACCGGGACCTTCTGCGCCAGGGTCAGCTGGATGTCGCCGGTACCCGGCGGCATGTCGATCACCAGATAATCGAGGTTGCCCCAGTCGGTCTGGGTCACCAGTTGCAGCAGGGCCCCGGAGACCATGGGGCCACGCCAGACCATCGGTGTGTTGTCGTCGGTCAGGAAGGCCATGGACATGACCTCCACGCCCAGGGACTCGATCGGCACGAACCACTTCTGCTCCCTGATCTTCGGCCGGGTGCCTTCGGCGATCCCGAACATCACGCCCTGGCTCGGGCCGTAGATGTCCGCGTCGAGAATGCCCACCTTCGCCCCTTCGCGGGCCAGCGCCAGCGCCAGGTTGGCCGCCGTGGTCGACTTGCCCACCCCGCCCTTGCCGGAGGCCACCGCCACCACGTTCTTCACGTTGGCCAGGCCCGGGACCTGCCCCTGGGCCTTGTGCGCGGCGATCACGCAGTCGATCTCGACCTTGGCCGAAGCCACGCCGTCCAGGCCTTCGATGGCCAATTGCAACATCTGCGCCCAGCCGTTCTTGAACAGACCGGCGGCGTAACCCAGTTCGAGGCGGACGCTGACCCGATCGGCCTGGATGTCGATGGCCTTCACGCACCCGGCGCTGAGCGGGTCCTGGTTCAGATAAGGATCGGTGTACTGGCGAAGGACGGCTTCCACCGCTGCGCGGTTGACTGCGCTCATGGGCAACTCCCGAAAAAGGCTGAGTGAAACAGACAGCTATCGTAACCGTTCTGGCGCACGCAGGCATGTTTGTGGCGAACTGACTTGCCCGCACTCGACTGCAAAGCAGTCGCAAAACCGGCAAGCCAGGTCAAACGGGGGGCTGTGTAAAGCGGTTTCAGGGCCGCTTCGCACCCCAGCGCGGGCAAGCCCGTTCGCCACGGTTTGCTCACCACTAAAGGATGAATTATGTGTGCGGGGGCTTTATAGTGTCGGGTCTTCGTTTCACTTCAAGTAGCCGAGCCCCATGTCCGAGCCACGCCAGATTCTCGTCACCAGCGCCCTGCCCTATGCCAATGGTTCCATCCACCTCGGCCACATGGTCGAGTATGTCCAGACCGACATGTGGGTGCGTTTCCAGAAGCACCGCGGCAACCAATGCATCTATGTCTGCGCTGACGACGCCCATGGCTCGGCCATCATGCTGCGCGCCGAGAAGGAAGGCATCACGCCGGAACAGCTGATCGCCAACGTCCAGCGCGAGCACAGCAGCGATTTCGCCGACTTCCTGGTCGACTTCGACAACTTCCACTCGACCCATGCCGAGGAAAACCGCGAGCTGTCGACGCAGATCTACCTGCGCCTGCGCGATGCGGGGCACATCGCCAACCGGGCGATCACCCAGTATTTCGACCCGGAAAAGCAGATGTTCCTGGCCGACCGCTTCATCAAGGGCACCTGTCCGAAATGCGGTACCGAGGACCAGTACGGCGACAACTGCGAAAAGTGCGGCGCCACCTACGCCCCCACCGACCTGAAGAACCCCAAGTCGGCGATTTCAGGGGCCACGCCGGTGCTCAAGGAATCCCAGCACTTCTTCTTCAAGCTGCCGGACTTCCAGGCCATGCTGCAGGGCTGGACCCGCAGCGGCACGCTGCAGGACGCGGTGGCGAACAAGATCGCCGAATGGCTGGACAGCGGCCTGCAGGAATGGGACATCTCCCGCGATGCGCCGTACTTCGGCTTCGAGATCCCGGATGAGCCGGGCAAGTATTTCTACGTGTGGCTGGACGCGCCGATCGGCTACATGGCCAGCTTCAAGAACCTCTGCGCGCGCCGTCCGGAGCTGGACTTCGACGCATTCTGGGGCAAGGACTCCAAGGCCGAGCTGTATCACTTCATCGGCAAGGACATCGTCAACTTCCACGCCCTGTTCTGGCCGGCGATGCTCGAAGGCGCGGGCTACCGCAAGCCGAGCGGCATCAACGTGCACGGCTACCTGACCGTCAACGGCCAGAAGATGTCCAAGTCCCGAGGCACCTTCATCAAGGCCCGTACCTACCTCGACCACCTGTCGCCCGAGTACCTGCGCTACTACTACGCGTCCAAGCTGGGCAAGGGCGTCGACGACCTCGACCTGAACCTCGACGACTTCGTGCAGAAGGTCAACTCGGACCTGGTCGGCAAGGTGGTGAACATCGCCAGCCGTTGCGCCGGTTTCATCCACAAGGGCAATGCCGGCGTGCTGGTCGCGGGCGACGCCGCTCCCGATCTGACCGAGGCGTTCCGCGCCGCGGCCCCGAGCATCGCCGAAGCCTACGAAAGCCGCGACTTCGCCCGCGCCATGCGCGAGATCATGGCCCTGGCCGACCGCGCCAACGCCTGGATCGCCGACAAGGCGCCCTGGGCCCTGGCCAAGCAGGAAAGCAGGCAGGATGAAGTCCAGGCCGTCTGCGCCGCGGGTATCAACCTGTTCCGTCAGTTGATCATCTTCCTCAAGCCGGTGCTGCCGCTGCTGGCCGCCGATGCCGAGGCGTTCCTCAACGTTCCGCCGCTGACCTGGAACGACCACGCCAGCCTCCTGGCCAACCATCGACTGAACGCGTTCAAGCCGCTGATGACCCGTATCGACCCGGCAAAAGTTCAGGCCATGACCGACGCCTCGAAGGAAGATCTCGCCGCCAGCCAGACCGACACCGGCAGCGCCGCCCCACAAGGCAACGGCGAACTGACCAAGGACCCGCTGTCGCCTGAGATCGAGTTCGACACCTTCGCCGCGGTCGACCTACGCGTCGCGCTGATCGTCAAGGCCGAGGCGGTCGAGGGTGCGGACAAGCTGCTGCGCCTGACACTGGACATCGGTGACGAGCAACGCAACGTGTTTTCCGGGATCAAGAGCGCCTACCCGAACCCGGCCGAGCTGGAAGGTCGCCTGACCATGATGATCGCCAACCTCAAACCGCGCAAAATGCGTTTCGGCATCTCCGAAGGCATGGTCATGGCCGCCGGCCCCGGCGGCGAGGAGATCTACCTGCTGAGCCCGGACAGCGGCGCCAAGCCCGGCCAGCGGATCAAGTAACCCCATCCTGCCTGACCTCGCGGGCCACGATCTTCGTGGCCCGCGACGTTTCGTGGCTAGTACGACCCGTTCGCTTGCCGGATAATTCATTCCATACGCTTGCCCGGCACGATCAATGACCGATCTTCTCCTCATCCTCGTCAGCGCCGCCCTGATCAACAACATCGTGTTGCACTGGCCGCTGGCTGTCGATCCGTTGCTGCGGGCCCCGCCGCTGGAGCGGTGTCGGCTGCATGCGCTGGGCATTGCCAGCACGTCGGTGATGTTGGCCGCAACCTTGCTCAACTACGCCCTCTATCACCTGGTGCTGCTGCCGCTGCAGTTGAGCGCCCTGCAACTGCTGGTGTTCCTGCCTGTCTGCATCGCCTTGATCGGTCCGTGTCTGAAGCTGCTGGCACGCTGCCT
>NZ_AQOH01000060.1 GCF_000364705.1 Pseudomonas fuscovaginae SE-1 | reverse complement strand
GGCCCTGCCGTTCGAGCGGCTGTGGCCGTTGCTGCTGAGCAACGCCGGCATTCTCGGCCTGGCCCTGATCGCCACCCAGGATGACCACGGCCCAGGGCATGCGGCGCTGTCGAGCCTGGGCGGCGGCCTGGGTTTCTGGCTGGCCCTGGTTCTGTTCCACGACCTGCGCCAGCGTACCTATCATGAGGAAGTGCCCCTGCCGTTTCGCGGGCTGCCGATCGAACTGATCAGCGCCGGCCTGATGGCCCTGGCCTTTCTCGGTTTCAACGGACTGTTCAAGTCATGAGCCTGATCCAACACATCGACGCACTGCTGCCGCAGACCCAATGCGGCAAATGTGGCCACCAGGGCTGCAAGCCCTACGCCGAAGGCATCGCCAAGGGCGAAGCCATCAACAAGTGCCCACCGGGCGGCAGCGAAACCATCGCGGCGCTGGCCAGCCTGCTACAGGTGCCGGTCCTGGAACTGGACCCGGAACGTGGCACCGCGCCGCCGCAGGTTGCCTTCATCCGTGAAGCGGAATGCATCGGTTGCACCAAGTGCATCCAGGCCTGCCCGGTGGACGCCATTGTCGGCGCGGCCAAGCTGATGCACACGGTGATCCTCGACGAATGCACCGGTTGCGACCTGTGCGTCGCGCCCTGCCCGGTTGACTGCATCGAAATGCATCCGCTGCCGGCCAATGTCGTGCCGATCATCGGCGGGTTGGCCCAGGACGCTGGGCAACAGCAGGCACGCAGCGAAAAACGCGCGCGTGCCCGGCGCCGCTTCGACCGGCACAACGCCCGGCTGCAGGGCGAGGAACAACGGCGCAATGCCGAGCGCCAGGCCAGGGCGGCACGCCCGGCGCAAACCGACGCCACGGCAAGCGACCCGGTCAAGGCCGCCCTGGAACGGGTCAAGGCGCAAAAGGCACTGGACTCCGATGCCGCGCTGAAAAAGGCCAGGATCGACGTGGCCATGAGCCGTGCGCAGTTGAACAAATCCCTGAAGGCCTTCGGCCATCCACCGACTGCCGAGCAGGCCACGCAATTGGTGGTGCTGCAGCAACAGTTCGAAGCCGCGGAACGGGCCCTTGCCCGCCTGGAAAGCGCCGCTCCCGCCACCCCGGCGCCTGCGACGCCTCAGGATGCCGAACTCAAGCACGCCAAGATCCAGTTGGCCATGCGCCGCGCCGAGCTGAAGAAGGCCGAGGCGAATACGGCGCCAGCCGAGCAGGTCGCCCTCCTCAGCGCCGCGCTCGCACAGGCCGAGCGCGACCTGCATGCCGCCGAGGATACCTCCGGGAAACCGGCCCCCGATCTGGTTCGTATCGAAAAAAGGCCGATCGATCCTCGACTAAGGGTCTTGAAAACCGAACTGGCCTACGCCCGTGCCGAACTCGGCAAACTGCAGCGCCACCCCGATACCTCGGCGCAGGAGCTGAGCGACGCCCAGCGCAGGCTCGAGGAGGCCCAGCGCCAGGTCGATGTCCATGTCGCGCCCTGATCTGCCGGACAAGCGCATCCGACAGGCCATGCAGTGGGTTTTGCTCGCCACATTGCCCGGCGCACTGGTGCTGTTCGGGCTGTATGGCTGGGGCGTGCTGATCAACCTGCTGCTGTGCGCGTGCACCGCACTGCTGACTGAAGCCGCTGTGCTGCGGCTGCGCGCACGTCCGCTGCGGCCCGCGTTGCAAGACCGCAGCGCGCTGGTCAGCGCCACCCTTCTCGGCCTGGCACTGCCACCCTACGCGCCATGGTGGCTGGCGGTGTTCGCCTGCGCTGGCGCCCTGCTGGCGGGCAAGCACCTGTACGGCGGCATCGGCAAGAATCCCTTCAACCCGGCGATGCTCGGTTATGCCCTGGCGCTGGTGAGTTTCCCGCAGCCGATGACACACTGGCCGGCGTCCCATGGCCTGGACCTGCTCGGCGGCCTGCAGCAGGTATTCGGCCTGCAACTGGCCGGCCAGCCCGACGCCTGGGCCCAGGCGACCGCCCTCGACAGCCTGCGGCTCAATAAAAGCCTGACCATGGAAGAACTGTTCGCCAGCCATGACGCTTTCGGTCGTTGGGGCGGCAAGGGCACCGAGTGGGTCAACCTGGCCTTTCTCGTCGGCGGCCTGTGGCTATTGAGACAGAAAGTCTTCAGTTGGCATGCCCCGGTCGGGATGCTGGCCGGCCTGTTCCTCGCCAGCCTGGTCGGCTGGAACGGCAGCGGTTCGGACTCCAGCGGATCCCCCCTGTTTCACCTGTCGAGTGGCGCGACCATGCTCGGGGCCTTCTTCATCGCCACCGAACCGGTCTCGGGTCCTTCGTCAGCCAGAGCCCGCCTGCTGTTTGGCGCCGGCGTCGGGGTGCTCACCTATCTCATCCGCACCAGGGGTGGCTATCCCGATGGCGTGGCCTTCGCCGTCCTGCTGATGAATCTGGCGGTGCCGGCCATGGAGCGCTGGTCATCCCGTCGCGACAAGCACATCACGCCATGAACGGAACCGGCTCGGTGGTGGTTGTGATCGTCCTGGCAGCACTGCTTGCAGGCCTGACCTGGGGGCTGCAAAGACAAGTGACCCCGCGCATCCAGGCGCAACAACTGGCTATCCAGACACGAACGCTGGCCCAGGTGCTACCACCCGGTGAATATGGGCATCAATCGCTGGTATTGAGCGCCAGTGAGCAGGCCCGTGGCAACCTGACTCAAGGCTATCGGATGCTGCAGCAGGGAAAACCGGTGGCCATCGTGCTCCAGAGCAGAATTCAGGGTTACGGCGGGCCGCTCGAGTTGCTGATCGGTATCGACCCGAACGGCAGGCTGCTGGGCGTGAAAACCCTGTCGCACCGGGAAACACCCGGACTGGGCGCCAGGATTGCCGAGGATGGCGGCTCCTGGCTGGACACCTTTCTCGGCAAGTCGCGCACGGATCCCACCGACACGGCCTGGAGACTGAAAACGGACGGCGGACAATTCGATCAGATGGCCGGTGCCACGATCACTTCACGGGCAGCCGTCGAGGCGACCCATGACGCCCTGCGCTACTTCGACGAGCACCGCGAGCAACTGTTGGGAGAGCCGGCCCATGAATAGAAGCCCACTGCTGCCAGGCTCATTGATGCTTGCCCCTCTGCTCGGAGCCAGCGACTCCCTCATCAAGGCGGCATCCCTGTGGCTGGCAAGCCTGCTGGTGGCGGTCCTCTACGGGACATCGAGCCGCGTCCTGAAACCCTGGCTCAATACGAGCCTGAGATGGCCGGCACAGGCCCTCCTCGCCGCGGCCAGCATCAGCCTGGTGTCGCTGGCGCTGCAGGCCTGGTCATGGGAGTTGCAGCAGGCCCTGGGCCTCTACCTGACCGTGCTTGGCGCGCAATGCCTGGCCCTGGAACACCTGGGCTTTTTCCGCCCGGGCGGGTTGAGAGAAAATGTACATTTGTTCGCCGGCTTCGGCATCCTGTCGATCTGCCTGGGGCTGCTGCGCGAACTGCTGGCGAACGGAACGCTGTTCGCCCACCTGCAATGGTGGACCGGCTCGGCGACCCCAGGACCTGTCAGGGTATTCGCCGCAACGAGCGGCTTGCACCTGGCCGGACTGATACCGGGGGCCTTTATCCTGCTCGGTCTGCTGCTGGCCCTGAAACAAGCCTGGCCCCTGCGTCCAACCTCACACCGAGAGCTTCAAAGGAAATGACTGCCCCATGAATGCCGCCAAACGCCTGGAAATTTTCCGTCGGCTCCACGAGGACAATCCGGAGCCCAAGACCGAGCTGGCGTACTCGTCACCGTTTGAATTGCTGATTGCCGTGATTCTTTCCGCCCAGGCCACCGACGTCGGCGTGAACAAGGCGACGGCGCGGCTGTACCCGGTCGCCAATACTCCCGAAGCGATCTACGCGCTCGGGGTCGAAGGCTTGTCCGAGTACATCAAGACCATCGGCCTTTACAACAGCAAGGCAAAAAACGTCATCGAAACCTGCCGCCTGCTGATCGAGCTGCATGACAGCGAGGTGCCGCAAACCCGTGAAGCCCTGGAGGCATTACCCGGGGTTGGCCGCAAGACCGCCAACGTGGTACTCAATACCGCTTTCCGACAGCCGACCATGGCCGTCGACACGCATATTTTCCGAGTCAGCAACCGCACAGGGCTGGCCCCCGGGAAGAATGTACTGGAAGTGGAAAAACAGTTGATGAAGTTCGTGCCAAAACAATACCTGCTCGACTCCCATCATTGGTTGATCCTGCTCGGACGCTACGTCTGCCAGGCCCGGAAGCCGCGCTGTGGCAGTTGCCGAATCGAGGATCTGTGCGAATACAAGCACAAGACATCCGACGATTGAGCCTCCATTAGTATTATTGATAAGTCGATTGAAAAAATCTTTTTTACCCAACCGGTAATTATCGATATAAGGAGCGCCAACGGCAGTCTTAGCCCGGAGTTGACTTTATGAGTACCGATAAAGAAGCACTGGATATAGAGGACGACCTGATACAGGTCGATTCGGACGAAACGGAGCCTCAGGTAGAGGTGGCGAAGACCAATCTGAGCAAGCGGCGCACCATCGACAACCTGCTGGAAGAACGCCGCCTGCAAAAGCAGTTGGCTGATTACGATTTCGACCTGTAGTAACGTGAGCATTCCATCAAAAGCCTCCGGTCCGGAGGCTTTTGGCTATGACGACAGGCTTGTCGTCCCGCCCTTGTCATTCTGACCTTGCCGACGCCTCCCACACACCGCCGGAACGGCGCTCAAACCAGACCATTGCGCTGGGCGAGCTCGATCAGGTCGACCAGGGAACGGGCATTCAGCTTCAACAGCAGGCGTGTCTTGTAGGTGCTCACGGTCTTGTTGCTCAGGAACATGCCATCGGCAATTTCCTTGTTGCTCTTTCCCCTGGCCAGCTGTTGCAGCACCATCATCTCGCGACCGGACAGCCGGTTGACCATATCCGCCTCGCTGGCGTTGCCCATGCTGGAACGCACGGTGTGCAATGCCTGGTTGGGGAAGTAACTGTAGCCGGACAGAACGGCCTTGATGGCGCTGAGCATCTCGGTCAGGTCCTGCTGTTTGCACACGTAACCGGCAGCCCCCGCCTGCATGCAGCGCATGGAGAAATGACCGGGGGCCTGTGAGGTCAACACCAGCACCTTGAAAGAGAGCCCCATTGAAGTTAGACGGGCAATCACTTCAAGCCCATCCAGCTTGGGAATTCCTATATCGAGTATAACAATGTCCGGCGTATGCTCTCGCGCCAGTTGCAAGGCGTCCACGCCGTTATCCGTCTCCGCGATGACTTCGTAGCCATGCCGTTCCATCAGCATACGTACGGCAAGACGAATGACGGGATGATCATCCACGATCAGCACTTTATTCATGGGCAAGTCCAAATTTCGCTGTTCGAATTTTCAGAATCAGCACAATAGCCTAGTCACAACCTCCTGGGCATAGCGCCTACCCCAGGCAGTATCAGCCAAAGACCTTCCCTACAAACAACAAGGAATTGCCCTACAAAAAAAGCACCACAAGAAAAGTACCGTTTTCAAGATCGAGGTGATGATGACTCCACCCGAAGATTCTGCGCTACAAGCATCCGGCTCGCTGCGCCGACATCGCCTCATGAAGCGGCAGAAGGCGCCAATAAACAAAATGAACAAACATGCGACTCACTACACCTTGCTTATTACACATCAACCTTAGAGATGCCGGGCACTGAATGTCCATTGGTTTTCTGCAACAAGAAATAACCCGCGCCTCCGGCGGCAATTCTGGAAACCTCTCGAAATACCGGCCTCCAGCGCCAAACGGCCCCGCATCGAGCCCCTCGGGGCACTTCCCAGCCTGAACAGGCCATGACGGGATGTTGCGCAACGACCAGGACCGTGCAACGAACATGTTTATCATTTAATTACACAAACTCGACGAAAAAGAGTTTATCTGCTCGACAGAAGCGCGCTTCGACGGCCGCATTGGAGTACGCAAGGAGTCACCCAGAGGTATCAAACAAATATCCTCGAGAAAAACCATGACAATCAAAAAACATAAAAAAGCAGACAGCAAATATTCACAACAGGAAAACTCAAAGAAACGGACTACACCAGCAAAAGAACGCTTACCCAAACATGGAAACTTGCCAACCTCAGAAAAACCTGGCAACTGGACAACATGCTTTTTACTTGCAAGCAAATACTTCTGCCGCTAGCTTTTTTTTGAAAACAGGAGCCCTCTTGCCCGGCCTCCCCGCAGAAAACCCCATTACAGCCTATCCCCTTCCACGAGCAGGCTATATATCATGAAAAACGCCAAGATAAACAAAGACAACAATCACTGTAAACCTCACGAGCTGGAACTGGCCATCAGTGAATTCATCAAGAGTGGTGGAACGATAGAAACCAGCGCAAAAAAGGAGCCTTCCACAAACCATCGCACAACAGCAGGCACCCCGGAAAAAACCACCGAAACAGAGGAGGAATACACAAGGAAGGTTGAACTTCTGAAAGATCTGATAACGAAAGGTGCAGGAATTTATGCCCTGCAATATTCGTTGAAGATGAACAAGCACGAAATAAAAAGAATGGCCCGGGACCAGGGACTGCAAATCGCTCAACGGCGCCCGCTGGCTGCTGCCAGGAGGTACCGTCATTACCTGTCGGCAGCGGACGGCTCGCAGGACGATGACGTGATCGCCGGCCACGCCATGCACTACGCGGCTTTGGGATACACCGCCCCGGAAATTGCGCAGACGCTGGAGTTGAGTGTGCGCCAGGTGTGGGAACTGGCGAAGAGCTACCGTTTCGACCTCCACCACCCTCGGGAGGAACACCAGGATTGAACCCAAGCGCCGCCTGGTCACGCCTGACCAGTCTCGCGATACCTCGCCGCCGAGACGGACGGGCGGCGCCACAGAGCATCACGCCCTTGCGGCCGGCCCCTGCCCATCGCTCGAAAAAAACCCGGCCTGCATGGCCGGGTTCTTTGCGCGCAGACGCGGGATCAGAACAGCTTGCGTCCCTTGTTCGCCGCAATGCGCATGCGCAGTGCGTTGAGCTTGATGAAGCCGGCAGCATCGGCCTGGTTGTAGGCGCCGCCATCCTCCTCGAAGGTTGCGATATTGGCATCGAACAGCGACTCGTCGGACTTGCGACCAGTCACGATCACGTTGCCCTTGTACAGCTTCAGGCGAACCACGCCGTTCACATGAACCTGCGAAGCGTCGATCATCTGTTGCAGCATCAGGCGCTCGGGGCTCCACCAGTAGCCGGTATAGATCAGGCTGGCGTACCTGGCCATCAGCTCATCCTTGAGGTGAGCGACTTCGCGGTCCAGGGTGATCGACTCGATCGCCCGGTGCGCACGCAGCATGATGGTGCCGCCTGGGGTTTCGTAGCAACCGCGGGACTTCATGCCCACGTAGCGGTTCTCGACGATGTCCAGACGGCCGATACCGTGTGCACCACCGATACGGTTGAGGGTCGCCAGCACGGTGGCCGGGGTCATCTCGACGCCGTCCAGCGCGACGATGTCGCCGTTGCGGTAGGTCAGTTCCAGGTACTGCGGCTTGTCGGGAGCGTTCTCCGGGGAGACGGTCCAACGCCACATGTCTTCTTCGTGCTCGGTCCAGGTGTCTTCCAGCACGCCGCCTTCATAGGAGATGTGCAGCAGGTTGGCATCCATCGAGTACGGGGATTTCTTCTTGCCATGACGCTCGATCGGGATGGCGTGCTTTTCAGCGTAATCCATCAGCTTTTCACGGGACAGCAGGTCCCATTCGCGCCATGGTGCGATCACTTTCACGCCTGGCTTGAGTGCATAGGCGCCCAGTTCGAAACGAACCTGGTCGTTGCCCTTGCCGGTGGCGCCGTGGGAAATGGCATCGGCGCCGGTTTCGTTGGCGATTTCGATCAGGCGCTTGGCGATCAGCGGACGCGCGATGGAAGTACCCAGCAGGTACTCGCCTTCGTAGACGGTGTTGGCACGGAACATCGGGAACACGAAGTCGCGAACGAATTCTTCGCGCAGGTCGTCGATGTAGATCTCCTTGACGCCCATGGCCTGTGCCTTGGCGCGGGCCGGCTCGACCTCTTCGCCCTGACCCAGGTCAGCAGTGAAGGTCACTACTTCACAGTTATAAGTATCTTGCAGCCACTTGAGGATCACCGAGGTGTCCAGGCCGCCGGAATACGCGAGAACGACCTTTTTTACGTCGGCCATGCCATCACTCCACGGGGGTTGTACGGAAAGGGCCGATTCTACCGGCCAACCACGTGGATTTACAGAGGCGCGACAGCGAAGGACGTCAAAGCGACAGATAATGTCGGGAGGGCGACGAGAACAGCCGTTTCAGGATGTCCTCGCTGCGCTGCCAGCCGCTGCGGTCGGCGCCGGCTTCTCGGCAGGCTTCTGGGGAGCCGGTGCAGAGGGAGCCGTTGCAGCGGGAGCCGGTGCGGGAGGCGCCTCCGGGGCACGCTCGAGGTGGATGTTGACCCGGCGGTTCTTCGCCCGGTTGGCCGGATTGGTATTGGGTACCAGCGGATAGCGCTCGCCATGGAAGCGCATGACGATCTGCGATTCCGGAATACCGGCGGCCTTGAAGAAATCCATGACCGCCAGCGCGCGCCGGCGCGACAGGTCGCGGTTGGTCAGGCGGTTGCCGCTGTTGTCGGAATGCCCGTCGAGTTCGATATGGTTGACGGTCGGGTCGGCCTTCATGAAGTCCAGCATTCCCTGCAACTGGACCTTGGCCTGCGCGTTGAGTTCGATGCCGCCATCCGGAAAACCGATCTCGGCCTGCTTGATCTGTTCGAAATTCTTCGGCAGCAGCTTGGCAGTGCAGCTCTGGAAGTCGCTGTAGGCCTGGTTGAATTTCACCGGCAGCAGGCGCACTTCGGAAACGCCGCCTTCGCGCGAATAGTGACGTATCAGCGGGCTACGCCCCTCGAGCAGACCGTGGAACAGGCCACCGGCCTGGCCCTGGGAACTGTTGAACAGCACGTCGCCATTGTTGATTTTGACCGTGCCCAGGTTGATGTCACCACGCCCGGGCTGCCAGGGCGCCGCAGCGGCCAACAGGGTCGCCGAACCACCGCCGAGCACGTGATTGTTCGACTTGAGCCGGAAAATCGCCTGCTCGCCCGCACGCCGCACGAACTCGCCGGCACCGAAGTCGGTGATCGGCTGAGTCAGCCGACACTCGAATTTGTCCCCTTCCACCTTCCACTCGATGCTCTCCAGACGGGTCTGGAAAGTCAACGCCATGGCCGGCAGGCTGGCAAACATACTGAGCAGGGCTAAATAACGCTGGCGCACGGGAGGCTCCAATGGTTCTACGGCTGTGAGACTGGCGTACGACTTCTACGCCATGCTTTCGGGATATCGGTTGCATCCGGCAAAACTTGATAGCGAGTGCCTGAGAGAGTCTTTTCCGGTAGCATTCCCCTGAGTTCGACCCGCCTGGAATCCCCAATGTCCGACCGCCTGACCCTGCTGCGTCCCGACGACTGGCATATCCATCTTCGCGATGGTGCTGCGTTACCCCACACTGTTGCGGATGTTGCGCGCACCTTTGGCCGCGCCATCATCATGCCAAACCTGGTGCCTCCGGTACGCAACGCCGCCGAAGCCGATGCTTATCGCCAGCGCATTCTCGCGGCGCGGCCGGCCGGCAGCCGTTTCGAACCGCTGATGGTGCTCTACCTCACCGACCGCACCCAGCCCGAGGAAATCCGCGCCGCCAAGGCCAGCGGCTTCGTCTACGCGGCCAAGCTGTATCCGGCCGGCGCGACCACCAACTCGGACTCCGGCGTGACCAGCGTCGACAAGATCTTTGCCGTCCTGGAAACCATGGCCGAAGTCGGCATGCCACTGCTGGTGCACGGCGAAGTGACCCGCAGCGAAGTCGACGTGTTCGACCGCGAGAAGCAGTTCATCGACGAACACATGCGTCGCGTGGTCGAGCGCTTCCCGACCCTGAAAGTGGTGTTCGAGCACATCACCACGGCCGATGCGGTGCAGTTCGTCAACGAGGCCTCGGACAACGTCGGCGCGACCATCACCGCCCACCACCTGCTGTACAACCGCAACCACATGCTGGTCGGTGGCATCCGGCCGCATTATTACTGCCTGCCGATCCTCAAGCGCAACACGCACCAGTCGGCCCTGCTCGACGCCGCCACCAGCGGCAGCGAAAAGTTCTTCCTCGGCACCGACTCGGCGCCCCACGCCCAGCACGCCAAGGAAGCGGCCTGTGGCTGCGCCGGTTGCTACACCGCCTACGCGGCCATCGAACTGTATGCCGAGGCCTTCGAACAGCGCAATGCCCTGGACAAGCTCGAAGGCTTTGCCAGCCTGCACGGCCCGCGCTTCTACGGCCTGGCGCCGAACAGCGAGCGCATCACCCTGGTTCGCGAAGAATGGACCGCCCCGGCCAGCCTGCCGTTTGGCGAGCTGTCCGTGATCCCGCTGCGCGCCGGTGAAAAACTGCGCTGGCGCCTGCTGGAGGAAACCCTGTGAGTGATGATCATTTCGACGACGAACTGGAAGGCAACGGTGCCTCGGGCGGCCCCCGCCACCCGATGGCCGCGCGCTTTCGCGGCTATCTGCCGGTCGTCGTCGACGTAGAGACCGGCGGCTTCAACGCCGCCACCGACGCCCTGCTGGAAATCGCCGCCACGACCATCGGCATGGATGAAGACGGTTTCGTGTTCCCCGAGCACACCCACTTCTTCCGGGTCGAGCCGTTCGAAGGCGCCAACATCGAGGCCGCAGCCCTGGAGTTCACCGGGATCAAGCTCGATCACCCGTTGCGCATGGCCGTCAGCGAGGAAACCGCGCTGACCGACATTTTCCGTGGTGTACGCAAGGCGCTCAAGGCCAACGGCTGCAAACGGGCGATCCTGGTCGGGCACAACAGCAGCTTCGACCTTGGTTTCCTCAACGCCGCCGTGGCGCGTCTGGACATGAAGCGCAACCCGTTCCACCCGTTCTCCAGCTTCGATACCGCCAGCCTGGCCGGCCTCGCCTACGGCCAGACCGTCCTGGCCAAGGCCTGTCAGGCCGCCGGGATCGACTTCGATGGTCGCGAAGCCCACTCGGCGCGCTATGACACCGAAAAGACCGCCGAGCTGTTCTGTGGCATCGTCAACCGCTGGAAGGAAATGGGCGGCTGGGAAGACTTCAACGACTGATCCTGCTCGCCTAAATCGCGCCCATGAAAAAACCGGCCCTGAGGCCGGTTTTTTTGTCCGTGAAACGACGGCTTACAGCTTGCCGGCGTTCTCGGTCAGGTAGGCGGCAACGCCTTCCGGCGAGGCGTTCATGCCCTTGTCGCCTTTTTTCCAGTTGGCAGGGCAGACTTCGCCGTGCTCTTCGTGGAACTGCAGCGCGTCGACCAGACGGATCAGCTCTTCCATGTTGCGGCCCAATGGCAGGTCGTTGATGATCTGCGAACGGACAACGCCCTTGTCGTCGATCAGGAAAGCGCCACGGAAAGCCACGCCACCTTCGGACTCGACGTCGTAGGCCTTGGCGATTTCGTGCTTCATGTCGGCGGCCATGGTGTACTTGACCTTGCCGATGCCGCCATCGTTGATGGCGGTGTTGCGCCAGGCGTTGTGGGTGAAGTGCGAGTCGATCGACACGGCAACCACTTCGACGTTACGCGCCTTGAAGTCGTCCATGCGGTGATCCAGGGCGATCAGCTCGGACGGGCAGACGAAGGTGAAGTCCAGTGGGTAGAAGAACACCAGGCCGTATTTGCCCTTGATGGCCGAGGACAGGGTGAAGCTGTCGACGATTTCGCCATTGCCCAGTACGGCCGGGACGGTGAAGTCGGGGGCTGGTTTGCCTACGAGTACGCTCATTGGATATCTCCTGGTGATAGTCACGTTCAGAACGAGGTCGCTGCAAGGATGCCCCCTTTAAGCGACAAGCCTATGACGCGCTGACCCCGTGTCCTTGGAACCGACCATCATACACCGCGTTTTTTGACGCTCCTAAACGGTTTTTGCAAAGGCGCCGCCATACGGCCCTCCTGCCATTCGTCAGCCGGTATCCGAATCGCTGGAAAGCCCGACTAAACCACTTTGACAATCATTCTCGTTAACATTAAGATCAACGGCAATCGAGTTCCAACCAGCGACGGTTCCCACCCTATGTACGTTTGTCTCTGCAACGGCGTCACCGACGGACAAATTCGCGAAGCGATCTTCGAAGGCTGCTGCAGCTATCGCGAAGTACGCCAGGCGACCGGCGTTGCCAGCCAGTGTGGCAAATGTGCCTGCCTGGCCAAGCAGGTGGTCCGTGAAACGCTGACCGAACTGCAAAGCAGCCAGGCTGCCCTGCCCTATGCCGTAGAATTTTCTGCCGCATAAAACGTGCGATTTTTAAAGAACCGGACTTAGTGTCCGGTTTTTTATGCCTGTAATTCAATTGCTTAGCGGCAAAACGCGGAATAAAAACATTCTTATTCCGATTAATTTTCATATATTATTCAATAACTTAGGTTTGACACTCGAAGTTGTCGGGATCAAACTCCGCCCTATAGACAGCTATTACAGGGCAGGACCCCCATCATGAAAGGCGACAAATCAGTCATCCAGCAACTCAACAAGATCCTTGCCAATGAGCTGATCGCAATCAACCAATACTTCCTGCATGCGCGGATGTATGAGGACTGGGGCCTGAACAAGCTGGGCAAGCACGAGTACCACGAGTCCATCGACGAGATGAAACACGCGGACAAGCTGATCAAGCGCATCCTGTTCCTCGAAGGCATCCCCAACGTGCAGGACCTGGGCAAGCTGCACATCGGCGAGAACACCAAGGAAATGCTCGAGTGCGACCTGAAGATCGAGAAAACAGGCCACGCCGACCTGAAGGAAGCGATTGCTCACTGTGAGAAAGTCGGTGACTTCGGCAGCCGCGAGCTGCTCGAGGATATCCTCGAATCCGAAGAAGAGCATATCGACTGGCTGGAAACCCAGTTGGGCCTGATCGACAAGATCGGCATTGAAAACTACCTGCAATCGCAGATGGGCGACGAATAAGCGCCGCCCAGTAAAAAGCCCCGCCCTCATGTCGAGAGGCGGGGCTTTTTTATGCGCCCGCCACCGAGGTGGCGGCAAAGCGCGGATCAGGCTTCGGTCTTGGCCGCGGCTTTCTGGGCAGCGTCCTTGATCAGGGTCTGCAGTTCGCCGTTGGCGAACATCTCGGCCATGATGTCGCTGCCGCCGACCAGCTCACCGGCAACCCACAACTGCGGGAAAGTCGGCCAGTTGGCGTACTTGGGCAGGTTGGCGCGAATCTCGGGGTTCTGCAGGATGTCCACGTAGGCGAACTTCTCGCCACAACCCATGACCGCCTGTGCGGCTTTCGCGGAGAAGCCACACTGAGGGGCATTCGGCGAGCCTTTCATGTAAAGCAGAATGGTGTTGTTGGCAATCTGCTCTTTAATCGTTTCGATGATATCCATGGAACACCTCGGCTAAAACTTTCCGACTCGGTTGTCGGCACGGTGAGGCATTGTATCGGAAAGCCGAGCGCCCTGCTCGGTCTCCCCGATGATAATCGCATGAGCCTGGCCACCTGCGGCCAGACAGCACAGCCCTCAAGCCGCGACCACCCGCACCGGCACGCCGTTCAACGCCGCGTTACCCGATACCCGATCGACCTGTCGCTCATCGGTCAGGTCATTGGCACTGGAGCCTGGCTGGCCGCTGGCGATCGCCATCTGCACGCCCGGCCGCGCATGCCCCCAACCATGGGGCAGGCTCACCACGCCCGGCATCATCTCGAGGCTGGCAACCACCTCGACCTCGATCGCACCGACCCGCGAGCTGACCCGCACCCGCTGTCCATCCTCGAGTCCGCGGCTGGCCAGGTCATCCGGATGCATCAGCAGTTGATGGCGCGGCTTGCCCTTCACCAGGCGATGGTAGTTGTGCATCCAGGAGTTGTTGCTGCGCACATGCCGGCGCCCGATCATCAGCAACTCTCCCGCCTGTGGCAGCTGTTGCGCGGCGAAACGCTCCAGATCCGCCAGGATCTCCGGCGGTGCGGCCTGGATCCGCTGGCCTGGCGTTTTCAGGCGCTCGCCGAGATTGGGTCCGAGCGCGCCGAGATCGACGCCATGGGGATGCTCGGCAAGCCTCTGCACCGATAACCGGTGCTCGGACGCGTCACCATAACGCCCCAGGCGCAGGCCCATGTCGATCATCTGCGCCGGCGGCATCGTCGGTTTCAGCTCCTTGCCGGTACGGGCCGCAAACGCCTTGGCCAGGCCGACGAAGATCTCCCAGTCATGCAGCGCGCCTTCGGGCTTGGCCAGGATGGCCCGATTGAAGCGCGCGACATTACGCACGGCGAACATATTGAAGGTGGTGTCGTAGTGATCGTTCTCCAGCGCCGATGTCGACGGCAGGATCAGATCGGCGTAGCGGGTGGTCTCGTTGATGTACAGGTCGATGCTGACCATGAACTCCAAACCGGCGAGCGCTCGCTCTAATTGCCGGCCATTGGGGGTCGACAGCACCGGGTTGCCGGCCACCGTCACCAGCGCACGCACCTGCCCATCGCCGGGGCTGAGCATTTCCTCGGCCAGCGCAGAAACCGGCAACTCCCCCCCGTATTCCGGCAAGCCGGAAACCCGGCTCTGCCACCGGTTGAAGTGCCCGCCGCCAGTGGACGCCACCAGGTCCACCGCCGGTTCGGTGCACAGCGCACCGCCCACCCGGTCCAGATTACCGGTCACCAGGTTGAGCAATTGCACCAACCAGTGACAGAGGGTGCCGAACGCCTGCGTAGACACGCCCATCCGCCCGTAGCAGACCGCCTTGTCCGCCGCCGCGAAATCCCGCGCCAACTGACGGATCTGCTCGGCCGGGATGGCGCACAACGGACTCATGGCCTGTGCGGTGAACGGCGCCACGGCCGCCCGAACCGCATCCAGTCCGTCCACCGGCAGATGACTGTCCCGGGTCAGACCCTCCTCGAACAGCGTGTTGAGCAGGCCGAACAGCAAGGCCGCATCACCGCCCGGGCGCACGAACAGGTGCTGGTCGGCCATCGCCGCGGTTTCGCTGCGCCGTGGGTCGACCACCACCAGCTTGCCGCCACGCGCCTGGATCGCCTTCAGGCGTTTCTCCACGTCGGGCACGGTCATGATGCTGCCATTGGAGGCCAGGGGGTTGCCGCCCAGGATCAGCATGAAGTCGGTGTGATCGATATCGGGAATCGGCAACAGCAACCCGTGGCCGTACATCAGGTAGCTGCTCAGGTGCTGTGGCAACTGGTCGACCGACGTCGCGGAGAAGCGATTGCGGGTCTTCAGCAACCCGAGGAAATAGTTGCTGTGGGTCATCAACCCATAGTTATGCACGCTGGGGTTGCCCTGGTAGGTCGCCACGGCATTCGCCCCGTGTCGCTGCTGGATGGCCGCCAGGCGCTCGGCCACCAGAGTGAAGGCCTCCTCCCAGCCAATCGGCCGCCATTGTTCGCCGACCCGCAGCATGGGCTGGCGCAGGCGATCGGGGTCGTTCTGGATGTCCTGCAGGGCGACGGCCTTGGGGCAGATATGCCCGCGACTGAACGTGTCCTGGACATCCCCCTTGATCGAGGTGATCAGGACCTGATCTTCAGTGGTAGTGGTTTCGATGGTCAGGCCACAGATGGCCTCGCACAGATGGCAGGCACGGTGGTGAAGAGTCTTGGTCATGGCCAGTCTCTGTCTTGTTCTGGGCAACCCGGACAGGTTGCGGGAACAGAACTATGGCCCGTGGCGGACAGGCCCGCCAGCGACGTTCGTCTTGTGAATCGGGGGATATCAGGCGAGCCGATGGCGCCCGCGAAGGTCAGGAAAGGGGCAGCCGGGGGGTGGACTGCATCTGGATTTCCTGGACGGTCTGGACCTGCTCGTGGGACACCTGCACGCCGGTCAGTTCGCCGATCAGCCGCCAATGCTCATCGAGACCGGAGCTGATGGTGGCCATGCGATCGATCATCCGCCGCCCCGATGCCCGCGTCACCTCATCGTCACTGCGCAACAATTCGAAAGACATTGCGGTCACAGAGGCGGTCATGTGCGTCAGCGCCTGTGCAGTCAGCCTGAGCAATTCCATGAGCTGTTGCTCTTTCGATTCCATTCCAAAGCCTCTGTGTGTCTGCAATGACACATTTATAACCTAGCCACATAGTTTAGGAAATGTTTCCGCTTTTGCCTGGCCATCCGAACATGACCGCAAAAGATTCGACCGCCGGTGCAGAAAACGACTCTGAGCCGCCTACTGCCGCCGCATCAATTGCCAAAGGCGGTGACAGCCGTGTACAAATGGCACATTGCGATTATCGGTAGAGGCTTGGAAAACTGTAGTAAAAAGCGCGGAAATAACTTTAGCGCCGCCACTTCACCGCAGCAAAACCAAGCCTCCTATTGGTATCACGCGACATTTTCTTATACGATCGCGTCTCCCCCTATTTCGTCGCCCCGTGCGGCTTACGCCGCAGGTCTCACCCGTTTTTCCGAAAAACCCGGTTTTGAGCATCTGCGGTCTGTTGCAAAAAGGTAGTCAATGATGAGCGCTAGGAACTTTCTCTCCCTGATGGATTGCACGCCCGCTGAACTGGCCGGGCTGATTCGTCGAGGCATCGAGCTGAAGGACCTGCGTGATCGAAGTGTCCTGTTCGAACCGCTCAAGGGCCGAATCCTCGGCATGATCTTCGAGAAATCCTCGACACGTACCCGTGTCTCGTTCGAAGCCGGCATGATCCAGCTGGGCGGCCAGGCGATTTTCCTGTCGCCGCGCGATACCCAGCTGGGCCGTGGCGAACCGATCGGCGACAGCGCCATCGTGCTCTCGAGCATGCTCGACGTGGTCATGCTGCGCACGTTCAAGCACAGCACCCTGACCGAGTTCGCCGCCAACTCCCGCGTTCCGGTGATCAACGGCCTGTCCGATGAACTGCACCCCTGCCAGTTGCTCGCCGACATGCAGACCTTCCTCGAGCATCGCGGCTCGATCCAGGGCAAGACCGTGACCTGGATCGGCGACGGCAACAACATGTGCAACAGCTACATCGAAGCGGCGATCCAGTTCGACTTCCAACTGCGCGTCAGTTGCCCCGAAGGCTACGACCCGAGCCCTGCGCTGCTGGCATTGGCGGGCGATCGGGTAAGCCTGGTCCGCGACCCACGTGAAGCGGTACGCGGTGCGCACCTGGTCAGTACCGACGTCTGGACCTCCATGGGCCAGGAAGAGGAAACCGCCAAGCGCCTGAAGCTGTTCGCGCCCCTGCAGGTCACCCGTGAACTGCTCGACCTGGCCGCTCCGGACGTGGTGTTCATGCACTGCCTGCCCGCCCATCGCGGCGAGGAAATCAGCGTCGACCTGCTTGATGACAAGCGTTCGGTCGCCTGGGACCAGGCCGAAAACCGCCTGCATGCGCAAAAGGCCCTGCTCGAGTTCCTGGTCAAGCCGGCGTACCGCCCGGCATGAGTCATCCGCTGCTGCTGAACCTGCACGATCTGGCTTGCGGTTACCAGGGCCAGCGAGTCGTGCAGAACCTCAACCTGCATCTCAATGCCGGCGACATCGGTTGCCTGCTGGGCCCTTCGGGTTGCGGCAAGACCACCACGCTGCGCGCCATTGCCGGTTTCGAGCCGGTTCACCAGGGCGAGATCCGGCTGGCCGACGAAGTCATCTCCCGGGCCGGGTTCACTCTGGCCCCGGAGAAACGCCGGATCGGCATGGTGTTCCAGGATTACGCGCTGTTTCCGCACCTGAGCGTCGCCCAGAACATCGCCTTCGGCATTCGCCAGCACCCGGAGCGGGAGCGGATCACCGCCGAGCTGATGGAACTGGTGAACCTCAAGGGCCTGGGCCAGCGTTACCCCCATGAGCTTTCCGGTGGCCAGCAACAACGCGTGGCCCTGGCCCGGGCCCTGGCACCGGAGCCGCAGTTGCTGCTGCTCGACGAGCCCTTCTCCAACCTCGATGGCGAATTGCGCCGCAAGCTCAGCCACGAAGTCCGCGACATTCTCAAGCTGCGGGGCATCAGCGCGATCCTGGTCACCCATGACCAGGAAGAAGCCTTCGCGGTCAGCGATCATGTCGGAGTCTTCAGGGAAGGTCGGCTGCAACAGTGGGATACCCCCTACAACCTCTATCACGAGCCGGCGAGCCCCTTTGTCGCCAGCTTCATCGGCCAGGGCTATTTCATCCGCGGACAGTTGCAGACCCACGAATCGGTGCAGACCGAACTGGGCGTGCTGCGTGGCAACCGCGCCTATGCCTGGCCGGCGGGCACTGCGGTCGATGTGCTGCTGAGACCGGACGACATCGTCCCGGCGCCGAAAAGTTCGCTGAAGGCGCGGGTCACCAGCAGGACGTTCCTCGGTGCCTCGACCCTCTATCGCCTGCAATTGCCCAGCGGCAGCCAATTGGAGTCGATCTTCCCCAGCCATGCCGATCACCAGCCCGGCGAGGAAGTCGGGATCCGCGTGGCCGCCGAGCACCTGGTGCTGTTCCAGGCCTAGACGGCCCCTCAGTTCAACCCAGCACCAGCCGTCCGCTGGCCACTAGCGCGGCCTGGCCGCCGATCTTCACCCGATCACCTTCCAGCCGGCAGAACAGCTCCCCGCCCCGCGACGAACACTGATAGGCCGTCAGCGCAGTCTTATCCAGACGCTGCGCCCAGTAGGGAATCAGCGCGCAATGGGTCGAGCCGGTGACCGGATCCTCGTTGATACCGATGGCCGGGGCGAAATAGCGCGAGACGAAATCATGCCGTTCGCCCGGCGCGGTGACGATCACCCCCGGCCAGGGCAGCCGGGCGACGGCCGCCCAGTCAGGCGTGCAGTCGCGTACCGCCTGCTCGGAGGCCAGCACCACGAACAACTCATTGGCCCCCAATACATCGACCAGCGGCGTACCCAGCGCGCGCTCGACTTCAGCGGTAACACCGAGCGCACCCGGTACCCTCACCGGAAAGTCCAGCCACAACCGACCCGCCTCACGGCTGACACTCAGCGCGCCGGCCTTGCAGACGAACTCGATCTTTTCCTGCGGCTCGCCGTAGACCTCGAACAGCACGAAGGCACTGGCCAGGGTGGCGTGGCCGCAGAGCGGCACCTCGGTAGTCGGGGTGAACCAGCGGATGCCCCAGGCCGCTCCCTCGCGGACCACAAAGGCGGTTTCCGCCAGATTGTGCTCGGCGGCGATTTTCTGCATCAACTCATCGGCCAGCCAGGTGTCGAGCCGATAGACCATCGCCGGATTGCCACTGAAGGGCCGTTCGCTGAAGGCATCGACCTGGTGAAATTCAAGCTGCATGACGTCCTCTCTCTCCTTGTCCAAGAGCGTCAGTCTGCTCGCTCCCCCGCATCGTCGCCCAGTGACAGAACCGCTGAATTTACGCCATACAGACCGCTCAGGCGCGACCGATATCGGCGAACTTCGCCTGGGTATGCTCGGCCAGCAGCGCCGGCGCCAGCTCGACCTCCAGGCCACGGCGCCCGGCACTGACAAAGATGGTCGCGAAGCCCTGGGCGCTCTGATCGATGAACGTGCGCAAGCGCTTCTTCTGCCCCAGCGGACTGATGCCGCCCAGCAGATACCCCGTCGCCCGCTGCGCGGCGGCCGGATCAGCCATTTCGACTTTCTTCACCCCGGCCGCGTGGGCAAGAGCCTTCAGATCCAGACTTCCGACGACCGGTACCACCGCCACCAGCAATTCGGCCTTTTCACTGCTCGCCAGCAACGTCTTGAAAACCTGGGCCGGCGCGAGCGCCAGCTTTTCCGCGGCCTCCAGACCATAGGAGGCGGCTTTCGGATCATGTTCGTAACTGTGCACACGATGTTCGGCACGAACTTTTTTCAGCAGGTCCAAGGCAGGCGTCATGATCATTCCTGGCAGACGGTTAGGTAAGCGCGGATTTTAGCGCCATCCCTGTGCAAAAGGCTCTATTGGAGGTACGAAACCGTCTAATTCAAGGGCCTTGAGCGTCTGAACGCGACATCAATGTCGCCACATTCCTACAGACCGGCCTACTTCATTCACTCAATCAATAGTCACAATATGGATAGCAGTTCACTTTCGACCTTTGACAGCAGTGTTTCTTGTCTATATTTTTTCGAATCTGAAGATCATGCTCCTGATCCAGCAGTACCAGCGGTAAGTCGACTTCAGGGATGGGGATCCCCGACAGTCGATGTGAAGACCACGCCATCCATCGGGTTTGGCGTCACACAACAACAAAAATCGAGGTGTCCAATGACTACCGCTCTGAAACAACCGTCGCTATCGGGACAATGCATCGCCGAATTCCTCGGCACCGCCCTGCTGATTTTCTTTGGCACCGGCTGTGTCGCCGCCCTCAAGGTCGCGGGCGCCAGTTTCGGCCTGTGGGAAATCAGCATCATCTGGGGGGTGGGCGTGAGCATGGCGATCTACCTGACCGCCGGCGTTTCCGGTGCGCACCTCAATCCGGCCGTCAGCATTGCGCTGTGCCTGTTCGCCGACTTCGAAAAACGCAAACTGCCCTTCTACATCATCGCCCAGGTCGCCGGCGCCTTTTGCGCGGCCGCGTTGGTTTACACGCTTTACAGCAACCTGTTCTTCGATTTCGAACAGGCTCACCACATGGTCCGCGGTTCGCAAGCCAGCCTGGAGCTGGCCTCGGTGTTCTCCACCTACCCGAACGCCGCCTTGACCACCGCCCAGGCCTTCCTGGTCGAAGTGGTGATCACCGCCATCCTGATGGGCGTGATCATGTCCCTGACCGACGACAACAACGGCCTGCCCAACGGCCCGCTGGCGCCTCTGCTGATCGGCCTGCTGATCGCCGTGATCGGCAGCGCCATGGGCCCGCTGACCGGCTTCGCGATGAACCCGGCGCGGGATTTCGGGCCCAAGCTGATGACCTTCGTTGCCGGCTGGGGTGAAATAGCCTTCACTGGCGGGCGCGACATTCCGTATTTCCTGGTTCCGATCTTCGCGCCGATTCTCGGGGCCAGTCTCGGGGCCGCGCTGTATCGCGGGATGATCGCCCGCCACCTGCCCAGCGCCACCGCCGTAGAGGAAGAGCCTGCGACCGCCGCCAAGAAGGTCCGCGCTTCCTGATCCACCGCATCACGCCAGACCCGGCGGGCACGTATTCCCTTGGTGGGACCCGCCGAAACTTTTTCCCTACACCAGTTCAAGGCAATCGAAAATGACCGACATTCAGAATAAGAACTACATCATTGCCCTCGATCAGGGTACGACCAGCTCCCGGGCAATCATCTTCGACCGCGACGCCAACGTGGTCTGCACCGCCCAACGCGAATTCCAGCAACACTATCCACAGGCCGGCTGGGTCGAGCACGACCCGATGGAAATCTTCGCCACCCAGAGCGCCGTGATGGTCGAGGCCCTGGCACAAGCCGGCCTGCACCATGACCAGGTGGCCGCCATCGGCATCACCAACCAGCGTGAAACCACCGTGGTCTGGGACAAGACCACCGGCCGGCCGATCTACAACGCCATCGTCTGGCAATGCCGTCGCAGCACCGAGATCTGCCAGCAGCTCAAGCGCGACGGGCACGAGGACTATATCCGCGAGACCACCGGCCTGGTCACCGACCCGTACTTCTCCGGCACCAAGCTCAAGTGGATCCTCGACAACGTCGAAGGCAGCCGCGAGCGTGCGCGCAATGGCGAGCTGCTGTTCGGCACCGTCGACAGTTGGCTGATCTGGAAATTCACCGGCGGCAAGACCCACGTCACCGACTACACCAACGCCTCGCGCACCCTGCTCTTCAACATCCACACCCTGAAGTGGGATTCGAAGATGCTGGAAATCCTCGACATCCCTCGGGAAATGCTCCCGGAAGTGAAGTCGTCCTCGGAAATCTACGGTCGTACCAAGAGCGGCATCGCCATCGGCGGTATCGCCGGCGACCAGCAGGCCGCCCTGTTCGGCCAGATGTGCGTGGAGCCGGGCCAGGCCAAGAACACCTACGGCACCGGCTGCTTCCTGCTGATGAACACCGGCACCAACGCGGTGAAGTCCAACCATGGCATGCTCACCACCATCGCCTGCGGCCCCCGCGGTGAAGTGGCCTACGCCCTGGAAGGCGCGGTGTTCAACGGCGGTTCCACCGTGCAGTGGCTGCGTGACGAACTGAAGATCGTCAACGACGCCTACGACACCGAGTACTTCGCCAACAAGGTCAAGGACAGCAATGGCGTCTACCTGGTACCGGCCTTCACCGGCCTGGGCGCGCCGTACTGGGACCCCTATGCCCGTGGTGCGCTATTCGGCCTGACCCGTGGCGTGAAGGTGGATCACATCATCCGTGCGGCCCTGGAGTCGATCGCCTACCAGACCCGCGACGTGCTCGACGCCATGCAGCAGGATGCCGGAGAACGCCTCAAGGCCCTGCGCGTGGATGGCGGCGCGGTTGCCAACAACTTCCTGATGCAGTTCCAGGCCGACATCCTCGGTACCCAGGTCGAACGCCCGCAAATGCGTGAAACCACCGCCCTCGGCGCCGCCTACCTGGCCGGCCTGGCCTGCGGCTTCTGGGGCAGCCTGGAGGAGTTGCGCGGCAAGGCGGTGATCGAACGCGAGTTCGAGCCGCAACTGGCCGAAGCCGAGAAGGAAAAACTCTACGGCGGCTGGAAAAAGGCCGTGAGCCGTACCCGTGACTGGGAACCGCACGAAGGCAGCAACTAAGCCGCGTGAGCAGCGCTTGAGGGCCATTCGCGGGCAAGCCACGCTCCTACAGGTCCCTGACGCGCATGTGCCTGGCGCAGTCCCTGCAGGAGCCGGCTTGCTGGCGATAGCGGTGTATCAGCCACCGAAGCTATCGACTGTCTGATCGCTATCGCAAGCAAGCGACCGGCACCCGCCCGGTTTGCGACCCTGGAATCGTTTCAGCGGACCGGCAAGTGGCAGAGCGGTTCTTCCTGCGGCATCATGGCGGAATTTGTACGGCAGCCCAAAGGACGCCCCATGAATCTGCCTCCCCGCCAGCAGCAAATCCTCGAACTGGTCCGCGAACGCGGCTATGTCAGCATCGAGGAAATGGCCCAGCTGTTCGTCGTGACCCCGCAAACCATCCGCCGTGATATCAACCAGTTGGCGGACTCCAACCTGCTGCGCCGCTACCACGGCGGGGCCGCCTACGACTCCAGCGTCGAGAACACCGCCTACGCCATGCGCGCCGACCAGATGCGCGATGAAAAGCAGCGGATCGCCGAGTCCATCGCCCAACAGATCCCCGACCACGCTTCGCTGTTCATCAATATCGGCACCACCACCGAATCGATCGCGCGCGCCCTGCTCAACCACAATCACTTGAAGATCATCACCAACAACCTGCACGTGGCGTCGATCCTCAGTGCCAAGGACGACTTCGAAGTGCAACTGGCCGGCGGCAACGTCCGTCGCGACGGCGGCGTGGTGGGCCAGGCCAGCGTCGACTTCATCAACCAGTTCAAGGTCGACTTCGCCCTGGTAGGCATCAGCGGCATCGACGAGGACGGCAGCCTGCTGGACTTCGACTACCAGGAAGTCCGGGTATCCCAGGCGATCATCGCCAATGCCCGCCAGGTCATCCTGGCCGCCGACTCGAGCAAGTTCGGGCGCAACGCCATGGTACGCCTGGGACCGATCACCCTGATCGACTGCCTGGTGACCGACCAGGCACCGGTGCCGGCCCTGGCGCAGTTGCTCAACCAGCACAAGATCCGCCTGGACGTGGTCTGAGCCGCCCCCGGCGCCCCAAAGCCCCAGCAGAGCCCTGCGCTGTTCCTGTAGGAGCGGGCTTGCCCGCTCCTACAGGAACAGCGCAGGAACAGCACCAGCCCCGCTATTTCCGCACCTCAATGTTCGATAATTTTCCTTTCAGCTCCTCCTGATGAATTTTTTCAATCAGGAGCGGGTGGCTGTGCGCGTTCATATCCGCTAATATTTTCGAAAATGAACATAAATGTTCGAATTCAAATATAGCAACCGCCATGCGAGGCTCGCCGATGACTACCACCACCTTGCCTGCCCCACCCCTTGCCGAGATCTATGACATCGCCGTGATCGGCGGTGGCATCAATGGTGTCGGGATTGCCGCGGACGCAGCCGGGCGCGGCCTGTCGGTGTTCCTTTGCGAAAAGGACGACCTCGCCAGCCACACCTCGTCCGCCAGCAGCAAGCTGATCCATGGTGGCCTGCGCTATCTCGAACACTACGAGTTCCGCCTGGTACGCGAAGCCCTGGCCGAGCGCGAAGTGCTGCTGGCCAAGGCCCCGCATATCGTCAAGCCGATGCGTTTTGTCCTGCCCCATCGCCCGCATCTGCGCCCGGCCTGGATGATCCGCGCCGGGCTGTTCCTCTATGACCACCTGGGCAAACGCGAAAAACTCGCCGGTTCGCGCAGCCTCAAGTTCGGCCCAGACAGCCCGCTCAAGGCGGAAATCGGCAAGGGCTTCGAGTACTCCGACTGCTGGGTCGACGACGCCCGCCTGGTGGTGCTCAATGCCATGGCCGCCCGGGAAAAAGGTGCGCACATCCATACCCGCACCCGTTGCACCAGCGCCCGTCGCACCAAGGGCCTGTGGCACCTGGAGATGGAACGCGCCGATGGCGCCCGCTTCTCGATCCAGGCCAGGGCCCTGGTCAATGCCGCCGGCCCGTGGGTCGCCAGGTTCATCAAGGATGACCTGAAGCTGGACTCGCCCTACGGCATCCGCCTGATTCAGGGCAGCCACCTGATCGTGCCACGGTTGTACGAAGGCGAACACGCGCACATTCTGCAGAACGAGGACCAGCGCATCGTGTTCACCATTCCCTACCTGGAACGCTTCACGCTGATCGGCACCACCGACCGCGAGTATCAGGGCGACCCGGCCAAGGTGGCGATCACCGAGGCGGAAACCGATTACCTGCTCCAGGTGGTCAACGCGCACTTCAAGAAACAACTGAACCGCGGCGACATCCTGCACAGCTACTCCGGCGTACGCCCACTGTGCAACGACGAGTCCGACAACCCTTCGGCCGTGACCCGTGACTACACCCTGGCGCTGTCGGGCAGCGCCGAGGAGGCGCCACTGCTGTCGGTGTTCGGCGGCAAGCTGACGACCTACCGCAAGCTGGCCGAGTCGGCGATGAGCCAACTGGCCCCCTTCTTCACCCAGATGCGCCCGAGCTGGACGGCGACCGCGACCCTGCCCGGCGGCGAAGACATGAGCACGCCGCAGACTCTGGCCGAGGCGATCCGCAGCCGTTTCGACTGGGTACCCAGCGAAATCGCCCGGCGCTGGGCCAGCACCTACGGCAGCCGCACTTGGCGCCTGCTGGAGGGTGTGCAGACGCTGGGCGATCTCGGTGAACACCTGGGCGGCGGCCTCTACAGCCGTGAAGTCGACTATCTGTGTGCCGAAGAGTGGGCAACCGCCGCCCAGGACATCCTGTGGCGACGCAGCAAGCTGGGGCTGTTCATCAGCCCGGAGCAACAGCAGAAACTGCAGAACTACCTGGACAAGACCGAGCAGGCTCGCGGCAAGATCGAAGCGGCCTGACACCTCCCCCGCTGTTTCGAACCAGGCTTGCCGGCGTACTCGCGGGCAAGCCACACGCCTGCACGACCGGTGTCGCACATCCGTTTCGCGCACCATGCGCCCCATTCGGTTTTCCGAACACCCATTCGGCCATCATTCGGCGAACCGGACGCCAGACGCCCTCGCCCTCGCTCAAAAAATACAAAAAATCCTTATAAATCAAAAACAAAACCCATTCCGCCGGGAGTGGCATGAGTCGTGCTCTATACTTCACGACCGAATGCTCACTCAGCCCCTTGGGCCCTGCGGGCCGTTCGCAGTACCCGAGAGCCGACTGAACGGCTCCATAAGAAAAACAATCTCGAGGAAAGTAACCGATGCGCATCGTTCCCCACATCCTGGGCGCAGCAATCGCCGCCGCTCTGATCAGCACTCCAGTTTCCGCCGCCGAACTGACCGGCACCCTGAAGAAGATCAAAGAGTCCGGGACCATCACCCTCGGCCATCGCGACAGTTCCATTCCGTTTTCCTATATCGCTGATGCTTCCGGCAAGCCGGTCGGCTACTCCCACGACATCCAGCTGGCGATCGTGGAAGGCATCAAGAAAGACCTGAACCTGCCTGACCTGAAGGTCAAGTACAACCTGGTCACCTCCCAGACCCGTATTCCGCTGGTGCAGAACGGCACCGTCGACGTCGAGTGCGGTTCCACCACCAACAACGCCGAACGCGCCCAGCAGGTCGACTTCTCGGTCGGCATCTTCGAAGTCGGCACCCGCCTGCTGTCCAAGAAGGACTCCGAGTACAAGGACTTCGACAACCTCAAGGGCAAGAACGTCGTGACCACCGCCGGCACCACGTCCGAGCGCATCCTCAAGGCCATGAACGCCGACAAGCAGATGGGCATGAACGTCATCTCCGCCAAGGACCACGGCGAGTCCTTCCAGATGCTCGAAAGCGGCCGTGCCGTCGCCTTCATGATGGACGACGCGCTGCTGGCCGGTGAAATGGCCAAGGCCAAGAAGCCGACCGACTGGGCCGTGACCGGTACTCCACAGTCCTACGAAATCTACGGCTGCATGGTCCGCAAGGACGACGCGGCGTTCAAGAAAGCCGTGGATGACGCCATCGTCGGCCTCTACAAATCGGGCGAGATCAACAAGATCTACGACAAGTGGTTCACCCAGCCGATTCCACCAAAAGGCCTGAACCTGCAGTTCCCGATGAGCGACAAGCTCAAGGCCCTGATCGCCAACCCGAACGACAAGCCGGCGCCAGACGCAAAGATCTGAGTCACGGCTAACCTGACTTCCCAGGGCCGCCCACGCGGCCCGGGAAGCCTGTTGGACACCTGCTGTACTGGCTTCTCCTGAATGGCATTGGAACAACACTCGGACCGCGAGCGGTACCGGTGTGCCCGGCAGACACTGGCGGGCGGGGCGGAGTCCCGGGAAGCACGTGCTCGTACATCGATCGACCTGAGGGGAGACCCGAATGAATTACAACTGGGATTGGGGCGTGTTCTTCAAGACCACCGGCGTGGGCAGCGAGACCTATCTCGACTGGTTCATCTCCGGGCTGGGCTGGACCATCGCGATCGCCATCGTGGGCTGGATCATTGCATTGACCCTGGGCTCCATACTCGGCGTGATGCGCACCGTACCCAACCGCCTGGTAGCCGGCATCGCGACCTGCTACGTGGAATTGTTCCGCAACGTGCCATTGCTGGTACAACTGTTCATCTGGTACTTCCTGGTGCCCGACCTGCTGCCGCAGAACCTGCAGGAGTGGTTCAAGCAGGACCTGAACCCGACCACCTCGGCCTACATCAGCGTGGTGATCTGCCTCGGCCTGTTCACCGCCGCACGGGTCTGCGAACAGGTACGTACCGGCATCCAGGCGCTGCCCCGCGGCCAGGAATCGGCAGCCCGGGCCATGGGCTTCAAGCTGCCGCAGATCTACTGGCACGTGCTGCTGCCCCAGGCCTACCGGATCATCATTCCGCCACTGACCTCGGAATTCCTCAACATCTTCAAGAACTCGTCCGTGGCCTCGCTGATCGGCCTGATGGAATTGCTCGCGCAGACCAAGCAGACCGCCGAGTTTTCCGCCAACCTGTTCGAAGCCTTCACCCTGGCGACGCTGATCTACTTCACCCTGAACATGAGCCTGATGCTGCTCATGCGCCTGGTCGAGAAGAAAGTCTCGGTGCCCGGCCTGATCTCCGTGGGGGGTAAATAATGGAACTCGATTTCAGCGACATCGTCCCGGCCATTCCCGGCCTGTGGAACGGCATGCTGATGACCCTGCAACTGATGGCCCTCGGCGTCATCGGCGGGATCATCCTCGGCACCCTGCTGGCCCTCATGCGCCTGTCCCACAACAAGCTGCTGTCGAGCATCGCCGGCGCGTACGTCAACTACTTCCGTTCGATCCCGCTGCTGCTGGTGATCACCTGGTTCTACCTGGCGGTCCCGTTCGTGCTGCGCTGGATCACCGGCGAGGACACACCGATCGGCGCGTTCACCTCCTGCATCGTCGCCTTCATGATGTTCGAGGCGGCGTACTTCTGTGAAATCGTCCGGGCCGGCGTGCAGTCGATTCCCAAGGGCCAGATGGGTGCCGCCCAGGCACTGGGCATGGGCTACGGCCAGACCATGCGCCTGATCATACTGCCCCAGGCGTTCCGCAAGATGACCCCGCTGCTGCTGCAGCAAAGTATCATCCTGTTCCAGGACACCTCGCTGGTCTACACCGTGGGCCTGGTGGATTTCCTCAACTCCGCGCGCTCGAGCGGTGACATCGTCGGTCGCTCCAACGAGTTCCTGATCTTCGCCGGCCTGGTCTACTTCATCATCAGCTTTGCCGCCTCGCGGCTGGTCAAGCGTCTGCAAAAAAGGTTTGCCATATGATCTCTATCAAGAACGTCAACAAGTGGTATGGCGACTTCCAGGTGCTGACCGATTGCAGCACCGAAGTCAAAAAGGGTGAAGTGGTGGTGGTCTGCGGTCCGTCGGGCTCGGGCAAGTCGACGCTGATCAAGTGCGTCAACGCCCTGGAACCGTTCCAGAAGGGCGACATCGTGGTCGACGGCACCTCCATCGCCGACCCGAAGACCGACCTGCCGAAACTGCGCTCGCGAGTGGGCATGGTGTTCCAGCACTTCGAGCTGTTCCCGCACCTGACCATCACCGAGAACCTGACCATCGCGCAGATCAAGGTGCTGGGCCGCAGCAAGGAAGAAGCGACCAGGAAAGGCCTGCAACTGCTCGACCGCGTCGGCCTGTCGGCACATGCGCACAAGCATCCCGGTCAGCTCTCCGGTGGCCAGCAACAGCGCGTGGCGATCGCTCGCGCCCTGGCGATGGACCCGATCGTCATGCTGTTCGACGAACCGACCTCGGCCCTCGACCCGGAAATGGTCAATGAAGTGCTCGACGTGATGGTCCAGCTCGCCCAGGAAGGCATGACCATGATGTGCGTGACCCACGAAATGGGCTTCGCCCGCAAGGTCGCCAGCCGCGTGATCTTCATGGACCAGGGCAAGATCATCGAAGACTGCAACAAGGAAGAGTTCTTCGGCGACATCAGCGCCCGCTCCGACCGTGCGCAGCACTTCCTCGAGAAGATCCTGCAGCACTGAGGCCCTGCGCAGCCTCCTGCAGGAACCGGACTGGAGGAGCAGGATTCACCGATGCGTCGATGAATCCTGCTCCCCCGGTTGGCGATATGAGTCAAAGGCCGTTGGTTCCCACAGCCCAATCAGCCCCAATGCGATCTGGTTGACCCCAAGGCATCTGTGATGAAATGCGACCCCCATCTCTACCGTGCGACGCCGCCATCACTTGCCGTGAAACCCCGCCTGATCCGTCATCTGTTCCTGCCGCCGCTGATCATCCTGCTGATGATCGGCCTCGGCTATGCCGGCTATCGCGTCAGCGAGCACTACGGCATCCGCACCCTCAGCGAAAACGGCGCGCGCGCCCTGGAACTGCATGCCCGTACCGTCGAAAGCGAACTGAGCAAGTACACCTACCTGCCCAGCCTGCTGGAACTCGAGTCCAGCGTCTCGGACCTGCTGCGCGATCCCGACGCCGACCATCGCCAGACCGTCAACGAATACCTCGAAGGCCTCAACCGCCGCAGCCGCAGCCGGGCGATCTACGTGCTGGACAACTCCGGTCGGGTACTGGCCACCAGCAACTGGCGCGACAGCGACAGTTATCTGGGCGAAGACCTGTCGTTCCGCGCCTATTTCCAGGACGCCGTACGGGGCCAGCCGGGGCGTTTCTACGGCATCGGCAGCACCCTTGGCGAGCCTGGCTACTACCTGGCCCACGGCCTCGAGGAACAAGGCAAGATCATCGGCGTGGCGGTGATCAAGGTGCGCCTGGAAGCCCTCGAGGAGCGCTGGCAGCGCGCCCGCCTGGAAGCCTTCGTCAGCGACGAGAACGGCATCATCATTCTCTCCAGCGACCCGAGCCGACGGCTCAAGTCGGTCCGTCCCCTGACGCCGGAGATCAAGGACCGCCTGGCCCGCAGCCTGCAGTACTACTGGTGGCCGCTCAACGAACTGCAGCCACTGGCCCGTGAACGCCTCGGCGATGGCGTCGAGACCCTGACCTTCCCCGCCAACCCGGATCTGGTCAAGGACGGTGACAATGTCAGCTACCTGGCCCAGACCCGGCAACTGGCCGACACTCCCTGGAACTTCACCCTGCTCACGCCCTTGCAGGACCTGCGGCGCGAAGCGGCCAACCAGGGCATCCTGGTCGCGGTGGCCTTTGCCCTGGTGGCTTTCCTGCTGATCGCCTGGAACGAACGGCGCAAGGTGCTCGCCACCCGGCTCGCCGCCCGGGAAGCCCTGCAGGAAGCCAACGGCCAGCTGGAACGGCGCATCACCGAACGCACCGCCGACCTGCGTGCCAGCAACGACCGCCTCAAGGATCAGATCCGCGAGCGGCGCCAGGCCGAGGAAACCCTGCGCCGGGCCCAGGACGAGTTGGTCCAGGCTGGCAAGCTGGCCGCCATCGGCCAGATGTCCACCAGCATCGCCCACGAGCTGAACCAGCCTCTGGCAGCCCTGCGCACTCTTTCCGGCAACACCATTCGGTTTCTGGAACGTGGCGAGCTGGAGGTGGCCAGCACCAACCTGCGGACCATCAACGACCTGATCGACCGCATGGGCCGCATCACCGCCAGCCTGCGCGCCTTTGCCCGCCGGGGCGATGACAAGGGCGAGGCCAACCTGGGCAAATCCATCGATGCCGCCCTGCAATTGTTGAGCGGCCGTATCGAGGGCATGCGCCTGGAAATCCACCGCGACCATGACGACGTCCAGTTGGCGATCGACCCGACCCGCCTGGAACAGATCCTGGTCAACCTGTTCGGCAACGCCCTCGACGCCATGCAGGCGCAGCCGTTGCCGGAACTGTGGCTGGAAGGCGACTTCGCCGATGGCAAATACCGCCTGCAGGTGCGCGACAACGGCCACGGCATCGGGCTGGAAGCACGCAAGCACCTGTTCGAACCTTTCTTCACCACCAAGCCCGGCGCACAAGGCCTCGGCCTGGGCCTGACGCTCTCGGCGAGCCTGGCGGCGGCAGCCGGCGGCAACCTGGGCGTGGAGCACCCGGCCAGCGGCGGCACCGCTTTTGTCCTCCATCTACCGCGGGTCATCCCTGCCAAGGCCGAGCCGATATGAACAATGACCTGACCGTCCTGATCGTCGAGGACGATCCCCATGTACTGCTCGGTTGCCAGCAGGCGCTGTCGCTCGAGGATATTCCCTGTGAAGGCGTCTCCAGCGCCGAGGCGGCCCTGGAGCGGATCGGCGACAACTTCCCCGGTATCGTCATCAGCGATATCCGCCTGCCGGGCATCGACGGCCTGGAGCTGCTGACCCGCCTCAAGGCCCGCGATCGCAGCCTGCCGGTGGTGCTGATCACCGGCCACGGCGACATCTCCATGGCCGTCGGCGCGATGCGCAACGGGGCCTACGACTTCATGGAAAAACCCTTCTCGCCCGAACGCCTGGTCGAGGTCGCCCGCCGTGCCCTGGAACAACGCGGTCTGTCGCGGGAAGTCTGGTCGCTGCGCCGACAGTTGGCCGAGCGCGACAGCCTGGAAGGGCGAATCATCGGCCGCTCGCCGGCGATGCAGAACCTGCGGGAACTGATCGCCAACGTCGCCGACACGTCGGCCAACGTGCTGATCGAAGGCGAGACCGGTACCGGCAAGGAACTGGTCGCCCGCTGCCTGCACGACTTCAGCCGGCGCCAGTCGCAACAGTTCGTCGCCCTCAACTGCGGCGGCCTGCCGGAAAACCTCTTCGAGAGCGAAATCTTCGGCCACGAGGCCAACGCCTTCACCGGAGCCGGCAAGCGGCGCATCGGCAAGATCGAGCACGCCCACGGCGGCACGCTGTTTCTCGATGAAGTGGAAAGCATGCCGATTGCGCTGCAGATCAAGCTGTTGCGGGTCCTGCAGGAGCGCACCCTGGAGCGTCTGGGCTCGAACCAGAGCGTCGCGGTGGACTGCCGGGTCATCGCCGCGACCAAATCCGACCTCGACGAACTGGGCAAGGCCGGCGAGTTCCGCAGCGACCTCTACTACCGCCTGAACGTGGTGACCCTGGAGTTGCCGCCGCTGCGCGAACGGCGCGAGGACATCCTGCAACTGTTCGAACACTTCCTGCAGCAGTCTTCGCTGCGCTTCGATCGCGCCGCGCCGGAGCTGGACAACCAGACCCTGTCGAGCCTGATGAGCCACGACTGGCCGGGCAACGTGCGTGAACTGCGCAACGTCGCCGAACGCTTCGCCCTCGGCCTGCCGGCCTTCAAGAAACCCGGCACGCCCAGTGCCGGCGGCCTGGGCTTCGCCGAGGCGGTGGAAGCCTTCGAACGCAACCTGCTCAACGACGCCCTGCAACGCAGTGGCGGCAACCTGACCCAGGCCAGCCAGGAATTGGGCATGGCCAAGACCACCCTGTTCGACAAGGTGAAGAAATACGGTTTGAGTCATTGACATGCATCTGTTGATCAAGGCGGCTCTTGGCGCCGTGGTGGTACTGCTGCTCGCCGCCCTGTCGAAAACCCGCAACTACTACATCGCCGGCCTGGTACCGCTGTTCCCGACCTTCGCGCTGATCGCCCACTACATCGTCGGCAAGGGCCGCTCGGTGGAAGAGCTCAAGACCACCATCGTCTTCGGCATGTGGTCGATCATCCCGTACTTCATCTACCTGGCGGTGCTCTACGTGATGCTCGACCGGCTGCGCCTGGAGCTGTCCCTGGCGGTGGCGGTGCTGGCCTGGCTGATTGCCGCGACCGTGCTGGTCAGCCTGTGGCTGCGCCTGCACGGCTGATTCGCGAAGACCCGACACATCGCGAAATCCGTCGCCCACAAGCTATCGTTATGCCCACAAAACCGTGGAAGGCGGCCGGGCGGCGCTCCGCTTGCTGGCGATAGCGGTCGGCCAGGCGCTAATGAACTCGCTGGATGGCCGCCTTCGGCGGATCGCCAGCAAGCCGGCTCCTACTAGAGCGGTGCCAGGCCACCAAACCAGCTGGCCCGCCCTTTGCATTTACCCGACAAAGCCCGAATTTCCTGCCCTCCAGCCGGGGCAGGCAACCTGAAATGCGGGCACTGCCACGGGAAAATCAACGTTTTGAACATCCTCGATCTCGACCACAGCCTCATGGCCCAGGCGCCGATCCGGAGCCTGCTCGACAGCGGGCGCGCCCGGCGCCTGGACCTGCTCGACCTGGGCCCGAAACTGCGCCTGTGGACCACCGAACGCCAGTATCGACGCTTCACCGAGCGCCTGCGCCAGCTCGCCACGCCAGCAGCGGGTAGACCGCAGATCATCTTCGTCGGCTCCGGCGACTACCATCACCTGACCCCGGCGTTCCTGCGCAACCTGCCGGAGCCGGTCAGCCTGATCCACTTCGACAACCACCCCGACTGGGTCCACCTGGCCCCACGCCGGCACTGCGGCTCGTGGGTCAACCGCGCACTCAAGCTGCCGAACATCCAGCGCATCGTCACCCTCGGCCCCTGCAGCGAAGACCTCGACACCCCGCAACTGCGCGGTGGCAACCTCGGCGCCCTGCGCCGCGGCGTCCTGCAACTGTTCCCCTGGCGGCACGCGCCCTCCAAGGTCTGGGGGCGGGTCGGCGACGGTGCCGGCCACCAGCAGCAGGAAAACCACCTGCACTGGCGTAACCTGGCCGATGAACACTGGCCGGACTTCCTCGAGCAACTGATCCAGAGCCTGCCCACCGAGGCGATCTGGATCACCATCGACAAGGACGTGCTGGCCATCGAAGATGCCGCGACCAACTGGGACCAGGGCGGCATGCGCCTGACCCACCTGCTCGATGCCCTCCGCGTCCTGGCGGCACGCAAGCGCGTGCTGGGCATCGACATCTGCGGCGAGTTCGCCCAACCGGGCTTCAGCAACGCCTTCAAGCGCTGGGAAGCCAGGTCCGACCAGCCCCCGGCCGAACGCTGGAGCGCTGCCGACCTGCAACGCAACGCAACCACCAACCAGGCGTTGATCGCGCTGTTCGAGGAGCTGTTTCCGTGACCCTGACCGTTGTTCTGCTGGTGGCCTTTTCCATCGTCCTCGACGTGGTCGGCCAACTCTGTTTCAAGATCGGCCTGGACCGCCTGCCGGAGCTCGAAGGCGGCTTCCGTCTCAACGCCTTCTGGGGCCAGGTATTCAATGCGCCGCTGCTGTGGTGCGGGATCGGGGCCTATGCCGTGGAGTTCCTGGTCTGGCTCGAAGCCCTGTCACGGGCGCCGTTGAGCCTGCTGTTCCCGGCCGCCGCGCTGGGTTACTGCGGAGTGGTGCTGGCGGGCAAGCTGGTGCTGGGGGAGACCGTCAGCCGCCGGCGCTGGATGGGCACCCTGGTCATCACACTGGGCGTCATGCTGGTCGCCATCGCTGGCGGTTGAGAATCGAGGGAACCTATTCATGAGCAATGCCAAACACATCGACTGGCTTCACGGCCGCCTCGGCACCATCGTCCTCTGGGCCCTGCTGATCCTCTTCGAAAGCGCCGGACAGATAGCTACCAAGGTCGGCGGCGACCAACTGGGCCAGGTGGATTTCAACCTGCAATGGCTGACCGCGGTGCTGGTCAACCCGGGCGTCTGGGTGGCGATCGCCTGCTATATCGGCGCGTTTTTCGTGTGGATGCTGATCCTGCGGCGCAGCAGCCTGTCCCTCGCATTTCCGTTGAGTTCGCTGGTGTTCATCGCGGTGCTGCTCGGGTCATGGCTGGGGCTGGGTGAACAGATCAGCCTGCTGCACTGGCTTGGCGTGCTGGTGATCATCGGCGGGATCGCCCTGCTCGCCGAGGGCGAGGAAAACTGAGATGTGGTGAAGGGGCTTGCCGCCGAGGAGAACCGGGATGTGGTGAAGGGCTTGCCCCCGAAGAGAACCGGGATGTGGTGAAGGGGCTTGCCCCCGAGGAGAACCGACATGTGGTGAAGGGTTTGCCCCCGAGGAGAACCGGGATGTGGCGAGGGGGCTTGCCCCCGTTCGGCTGCGAAGCAGTCGT